>JANYDT010000045.1 GCA_025359845.1 Acidimicrobiia bacterium
CGTTTCAATAGTGGTGGTCGACGGCATGTTACGACTCCGGGGTAGGGGACGGAAGATGATTGATGGGATGGTCGGTAGCGCCCCAGAGATACTGAGTGGCGTAGGCCCGCCACGGACGCCATTGCTGGGAGTGTTCCACCAGTGCTTTGCCTTTGGGCAGACCGAGGCGCTCGGCCCCGACGATGACACCCAGATCAGTGGCCGGAAACGCGTCAGGATCACCCAGCGCCCGCATGGCGACCACCGACGATGTCCAGGGGCCGATGCCCGGAAGGGCTACCAGCGCGGCCGTCGTCTCGTCTCGGTCGGCGCCGGGGTTCACATCGATATCGCCATCCATGAGCGCCTCGGCCAAGCCTACGAGGGTGCGATGGCGCGATGCCGGCATGGCCAGATCTTCGCGAGTGAGGGCGGCGAGCGCTTCGGGGGTGGGAAAGATGTGGGTCAGTCCGCCGTTCGGTCCTTGGGGCAATTCCGTTCCGAAGCGGCGCACCAATCGGGCCGTGTGGGTACGAGCGGCGGCGGTGCTGATCTGTTGGCCGATCACCACCCGCAATGCCAACTCGGCTCCGTCGACGCAGCGCGGCACCCGGCGACCGGGGGCCTTCGCGACGATTTCTCGCAGTCGCAAGTCGTCGCTGAGGGCGGCGTCGATGGCCACCGGATCAGCGTCGAGGTCGAGCAACCATCGACAGCGCGCCACTACGGCGCCGAGGTCGCGCCACTCGTCAAGTATGATCGAGGCGGCGATATGGGTCGGTTCTGGGCGCAGCGCAATTACGCCCGTCCCGTGAGGCAAGGACAACGTCCGCCGATACGCACCGTCGGACCACTCCTCCAGGCCCGGCACCGCAGTGGCCACGAGGTGCCCGAACACGCCCTCGACGTTGTAAGGAGCGCGGAACGGAAGGCGCAGCGAAAGGGTTCCGGCCGTTGTACGTGTTCCTGCTCCGGCGCGGGTTGCGGGCGTTGTGCGGGTTGCGGGCGTTGTGCGGGTTCCTGCTCCGGCGCGGGTCGTCGCCCGAACTCGCAATTCGGTCGGGCTCGAGGCGAAGACGTCGCGCACCGTGTCGTTGAATTGGCGGACACTGGCGAACCCGGCGGCGAAGGCCACCTCGGTTATGCGCAACTGGGTGGTCTCGATCAGGATACGGGCCGTTTGCGCCCGTTGCGCCCGGGCCAAGGCCAGCGGTCCGGCGCCGACTTCAGCCAGCAGAAGACGCTCCAGTTGACGATCGCTGTATCCGAGCCGCTTCGCCAACCCAGAGACGCCGTCACGATCGACGACGCCGTCGGCGATCAGTCTCATGGCCCTAGCCACCAAATCGCCTCGCTCATTCCATTGCGGCGAACCGGGCGTGGCGTCGGGCCGGCACCGCTTGCACGCCCGAAACCCCGCACCCTGAGCGGCCGCCGCGCTTGGATAGAACACCACGTTCTTGGCCATTGGGGGACGGACCGGACATGACGGCCGACAATAGATGCCGGTCGTTTTTACGGCGGTGAAGAACCACCCGTCGAAACGGGCGTCCTTGCTCTGGATGGCCCGGTAACAGGCCTCGAAGTCTTCAACCACACCACCATTGTGCCTGTTGGCGGAGTCCCGTGCTAGCGGAAATCCGACATCTGAGCGGAAGGGTTGGTGACCTCAGCCGCGTCGGGCAGGCGCAGAAGGCGGGCCACCAGGTGATAGAGCAACAACTGGTGATCAGGGTCTTCGAGCGAACGCACATCATGGCCGAGCACATCGACGGCCACTCGACCGCCCCCGTGCGTTCGGATCCAGGCCATGGGTTGGTGCAGTCCCAACGCGCTGATGCCCGCGGGCGGCAGGGTCAACACCGACCGGTTCCAGTTCACCCGTCCGGTGGCCACGACTTCCATATCGCCATGCATTCGCAAGAGGTGATAACACACGTCGGTCAACGTGAAAGCTTTGCGACCAACGTGGCAGTAGACGTCGCCGGGCGCTGGACTAAACGACTGTTCCCAGTCCCACCCTCCCCCGCAAATAGCTTCCCACTCGGGCCAATCATCCATGCACACAATGGCCGCGTGCATGACCAAAAGAGCGCCACCTCGAGCTAGATGATGGGCGATCGCCTCGGTGAGCGTCCAGGGGGTGGCGAAGGCCTCGGCCGCTCTGAGCGGCTCGTAGCGATCAGCCCGCATACGCCATCGCAAACCATTCACCGTAATCATGTCGTAGTCATCGGCCCAACCCGTCCAGTCGTCGGTCACGGTCGAGGCGACCCCGAGTGGCTTCAACATGGCGGCGAGGTAAGCCGATGTCTCGGCGAACTCGTGCCCGACTCCTCCGGAGAGAATCAGATTGGATTTCATGAATGACTGACCTTCCATGTCATTTGCTGCAACCGATACTGACTGATCCGCGCAGACGAGACACGACGACCCTAGACCTATTGGCACTGATCCGTCGAAGTCGCCGCCAGGCTCCAGGATCATATTGACTGACGCCAGGGCCAAAGTTTACGATCGGTCTGAAACACCGACGAGTACTTCCGCGAGTTGATCACTGGATAGCGGGCAGACCGATGCAGACAAATAGTCCGGCGACCCGTTCGCCACTCGCCCTCGGCGGCATTCTCGGGCCCGCCGCGTTCATTGGCGCGTGGGCTGTAGGCGCTACGCGCATCCCCGGTTACTCCATGGTCGACGACGCCATCAGTCGTCTTGGCGCCGTCCATGCCCCCACCCGGCTGTTGATGAGTGCCGGGTTCGTAAGCTTCACCGTTGGGGTTGGCGCCTTCTCCCTCGCCTTACGCGAACGCATCCCCGGCCCGGCCTGGATCGCCGCCGCCACGACCGCGGTGGCGACGCTCGGTGTCGCTGCCTTCCCCCTCGATCACTCCAAAACGGTTGACCTGGCCCACGGGGTTTGGGCCACACTGGGTTACCTCTCGTTGGCCGCCACCCCTCTGCTCGCGTCCGGTCCACTTCGCACCTTCGGACTGCCTCGAGCGGCGGCGGCGTCCCGAGCAGTTGCCGCCTTCTCCGCGGTCTGTCTGGCCGCCACCGCGGCGGGCCCGGCCCACGGCCTGTTCCAGCGTCTGGGGCTCACGGCCTCCGATGCGTGGCTCGCAGTCGCGGCCGGCGCGATCCTGGCCGGCCGTCTCGAACCGGCCGGGTGATCGCGGGTGCGCCCCCGTCTCTTCGCCCCCCGCCCCCTCGCCCCCGAACTGGGTCATCCGGGCAGGAATGGGGCGGCCGGACCGCGCGGTGACGGCGACCCATATGCGCAGATCCGACCCAGTTCGTAGGCGGGAGTCACCCGGTCACGCCACGGCGCCGTGTCCGGTCAGATTCAGGTCGCGGGTCGATGTGAGAAAGTCGATGAACTCGGCCGCCGGAACGGCCCGGCTCCAGAGGAAACCCTGTCCCACATCGCATCCAATAGCCCTGAGTCGAGAGGCCAGTTCGGGGTCTTCGATCCCCTCGGCAACAACTCGCAACCCCAGCGCATGAGCGAGATTGGTGATGGACCGTACGACGATCTCAGCCGACGGGTTGGCCAAATCACTGACAAAGCGACGGTCGAGCTTGAGTTCACTCAGCGCAAAGTCGGTCAGGTGGCTGAGCGACGAGAAACCGGTTCCGAAGTCATCAAGGCTCACCTCGACTCCCAACACCCCCAGATGGCGGATGACCTCGGCCGCGCGTGCCGGATGAGAAATGAGCGTGGTCTCCGTGATTTCGAACGTGATCAGGCTCGCGGGCACGTTGTATCGCGACAGCGTTGACGCCGTGAACTCGGCCAGGGCTGCGTCTTCGAGGTCGGCGGCGCTGATGTTGATCGCCACCGGCACATGGTGACCCGCCGCCAACCACTTCGAGGTTTGTTGCAAGGCCGCATCGATAACCCAGTGGCTGATACGGCGCATCAATCCCGTGCCCTCGCACAAGGGGAGGAATTCGGCGGGCAGAAGAATTCCGCGTTCGGGATGATTCCAACGCACGAGCGCCTCCGCACCGTGGATTGCACCGGTCGCCAATTCGACCTTCGGCTGAAAGCACAGCACCAGCTGTCCGTCCAAACCGTGATGGCGTAGTTGCTGCAAGAGCCGCCGCTCACCCTCGTTCGGCTCGCTGGCACCGGGTCGATAGATTTCGACTCCAGTACCGTCGCGCTTGGCCGTGTACATTGCTTCGTCGGCGCGGCGCAGCAATTCGTCGGCGCTGCCACCGTGATCGGGCCAAACCGCGATACCAATGCTTGCGTCGATGGCGACCGTGCCGAACGACAGGACGAAAGGCGAGCGCAATGACTCCAGGAGACGCAGCGCGATGCCCGTGGCATCGTCCAGGTTCTGTCGACCCAATACGACCGTGAATTCGTCGCCGCCGATCCTGGTGAGGAGGTCGGAGTCGCGCAGATTGGCGTTGATGCGTCCGGCCACGACCCGCAGCACCTCGTCACCCGCAGGGTGCCCGAACGTGTCGTTGACATCCTTGAACCGATCGAGATCGATGGCGAGCACGGCGAATCCATCGTCGGCCTCGGCCTTGTTGTCGAGATGATCGACCAAGCGGCGCCGGTTGCCGACACCCGTGAGTTCGTCGGTGTAGGCCTGCTCCTTGACGCCGTACAACGACACCACCTCTCGGAACGTCACCGCCATTCGGATTCCGGCAAGGGTCAAGCCCGCAGCGGCCAAGCCAACCGCGAGTGGGTTGAGGCCGATGACTGCCGCGTAGACCAGAAGGCTGAGCGATACGGCCGAAGCACCGACGGGGAGGGTGACCAGACCCCAGGAATGACTTGTCGGCGGGACCGGACGAGTCGCACATCTGCTGGCGACAGCTATCAGAGTGAAGGCAACAAGCCACCCGGTGTCAAGAATCGTTCCCTGAACGTACGTATTCGCGGCTACCTGAAGCAGGTAGAACGTGTCGGTCGCGCTGAAGACGACAAAGGCGGCGGCCAAGAGCACCGTGCGCAAATCGACGTGCCAACCCCGTAGCCCCAACGCCGTGACCGTCAACACCAACAGAACCAGGTCCAACACCGGATACGAGAGATTGGTCGCCACCGCTGCTCCCGAACCCGACGAGGCCTTCAGGATGGTGCCAAAGGCGAAACCGGCCGCGACCGCCCCGCACGCCAATGCACAAATCGCCGCGTCCAACATGATTGACAAGCGGATATGAACCCGACTAGCGAACACGAATGAGACAATGCCCGCAGCCAAGAACAAGTACGACAACATCCACAAGTAATCAGAGAGGCTCGGATAGGGAGCGTTTTTCAAGGGCCGCACCACGATGGTCAACCACACATCTCCGATCGTCCACACCAACGAACCGATACCGAGCAAGGCCCACATCCGCATTTCAGACATGGGCCCTCGGCGTCGTGACCAACCCGTTGCGAGACAGACCAGCGAGGCCAGCCCGAGACAGGCGTTGTAGAACCATCCGTCCAGAAAAGATTGGTATCCAGCGTGGCGCACGAGGACCGAACCGACGTACACAAGCGACGCGACAATCGTCAAAACGAGTGCCGCGGTGTCGAGGCGCCTGGGATGGCGCGCCTTGCCCTTCGGACCTCGGATGGGTCGCCACGTTTGCGATGCCAACGATGCCAAGGGCGCCGCCGCGGGGCCGCCCGGGCGGTCGTGCTCGGGCAAGGCTTTGGCGATCGCGGATGCAGCCATGGTCGGAATAACCCCGGACGGTGTCGAAGCCGGCTCGACGTCGAGCCAGTCGCATCTCCATCGACGCGAACCTCGTGGGGCTTGACAACAGAAATAACGAATGCCCGGCCGGCCCCGATCGCCGGTGGTCGGGCGTTGGTCTTCGAGCCGACCTACATCGTGAAGCGCAAGTTGCGGGCGGCCAGCGCGCCCAGCGCGTGATCGCCGGTCCAAGTGACGCGCCCATCGGCGATTGCCGCCTCGGGGTCGATCCGTCCGCACGCCAACAACATGAAGGTCAGCGAGTCGGTCTTGACGGTCACGTCCGGATGGGGCAGCTCTGCGACGGCGGTGGCCCGTCCTTCGACCTTGGCCAACATTCGACGCTTCACCGGACCGGTCAGTTCGAAGGCGATCCCCTTGCCGTCAGGCAGCGCGATCTTCTTGCCGACGATGAACCCGATCGACCCCTGCACTTCGTCAAGCGACATCTCCGCGGCGGGACCGGTATCGTCACCGGCGATGCCTAGCGGTACCCGAATGTCGCGTTCGTGCACCCAGTTGTCAAACACCCGGATGGCCATGAACCGACCATACGTCGCCGGACCTATGGGTGTGAACGACGACAGTGCGAACGTGGCGTCATCGGTGGCGTCTAGCTCTTCGAGGCGCTTCGCCACCGTGACCCGAAATTGCGCCAGGAGATCAATGGGCGAGAGTTCGGAAAGGGCGCCGTGGGCCCGGCCGATCGCGGGGAACGGCGAGTCGTCGCCCGGACGCCATCCGATCAGGCCTTGCTCGATGGCTGTGGCGTGCACCATCACACCGTGCGCGGTCCACGCCGGGCACAGCGACTGGGCCTGCCATTGCTCGGGCGTGAGTTGGGCGGCCACACCGTCAAGGGCCGTCCAAGTTGAACGAAGATTGGCAATGATTTCGGTTCGGGTACTCATTGGGCGGGCCTTTCGCGGGACTCCCAGTCACGGGCGTTGAGGTACGGGGCGAACTGTTGGGCGATGTGGGCTTGATCGGCGGCCGACTTCGGCCGCTTCAACTCGTACAGGTGTGGGAAGCGCCGGGTCGATTGCACAAGATCCCAAAGAGCGAGGGCGTCCTCACCGAGGGGGGCGGGCGTAATCACCGGACCGTACAGGTGGCTGCCGTCGGCGAACACGAGAGTAGGCACGCCGAAACCGCCGTGGGAGACCACTTCGTCGTGGTCGGCCTTCACGTCGTCATGTGTCGTGGGATCGGCGATCGCGGCGTCGACCAGACCGGGGTCGAGCCCGATCTCGCGAAGGAGTTCGGCCGCGACTTCGGGTCGATGCGGTTTGCGTCCTTCGACGTGCAGGGCCCGTCCGGCCACTTCGTAGAAGCGGTCGCAGTCGTTCATCGACGAGCGCCGCAGCAGGGCGGCAACGCGCATCATGGACCATCCATAGGACCACTCCCGTTCCCACGGATGCTTCTTTCCCTCGGTGCGATTGATCTCTTCGAGCGAGAATAAGCGCCAGTCGATGGCGAGGCCGTTCTGCGATCGCACATCGCGGATCCAGACCGACGTCTGATATGCCCACGGACACATCACGTCGAAGTGGAATCCGATCCGTTCGGTCACATGCACCGGCTGAGGCTAAGTATTGGCACCGTCATTGTCAAAAACAGCAACCATGGCGGCGAGCTCGGGTCTTCGCGAATGGAAAGAAAGTTATTCTTTCCTTCGACTTCTTCTGAAAGGAGCACTTTCTGTCATACCCCCCTCGTAAAATAGGGGCATGCAAGATCAGATAGATCTAAGTGAACTCGGGTTGGACGGTAAGATCCAATTCGCTGACCATCTCCGGGCCGCTGTCGCCGCTATCCACCGGGTCTATCTGACGGTGTTGGCGGCGTTGGACAGCGAAGACAATTGGCGTCCTGACGGGTCGACG
>JANYDT010000022.1 GCA_025359845.1 Acidimicrobiia bacterium
GCCGGCGGCCCAGAGGGCCCGCCGGCGCGCTCGCCCACACAGGGCCCGGTCGTCTGGCCGGCGTCGTTGTGGGCGTCGAGGCCCCGGCCTTGCCGGGGCTCACACCGACTGAGGAGATGGCCGCCGATCTGTGGGCCACCGGCGTGACTCCCAACGGGCACCCGCTCCAGCTGGTGCGCCGCCGACTCGACGCCCTTGGCGTCGTGTCGGCGGCTGGCCTGCGCGGCGTCGAGCACGCCACCCGGGTACGGGTGGCGGGCGTGGTCACGCATCGCCAGCGACCGGCCACGGCCGGTGGCACCACGTTTGTGAACCTCGAAGACGAGACCGGACTCATCAACGTCATCTGTTCCAAAGGGGTCTGGGAAAGGTACCGCCGGGTCGCCAGGGGTTCGCCGGCTTTGTTAATACGGGGCATGGTCGAGCGCACCGCCAGTCCGAGCAGCGACGTCATCAACGTGGTCGCCGATAGAATCGATCCCCTCCCCCTGCACGTCAGCCCCGGGCCCTCCCGTGACTTCCATTGAAGGCAAGGCCCCTTCCGGCCGGTGGATTGGAGCGACCGGGAGGAGTGTGCCCGGCACCAGATGTGTCGAACGACCGAGCCGCGAAGCTCACCTCGACTTGCATGTTCACCCCTCCATCGGGAATATTTACCCACCACCAGAACTGATCCGCTTCGGACTGCTTCTTCGAAGAGCCATGGACCGATAGATATCTCTACCGGTCATCACGACAACCACCTGTCTGGAGAACGGACCTTGAGATCCAACAAGCTCGTCGCCACTAGCTAGCGCCGCAGTGATTGCGCTCGCCCTCATTGGGGCATCGTGTGGCAAAGATAAGAAGACCACCGATACAACCGTCGCGGCGGAGACCACCGTCGCCCCCGAGACCACAGCCGCTTCGGCCCCCGAGACAACCGTGGCTGCGGTCGCTCCCGAAACCACCGCGGTGGCGGGTTCGGCCGCCGCCTCCGGAACGCCTCAGAGCTACTCCGTCAACGTCGATGGCAAGAACGACACGTTCCCAATCGCGGCGGTGGCTTACTATCCGAAGGAGTTGACGGCCCACCCGGGTGACACGGTCACGTTCACTTCCGTATTTACGGGCGAGCCCCATACCGTCACGTTCGGCAGCTCGTCGACGCCGGATTGGCCAAGTCCAAACCGACCGATCGCAACGAGCCACCGGAGTTGGCCAAGATCGCGCTCATGATCCCCAACGGTCCCGGCGACGCCATCCAGGCCTCAGCGCAACCCTGCTACATCGCATCGGGTGATCCGCCGGTCGCTGACGCCTGCACCGCCGCGCAGCACACCCAGCCCGACTTCGACGGAACCCAGAGTCTTTACAACAGCGGGTTTCTCGCCGACGGCGAGCAGTTCAAGGTGAAGCTTTCGGCCAACATCAAACCGGGTACCTACAGCTTCTTCTGCACGCTCCACCGGGCCGGCATGACGGGCAAGATCACTGTGGCTGCGGCTGACGCCAAGGCTGACACACCTGATGAAGTCGTAGCCCGCGGCCAAGGCGAACTCAAGTCGCTCGTCGCCACCCTCAAGCCGGCCTACGAAGACCTTACCAAGGGCCTGTTCAAGCCGTTCATATCCGAATCCAAGCCCGGCTCGGTCCTGGCCGGAAGCGGCGTTAAAGATGCCGCCGCCACCATCGCCGCATTCGGTCCCGATCCCGTTGAAGCGAAGGTCGGTGACACAATCACGTGGACTGTCGTAGGTCCGCACACCATAACGTTCGGTGCCAACGAAGCGCTCCGGACGGTCATCGCCAAAGCCCCCGATGGTGGCGTGCATTTGAACCCGGCCTCATTCGCCCCCGTCGGCGGCGCCGGTCAACCGCCCCCGCCCCCGGCTCCCTCGACCACCGCTGGAGCGGCCGCGGCCGACACGACTCCGGCCGCCGCCCCCACCACCGCCGCGGGCCCGCCCCCGCCCCCCATCGTGATCGACGGAGGATCCTTCGACGGCGCCGGTCTGCATAGCTCGGGCTTCATTCTTTCCACTCCTGACCAGCTGTTCAGCTACAAGGTCAAGTTCATCAAGGCCGGCAGCTATCCTTACATTTGTCTCATCCATCCCAACATGAAGGGGACCGTCAACGTCGCTTGACGTGTCCAAGAATTCACACCAAGGCGTCCCCCCCATCCGTGCGGGGGACGCTTGTTCTTTCCGTCAGCGACGATCCCGGCCGCTGAGGGCCCTGCTCTCGGCGTTGACGGCCGTCGCCGCAACCGTCGCCCCGATTTTTGGCGCGCCGTCGCTCGTCTCGGCCGCTACCCCCGCTACGGCGACCCCAACCACGGCAACCCCTGTTACGGCGACCCCTGCTAAGGCGGCGACGGCGATTCCTGTTACCGCGACCGGCTCGGCGGCAGAAGCCCCGGCCGCCCCTTCCAGCCATGAGGACTCGGCCGGAAACAAGTTGATCGCAGCCCCCGCGGGGCAGCCCGATCGACCCATCGCCACCTGTACCGCATCGGCACCGCGCCGCACGTATGACCTGACGGCTTTGGCGATCGACATCACCCTCAATCGTTACCTCGATCACGATCCGCTCGGTCGCATGTACGCCTTGACGAGCGAGGTGGCGCAGGTGCGGGCCGAAGAGGCTCGCAATGCCACAGCCCGAATGGGCAAGGGTGATCCGGGCGTTTCGATCGGCCTTCAAGGCGACGCCATCCAGCCCCTGGTACTGCGCGTCCGCCCGGGCGAATGCCTACACATCACCTTGCGCGACGCGCTCCCCAATGGGGCCGGAGTCAGCCTGCACGCCCACGGCGTCGGTCTCGGTGTCGTGGGCGGCCCGGTGGGCGATCAGGAACGTCCCGCGTTTACGACCAACCCCGCCGCGACCGCCTCTGGCTCACACCCCGTCACGTCCGAATGGCAAGCGCCCAACAATGAACGCGAAGGCACCCACTACTTCCACAGTCATGTCGACGAACGGTTCAACGACGATCACGGCCTGTTCGGTACGCTCATCGTCGAGCCTCCCGGAGCGACGTGGTCTGACCCTCGGACCGGGCGGGGCGAGACCCATGGCTGGGACGCCATCATCACGCCGGCAAAGGGAAAAGCCTTTCGCGAATTCGTGGTCGAATATCACGAACTCGGCGACGAGACGTATCTCGTGAAGGATCGCAACGACCACTATTTGCCGCTCGTC
>JANYDT010000046.1 GCA_025359845.1 Acidimicrobiia bacterium
CGTCGACCCGTCAGGACGCCAATTGTCTTCGCTGTCCAACGCCGCCAACACCGTCAGATAGACCCGGTGGATAGCGGCGACAGCGGCCCGGAGATGGTCAGCGAATTGGATCTTACCGTCCAACCCGAGTTCACTTAGATCGATCTGATCTTGCATGCCCCCATTTTACGAGGGGGATGTGACAGAAACGGATCTGATTCGGACTCCCGAGGAGAATTATTGGGATGTTGGGTGGATGTTTCCGGCCGTATCGAGATTATCGATATGGGCCAGATGCGCGGCGAGCATCACGCCGTGATGGGCCCGGAACCGTGACGCCGCTAATGCGTCGCGTAGCAGGTCACGTTGGGGCGCATCCGTCCTAACGCCATGTCCGCGAATACGTCGGGGTCGCGTTCCCCGCCGATCAGCCCGTCAAGCATCGCCCTAGCCGATACCCCTAACACGTCAGTCGCGACCGACGCGAGTTTGACGCCGGCGTCTTCTAGGACTTTTTGAACCCTCAACGATTCGCGGGCCCGGTCCTGAACGAGTCGTTTCCGGTACCTCGTCAAGTCGCGTAGGTCTCGGACCTGTTCGGGCGGCACGAAACTACCTCGCAGCAACCCGCATTCCAACAGTTGCGCGATCCATTGGGCGTCGATCACGTCAGTCTTGCGGCCCGGAATCTTACGGACCTGGTCGGGTTGACCAGCATCAACTCGAAACTGTGTTCCTCCAACACATGCCATACCGGTTTCCAGTACACGCCGGTTGCTTCCATCGCCGCGTGCGTGACGCCTTCGGCTTCCAGCCAGTCAGCCAACGCTTCCAAGTTCCGGGCGAAACCCCCGAAACTACGAACCTCACACGCCCGCCCGGAGCGACCCGCCCCCGGCGTACGGACCGCCGCGACGATCAGCTTCTTACCAATATCGATCCCCGCGCACCGCTCGATCACCACATCCATCGTCATTCTCCTTTGGAAAGCCAGTAGGGGTGCTGCCCGAGGAGCCCAGAAGCAAAGAAGGTGTGACACGTGCTCGAAACAACAATTCGGGATACCTGAAGACTCCAACGTCATGGTGAGACTCGGGTTGAACAACAAACACCAATCCCTAAACGACGTCACGGACAGCCCCACAAGTTTTCACGATCTCGGGACGGCCCCGCCAGGCCCCATGCCCTGGTGAGACAAAAACGCCTCCCGCGAGACAGAAAGGAAAAAGAACTTAAGAAATCTTGGAGTTATATATAGTCGGGGCACCCGCCGACGGCTACCTCCTCGAACGAAAACCAACGCGAAACGGCCACTATAAACGGCTCGTCATCGCCCCAACAAGCAGGGATGACGGCTACTTCCGCTTCACCAGCCAGCGGTACTTCTTGGCCGACTCGAACACGGCCTCGGCGGCCAGTTGGCCAATCGCCGTACCGATGGTCGGATACACGTGCACGAAATGCGACAGGTCCGACAGCTTGCGCTCGTCGTGAATGGCGAACGCCAGTTCGTGGATCATCTCACCCGCCGCAGGGGCTAGAATATGACCTCCGACCAGGCGCCCTTTCGGGCCGGTCACCAGCACGATCCCGCCGTTGGCCCTATCGGCGCGGCCTCGGTCGTTGTGACTGAGCGGTAGTTCCCAGACGTGCACGTCGTCGGCGCCGAACTTGGCCTGGGCATCCGCCACCGTCATGCCCGCATGGGCCAGTTCGGGATCGGTAAACGTGCACCACGGCACCAACGCCGTGAAGGTCCCCTTCCCCGGAAAGAAAGCATCACGCACGGCGCGGACGGCCTCGTACCCGGCCGAATGAGTGAACAGGAATCGGCCGGCGACGTCGCCCGCGGCATAAATGGTCGAAACGGCGGTGCGCATTCGATTGTCGACCTCGACACCCCTCGGTCCGACGTCGACACCGACCTCGGCCAGTCCGAGTCCTTCCACGTTCGGCGTTCGGCCCGCGGCCACCAACAACTCATCGGCACCCCACTCCGCAGAGACCCCGCCGACCTTGCCCGACACGATCTTGACACCGCCTTCGACCCGCACCGCGGTCGTCTCGACGTTGACATGAACCTGCACCCCTTCGGACCGGAGTTGATCGACCAGCATGTCAACCAGGCTTGGCTCATCGCGAGGCAGAAGCCGATCCGCCTTCTGCAGGACCGTGACCTCCATACCAAGGCGACGACAGGCTTGGGCCATCTCGACGGCGATCGGCCCGCCGCCGATGATGACCAGGCTGCCCGGTGGGTCGATGAGTTCGAACAGATTCTCACTCGTCAAATAGCCGACCTCGGCCAAACCGGCAATCGACGGAATGAGAGGACGGCTCCCGGTCGCGACGAGGATGTACCGGCCGGCGAACATCGTCTCACCCACGGCGACGGTGTTGGGCCCCACGATCCGGCCCGCCTCGCCGACCAACAGCTCGATGCCTTCGGCTCGGAAACGCTCTGGATTGTCGTCGGTGGCGGCGATGGCCCGCTGCACCTCTCGCACCTTTTCCCATACCGTGGCCCGATCGATAATCGGTTCTACCGCGGTGATGCCAAACCGGTCGGCCGTGCGCATGTGATGAGCCGTCTTGGCGGCCGCCAGAAGCGCCTTCGACGGCACGCAGCCCGTCCACAGGCAGTCGCCGCCCACACGATGTTTCTCGATCACCAATACCTTGAGATCAAGCGTCGCCGCGAACTTGGCCGCGAGCATGCCGCCCGAACCCATCCCGAGAACAATCAGGTCATACGTCATCGGCGCGCTCCTTCTTGCGAGGGCCGACAGACGCGGCCTTCTTGCGCGTAGTTCGATACCACGTCGGGGTCAGGATCATGTAGCACTGTCGAATTTGCGGCAGGCTGAGGGAATGAAGATCCGCATCGGGTACGGGCTTGGCACCCAGGGCATCACCGGCGACGGTTCCGCCTACGCCACGCTGATCGACGAACTGGAACGCCTGGAGTTCGATTCGCTGTGGTTCAGCGAACGTATCAATGGCATCACCCCCGACCCTTGCGCGGCCATGGCGTTCGCCGCAGGACGGACGACAAAGCTCAAGTTCGGCATGTCGGTGATGGTGCTGCCCGGACGCAACCCCGTCCTGGTGGCCAAGGAGTTGGCCAGCATCGACCTGCTGTCGAACGGCCGCCTCCTCCCCGCGTTCGGGCTGGGCGTGGCCGACGTGCGCGAGCAGAACGGCTTTGGCGTGGCTCGGCAAGACCGGGCGCCGATGTTCAACGAAGCGATCGGGCTCATCCGGCGGTTGTGGACCGAAGACGAGGTCACCCACGACGGCCGGTTCTATCACTGCAAAGACCTCACTGTGCGTCCCCGTCCGAAGCAGTCACCGCCCGACGTGTGGCTCGGCGGTATCGCGCCCTCAGAGTTGCGCCGAGTCGGGCGTCTGGCCGACGGTTGGTTGCCGAGCTTCATTTCTCCGTTGGAGGCAAAGGGGTTGCGCGAAACGGTTCAAGCGCATGCGGCCGAGGCTGGACGCGAGATCGACCCCGAACATTTTGGTGCGCTCATCGTTTACAGCGGCGGTGCTCCACTCAGCGGAGCCTTCGTCGAGCGCATCCGCCAGCGCCGCCCTGACGTGGCCGTCGAAGACCTCTTTCCGGTCGGACCTTCCGCCATTCGTGAAACCATCGAACGCTTCGTCGATGCGGGCTTTTCGAAGATCGTGCTCCTTCCGGCGATGGTGCCCGACAACTTCACGGCCGAGCTGGAACTGCTCAAGGCGGAGGTGCTCCCGCTCGAGAATTGAGCGCCAACGATTGTTAGGATATCCTTACGAAATGCGCCGTCTTGCCTGTTTCCCTCTGGTAGTCCTTCTGGGGCTAGCCGCCTGTGGTGGCGGAAAAACGAAGACGACCGAGCCCACCGCGGCCGGATCGACTTACGCCATTGTGCCCGACTCCGAGGTGACCGCCGGACTCGCGAAGATCAAGAGCTTGGCCGCCGCTACCCCCATCGACGTCGATGCGATATACGCCCAATGGTTCACGTTCGAGGGCACGGCGCGTGCCCGCGACAAGACTCGTTATCTAGATCTTGAAGATGCTCTGGCCAACGTCAAAACGAAGAAGGATGCACCGTCCGTCGCGGCACTCGACAAGAGGATCGACGCCTATATCACGGCCCACCCCGGCGATGGAAGCGAACCGCCGCTCACGACCGCTGCGCTGAAAGTGAAGCACACCGTGGCCGTGCGTCTCGACGACTACGAGTTCACACTCCCGTCTCGGATCGAGGCGGGAGTGACGAGGTTCGAACTCACCAACCGGAGCAAGCACCAAGTGAAGCATGAGTTCGTAGTCTTCCGAACAGCTCTCGGGCCTCGCGCCCTTCCAGTCGACGCGAAGGGCAAGATTGACGAGAAGGGCGCCGGCGTCGAGCACATCACCGAACTCGGTGACCTCGCGCCCGGCGCGACCGGGGAACTGGTTGCCGACCTACCGGCCGGTTCCTACGTATTTGCCTGCAACATCGACGATCACTACAAGCGGGGCATGTCGATCGCCATCAAAGTGGTGTAATCGAAGGCCGCCCCGCCGGCACTGCGAATGCCGTCGCCGTCAGGCGTGCGCCAGGACCAGAATGCGAGAGCTGGCGAAGCTACCGAGCCCGACGTGCTGATCTTCGATCTGCACGGTGATGGTGCCGTCAGGCGAGGATGCCGTTACCTTGCCGTGGCTCCCGGGAACAAGAGCCGCCGCTTCGAGGTACTCGAGAAGTCCTGGCGTGAACTCGAGCTCTTCCGGTATTCGGGTGATCGTGAACTTGGCGCCAACGGCGACGTCGGCCAACGGCGAATGGAGCGGCGCCACGTAGCGCGAGCCGGGGATGGGGTTGCCGTGGGGACAGGTCGTGGGCTGGCCGAGAATGCGCACGATGGCATCCTCAACCGCCGGAGAGATGACATGCTCCCATTTGCCCGCCTCCTTGTGGGCCTCCGCCCAGGAGAGCAGCAGAATGTCGGTCAGGAATCGCTCGGCCAAACGGTGCCGCCGGACCACCTGTTCGGCCAAATCATGCCCCTTGCCGGTCAGCTTGATCTTGCCCCGCTTGACCGACACGAGCCCCTCGAGTTCAAGGCGTTTGATCATCTCCGACACGCTCGGACGCGAAACCCCGACCCGATCGGCTATGCGGGCCTGGATCACGTCGACGTCGTCTTCGTTCAGCTCGAAGATTGCCTCGCAGTACTCCTCGAATGCGGGATGCCACTCGACCATGTCCTGATGGTAGCGCGTCGGGTAGACTGGTGCTGGATGTTAGGGTTGCCTATCCTAGTAACTATGCCCCCCCTCTCACGTCGTCGTAGCGGCGGTCAACATCGGCACGGGTCACGAGTCGCGGTCGCCGGGTTTTTGCTACTCCTGCTCGGCCTGAGCGCAAGACCGGCTGGCGCCGCTGGGGTTTCTCGCGCCGATGGAATCCGCCGACTCGACGAGACCCGCCAATCCGTCGATCGCACCTTGGCTTTGATTAAGACCGGTCACTCCGACCAAGCCTTCGCGGAAGCCCGCGACGGCTATTTGACGCATTTCGAGCAAGTCGAGATCCCGCTCCGCGTGGCTGACAACAAGCTCACCATCGAAGCCGAAGGACGCTTCGCGGAAATCCGCCAAGCCATTCGGTCACACCAGCCGGTGAGCAAGATCCGAGACCAGATCATCGCCATGCGGGCCATCCTCGACAAGGCCGAGCGCAAACTCACCGACATCGGCGTCGGGGCGCCGGCGGTCATCGTGAGCCAGTCGTTCCTCATCTTGTTCCGTGAGGGTTTTGAGGTGGTGCTACTCATCTCGGTGCTGCTCGGCTACCTCGAGTCGGCCAAGTCGACGCAGTACATCAAGCCCATTCTGGCCGGCGTCGGCCTGGCCGGCGCGGCCACAGTGCTCACCGTCGTCTTGATGCCGGTTGTGTTCGGCGCGTTGCCGATCGGACGAGAAATCACCGAAGCGGTGATGTCGCTCTTAGCGGTCGTTGTGCTCTTCTACGTGTCGTTCTGGCTCATTGCCCGACTCGATCACAAACGCTGGCTCGAGTTCGTGAAGGCTCGTATGTGGAACGCGGTGTCGGTCGGATCAACGGCTTCGTTGGTGGCCGTCGGGTTCACGGCTGTGTACCGCGAAGGCTTCGAGACGTCGCTCTTCTACCAATCACTACTGTCGTTCGGATCGGGGCTCATTCGGTACGTGCTGATCGGCGTCTTGTTGGCGCTCATCGCGTTGGCGGCCGTCGCCTATGCCATCTTCCGGCTCGGGCGCAAGCTCCCGATCAAGGCGTTCATGAACTGGGCCGTGGCCATGGTGATGATCACGTCGGTGGCCTTCCTTGGCAACGCCGTCCACACCCTGCAATCGGCCGATGTTCTCGGCTACCACTCGTTGTCGGCCGCGCCGAGACTACCGATCTTCTTGGCCGAGGCGACCGGCGTGTGGCCGACCCGAGAATCGTTGTTGGCGCAAGGCGCCCTTGCCCTTGTCTATGTCATGGGTGGGCTCTACGTGTTCGTCATCAAGGCCCGACTCGATCGGCGAAGAGCGCAGCCGGTCAGGCGAATGGTTGCCGCTTGAGTCCATCCGCGGTCGTTCCCTGGGTCCGCGTCGGCGTCGACGTCGGGGGCACCTTCACCAAGGCGGTCGCCGTGATTATCGGCCCCGAGGGAGCCGAGATCGTTTCCCAGTCGGTCCGTCCCACCACCCACGACGCGTCCGAGGGGGTGGCGGAGGGAGTCGTGGCGTGCGTGGCCGACGTGGCCCGCGCCGTTGGGCCGGGCCACGTCGCCCTCGTGACGCACTCCACGACTCAGGCTGTCAATGCTCTCGTGGAAGGCGACGTCGGCACTGTCGGCGTCATTGGGTTGGGGCGCCGGCCCGAACTCAGGCGGGCCCGCGAGCGCACCGCGCTGCGCCACGTCGAATTGGCGGCGGGACGGACGTTGCCAACCACCAGCGCTTTCTTCGACGTAACCGACGGCCTCCCGGTCGAGGAGGTTGCGTCTGCCTTGCGGGCGATGCGCGACGCTGGGGTGAGCGCGGTGTGTGTGGCCGAGGCGTTCGCCCCCGACGACGCATCGAACGAGAAGGAGGTGACCGAGATGGCGACCGCCCTCGGGCTGCCGGCGTGTGCGAGCACCGAATTGAGTGGGCTCTACGGACTCGAATTGCGCGCCGTCACATCGGCCGTGAACGCCTCCATTTTGCCGATTGCCCTACGGACCGCCGACTTCGTGGCTCGAGGCGTACGTGAAGCCGGGATCGAAGCTCCGGTCATGGTCATGCGCGGCGACGGGGGGGCGACCGATCTCGATGGTTTTCGCAACGCCCCGGCCCGGACGCTCTATTCGGGACCGGCGGCATCGGTCGCCGGGGCATTGCGGCACTCCCGGATCAATGAAGGCGTCGTGATCGAAGTCGGCGGTACGAGCACCAACGTGGCTGCCATTCGGTTCGGACGGCCGGCCCTGAGCTACGTCCAAGTGGGCTCCCACGCTACGGCGCTGCGGGCCGTCGATGTTCGTGTCATCGGCGTGGCCGGCGGATCACTGTTACGGGTGCGCCGCAATCGGATCTACGGAGTTGGCCCTCGTAGCGCCCACATCGCAGGGCTCGGCTACGCCTGTTTCACCCCCGTAGCGGCCCTGGAAGGAGCCTGCATCGAGCTGATCGCACCGCGAATCGGCGATCCCGCCGACTATGTGGCGCTGCGCCTGCGTGACAACTCCCGCGTCGGGCTCACGACCACCTGTGCCGCCAACGCCCTCGGAGTCACCGAGCCCGATGACTATGCGTGGGCCGATCCGTCCGCCGCCAAGGCCGCGTCCGAAATTATCGGCCGTCAACTCCGGTTGACGGGGTCCGAGGTGGTCACGCGGATGATGACGGCCGCCGGTGAGGCCGTCTGCGAACTCGTGCTGACGGTGATGAGGTCGCAACGACTTCGCCAACCGACCCTGGTCGCCGTCGGCGGGGGGGCAGGAGGGTTGGGGCGGTACGTGGCGTCGATGCTCGGGCTCAATGTGATCGTGCCCGAAGGGGCCGAGGTGATCAGCTCGATCGGCGATGCGCTTTCCTTGATTCGGGCGGAACGGGAACGCACCCTCGAACATCTTGATCCGGTGCTCGTGCGCGAACTCTTGGCTGAGGTCGAAGCCGAAGCTCTGGCCGCCGGCGCGGCGCCGGGTTCGCTCGACGTTCGCCTCGAGGAGCAGGCTGACAAAGGGACGGTCAGGGCGATCGCGACCGGCGCGGTTGGCCTCCAGTCTGGGGCGGTGCCAGGACGGGCGGCCGTCTCGATCCACGAACTGCCGGTCGGTTCCCGTCCTGTGGGAGCCTATTTCCTGACCGCTTCGGGCTCGACGGTCACGGTGCTTGATCGCTACGGCGACCCGGCCGCCGAGATCACGGGCGCAATAGTCGAGGGCACCGACGGCCTCCGAGTCGCCATCGAGCACCACACCAAGTTCCGTGGCCCGGTGACGCTCAAGCCTTCCGTGTGGGTGATCGACGGCGCCCGACTGATGGAGTTGACCTCCGGCGACATCGCCAAGGCCGCCGCCGAGTTCGCGGCGACCGCAGGCACCGAAATCTTCGTGGTCGGACGGAGTCGCTAGTAATGGCCCTGTATGTTTCCATCGCCCGTCGGCGCCGAAACGCAGTGGCGATGGCCTCGGCCACGTTGGCCGTCGGTCTCTTGGTGGGCTGGATCGCCGGCCGCAACAGCTCTCCGTCGATCGCCACCCGCGTGGGCACGGCCCGCGCCGCGCTCACCGCGACCGCGGCCCGACTCGACAACGTGCCCAACGAATACGCGAAGGCCTTGGCCGGAAAGCAGTCGTTGAAGGCCGGCGTGCTCGACGCCATAGACCAGTCACGTACAGAGATACAACTGCGTCTCGATCAGGCTCCCTGGGTCCGCCAGTCCCAGCGGGATCACACCCTTGACCTCGTGGCCAAGACTCGGGCCGATGTGGAGGGGAGAGTCGCGCTTCGCGCCGTCGCCGACGATATAGCCACACTCGGCCGTGCGCTGCGGTCCCTGTAGGAGGCGGCGCCGGAAGAGGATCGTGTGGACCCGGAGTAGCGCGCGCCGTAAGGGCTGGCACTCTACGATCGGCGCATGTCGAGCGCGCAGAGTGTTGGAGGCCACGATCATGACGCCGGGGTAGGGCCCGGCCGGCTCCAGGAAGTGAGCGACGGCATCTTCGCGTGGATTCAACCCGACGGAAGCTGGTGGATCAACAATTGCGGGGCGTTGGTGGGCACCGACGGTGTGGTGAGCGTCGACACTTGCGCCACGGAGCGACGCACCCGGTCCTACCTCGAGGCCGTTGCCAAGGTCACGAACGCCCCGATACGTACCGTGGTCAACACCCACCATCACGGCGATCACACCCACGGCAACGGTCTTTTGCCCTTGGCCACGATCATTGCCCACCACCGCTGCCGGCAACTCGTGATCGCCAGCGGCATTCATACCTACGATGGTGTCTTTTCTCCGGTCGATTGGGGTTCGCTTACCGTCAATTCCCCCTTCGTTACGTTCGACGAATCACTCACTGTTTGGGTCGATCAGCCGAGCGGGCCGCTTGAAGTGCATTTGCGGTATGCGGGCGGCCCGGCCCATACCACCAACGATGTCGTGGCGTTTGTCCCCCAGCGCAAACTGCTCTTCGCCGGCGACCTGGTGTTCAACGGCGGTACGCCATTCGTGATGATGGGATCGGTGACCGGCGCGTTGGCCAGTGTGGATTGGTTGCGCGCCATCGGCGCGGAGACGATAGTTCCCGGCCACGGCGAAGTGTGCACGCCCGCGGTTCTCGACGGACTGGCGGCCTACTACCGATTCGTGTTGGCGACGGCCGAGGCCGGACGAGCGGCCGGATGGTCGCCGCTCGAGACGGCCCGCAGCACCGATCTCGGGGAGTTCGCCGAACTGCTCGACAACGAACGCATCGTCGGCAACTTGCACCGTGCCTACGCCGAACTCGGCGGACTTCCACAAGGCGCACCGATCGATTTGGGCGCCGCCATCGCCGACATGATCGCGTACAACGGCGGCCGCCCTCTACGCTGCTTGGCGTGATCGCCGCGACTTCTCAAACGCCCACTGACAGGGCGTAAGAATCGTGGTTTCGGCGCTCGACTCGCTCGTCTACTTGTCAAGTGAGATGCTAATAATTCTTGACGAGCGCGCCGCAGTGCAGTTCGCCTCGAGTTCCGCGGCCCGACTCTTCGGATTCGACCCGGTCGCTCTCGTATCATCGCCCTTCGAGGATCTTATCGATCCCGCCGACAGGGCAGAATGCGCGGCCGCGCTGGCTGCCGCCGGGATCGACGCCCTCGACCAAAAGGTTCCGATGGCGGTCATCCGCCCGGACGGCGCGAACCACGAATGCGTAGTGAGCGTTCGGCCCCTGCTCGAAGGCGCGGAGCGGCGCGGCTGGCTTCTCACATCCACCGATGAGAGCACCATTGCTGCTCTCGTCGCCGCTCGAACCGGCAACGAGCCACGGTTCGCCGAGGCTTCCGCTTGCTCGCCGTTCGTGATCTTTCGTCTCGATGAAAAGGGCGCGTGCATTCACCTGAATTCGCGGTGGAGCGAGCTGACTGGCCAGTCGTTCGACTCCGCCCTGGGCCGGGGCTGGCTGAGCATGATCGAAGAAGGCGACCGCAAGACGTTTCGCGCCATCGTCGGGGCCGCCCACACGGCCGGTAAGGGATGGCGACACACATTCCGTGTCCGCCATATCGATGGGTCGATCAAATGGGTCGAGGGGGCCGCCGACCCGATCGACGCGGCCCTAGGGCCGGCATCGGGAATGGTCGGCGTCGTCGTCGACATCACCAGTGAGGTACGTCTGCAGCGGGTGGCCACGGCGGGCCCGTGACGATCCGCGCCTCCGACACGTAGGCGACCGACGAGTAGTGTTCGCGACGTGGGCCCTATCGGCTGGATTATCGTCGGCTTGATCGCCGGCTCGCTGGCGCAGTCGGCCACCGGGCTTGAGAAGCGCGGTTGCCTGTTCACCTTGCTGGTCGGCGCTCTTGGTGGGATCGTCGGTGGAGTTCTGTTCAACGCCGCCGGATCACACAAGCTCCGCGAGTCGAGCCTTGGGTCGATCCTTGTGGCCTTCGTCGGCGCCGCGGTCGTCTGCTTTGCCTTGCGGATCCTCGATCGACGCCGCTAAAGCTCCTGACCACATCCCCGCGCAGGGCTGGCGCCTTAGCTGGCCCGTAGGGCCCGCAATGCGACCTCGGCCACGTCAGGTCGACACACGAGCAGATCACCGGTCCAAGGCCGTTCTTGGTTGAACCGCAATTCCGAACCGTCGACGTGGCTGACGTGCAGCCCAGAAGCCAGGGCCACGGCTACTGGCGCGGCCGCGTCCCACTCCCACAAGCCGCCGGCGTGAACGTAAGCGTCGGCCTCCCCACGCACTACTGCCGCGACCTTCGCACCGGCCGATCCCATCCCCACAAGTTCGGCCCCGATGGCCGCGGCGACGCGCGCCGCGCTTTCGGGTGGACGGGTTCGGCTCACCACGATCTTCGCGGTCCGGGCCGACGGGCGAGGCGGAGTCCCCGTCGGCCCTGTCGAAAGCGTCTGGCCCAACGCCGGCAGCGCCACCGCGCCCGCTATCAGTACGCCGGCGCTCCACAGCGCCACGTGCACGGCCCAGTCGGATCGCCCGGCTTCACCGAACTCGCGCGTCCCGTCGAGCGGATCGACTATCCAAACCCGAGAAGCGCCCAGGCGAGCCAGATCATCGGCGGCTTCCTCGGAGAGCACGGCGTCACCCGGCCGAACGCGACTCAGTTCGTCGAGCAGAAAGCGATTGGATCGTCGATCCCCCTCAGCCCCGACCGACTCGTCGAACGCAGTGGCCCGAAGCGCCAACAGGAGTTCACCGGCTCGGGTGGCCAGTTCGGCCGCAACCTGATGATCGGAGGAATCGCGCTCAACCATTCGCCAAGATTAGGAGACGCCGCCTCGGCTGAGTTAGGGACTCGCCGATAAGCCACGTCGCTTTCGAGCAGGTGAACCAGTTCACCTGCTCGTAACCTTTGCTCGCAAACCCCTCACACGCGACGCCGAACGAATTCATCCTGCTGTACGAAACTCTCGGGTATGGAACCACAGCGCCACCCACAACCCCAGTGGCGATCCAGGTCATTTCTGGCTCTCGCCGCTCTGATTTCGTTCTCTTTCGCCATTCCCGCGGTCCTCGCGCCGGCCGCCGAAGCGAGGTACCGGGTCGTGGCTTCGGCCCCCAGCCGCGACTTCTCCGTGCGAGTCCTCGCCGATGCTCAGACAGTGAGCGCGGGCGGCGTCGCGACCTACCCCTTTGTGCTCAGAGCGGGATCGCGCTTCCGGGGCGCAGTGTTCTTCGAAGTTGTCGGACTGCCCGGCGGAGTTTCCACCCGTGTGGTGTCGCTTGGCCGTAACCAGTTCGATCTCGAGCTGGCCACCCAGGCGAACCTACCGAGTTCGTCGAATGTCGCCACGCTGCGAGCGACCTCTGGCGGCCGAAGCCGAGTCGCCCTTGTGCGCATCACGATCGTGGGCAACGCCGTCCCGCCAGCCCCTCAGCCCCCGGTGACGCTGCCCCCTCCCACCGTTCCGCCTCAACCACCGGTCACCCAGCCACCCGTCACCCAACCTCCGGTGACACAGCCGGCCGCTCCGATCTTTGACCTGCGGGTCGTGACGCCGCAAAACACGGCAGTCACGGGCCAACAGGTGCAGTACTTCATCAACGTCGACCGCAGCGCCGGCTATCAGGGCAACGTGACCTTTGCGGTAACTGGCCTTCCGGCCGGAGCCCAAGGGGGTTTCGGTCCCAACCCCACCACGGCCGGAACGGTGTTGTACGTCACACCGTCGGCGGCCACTCCTAGCGGCACCTACGTGCTCGGGGTGTCGGCCCAAGCCGGGCCTTCGGTACGCACCACAGCCTTGATCTTGATCGTCAAGGCCCAATCCGACTTTACGCTCGGTGTGATTCCTGCGGCAATCACGTTGACCGCACCCCAAATCGGCTTCGTGGCGCTCGACGTCCGGCCAACCGACGGCAACGGCTCGGCCGTGAGTCTCGAGGTCTCGGGGCTGCCGAGCGGAGCGACGGCGAAGTTCGCAAAGTCCACGGTGACCGCGCCAACAACGCTATCGCTATCGATTACGGTCAACACCGCGGGCGGCACGTACCCGATCACGATCACCGGTCGTAGCGGCCAGTTTGTCCACATGGCCACGCTCCAGCTCACTGTGCAGAACACGCCCGGATTCGGATTGTCGGCCAAACCGGCCACTGTGACGGTGCCTCGACCCGGAGCAGTCGCCACATTCATCGCGGTCACTCCTGGCGGTGGCTTCAGTGGGCCGGTGGCCATCACCTTCACCGGCCTGCCAACAGGCGTTACCCCTACCGTCGGGGCGACGCCCGGGGGTGCGTACGTCACCTTCACCGTAGCGGCCGCCACTGCGCCGGGCGCTTACCCGATAACCGTCACCGGCACGAGCGGCGCCCTCAGCGCGGCCATCAGCGTCACTCTCCAAATCGTGTAGCCAACCTCCGCCCCTTTCCTTCCGGCGAACGGAGGCCTGCCCTCGGAACTTCCCCGGGCAGGCCTTCGTTCGCGTCCGGGTGAGGATGCGCGATCGCCAAGGTGCACTACAAGTATTTGCCGAAGAACTCGAGGGTCCGAGACTTGGCGAGCGCGGCCGACGTCGGGTTGTAGCTGGCCCGCTGATCACAGTTGAAGCCGTGCTCAGCTCCTTGGTAGACGTGCACGATGGCGTTGGGCCAGGCTGAGCGGACTTGATCGACCTCGGTAAGGGGGATGGCGTGATCGTTTTCCCCGAAATGCAACATGATCGCCACTTTGGGGGCATTTGCCACCACGCCCCCTATTCCGCCGCCGTAATAGCTCGAACACGCGTTGACCGATCCGCTGAGATGCACGGCGCATTGCGCGGCGAGCATGCCACCCCAGCAATACCCGACGACGCCGACCTTGCCCGCTTGCGCGGCGCGTTGCGCGGCGGCCGTAAGATCGAAGATGGCTTTCGCATAGTCGATTTTGCCCCGGGCAATGGCAATACCGGTTTCGATATCGGCCGGGGTGTAGCCCAGCTCGACGTTCTTCTCGACTCGGTCGAACAATGCCGGTGCCACCGCATAGTACCCATCCGCAGCGTAGCCATCGGCAACCTCGCGAATATGGGAATTAACCCCAAAAATTTCCTGGATGACCACCACTCCCCCCTTCGTGACCCCGGTGGGCCGGGCCTCATAAGCGTAGAGTGAAAAACCATCCGATGACGTGAGCGTGATGTGCGAACCCATGCTCGCGACCCTAACCCGTTCGGGCCCGTACCCTCCCGTCCCAAGCCCATCGACTCCCGTCCGCAAGCCCATCGACTCCGTCCCAAGCCCGTCGGCCAGCGAAACGCCGAAGTGTCACAGCCACAAGTCATGATGGAGATGTGGCTACTGCGCTCGCTCCGTCTCAGACATTGGCGTCAGCCGCTACCCAGCTGGCCGGACTCCTCCTCGGCACCACTTCGACCGCCCTGCACGACCCGGGCAATCAATTCGTGGAGTTCGACGCCGTCATCGAGCCCCGTCTGTTGCGCTGCGATGCGCGCCCTCCGGAGGTATGGGCGATCGATGGCGGGCAGGCCCTCATCGCCGACGCCCGATGTCTCAGTGTCGTCGCGACCCGCACCGGGGCCGTCCGCTTCGTCGACGGCCGCTGTGCCCTCGAAGAGGTCGGCCAACTCCGAGTGGCGCTGCTCGGCGGTGAGACCCAACGGGTCGCTGCGCTCGCCGCGCTCGGGGTCGACGCCTTGTCCTTGGCCGGCATTGCCCCCGACACTGCCGTCGACATCCACCTGCTGCGCGACTTGGGCGAGTGGGAGGCCCTGGCGCGGGTCGTCGAGGCCGCCGTTCCCGGCGCGATCGTCCTGGTCGATGGCGACCTACAACCGGATTGGCGACTCCCGCGGCAACTCGTCGGCGCCATCCTGCGCCGAGCCGACGAGCGAGGAGTGATCGTCGCGGCTGTGACCAAACACACGGCGCTGGCGCGGGGAGGAGCGCCGTTGCTCGGTCAGCTCGAACGCGAAGCCCAAGCGACGCTGGGTTCGACCCGATGGTGGGCTTCGATCGGACGGACCCGGGCCGACGCCGGGGCCGTGCGCATTTTCGCGGCGCGCCTCGACCCTGACGCCCGTTATTCGTTCCGCATCGACCTGCCGGCCACCATCGACCCGGAACACGCTTTAGGCTCACTGGCGACGCTTTGTGACGACGCCGCCTTTCCGGGTTACCCCTATCCGCTCACGGTCGCCGACCGGCTGGCCGGGGTGCCCGGTTGGGAGCGCGACGAGCTGCGCTTCGGGCTCAACGAATTATTGACGCATGCCGGCGTCCCCGACGACGTAGTCGAGCGCGCCTTCGCCGACCGCCACCGACTCATGGAGCGCTCATGAGTTCAGCGTCCAACGCGGCCGAGGGCGCAGTGCGGGGGCGGCTATTCGGCAAGAACGTGCTCGAGGGCGCGTTTCGAGCGGCGCCCGATGAGGACTTGTTCTTGGGCGAATTGTTGGTCGCCGAAGACGATGCGACGGGCCGGCGCTATTTATTTCGGGTCGTCGACGTCACTTATGGCAGTGAGCACCGCGAACCCGGATGGGCCGAACGCATCGCCGGTACCTTGCTGGCCGACGACGGCCGCGCCGACGGCGCGACGCATCCGCTCTACGAGCAGGATAGGCGCACCTACCGGGTGGCCGATTGTCGATGCCTCGGGTATCTCAGCCCCGACGGGAAAGATTTCCGCAAACCCAAATCGCTGCCCACCCAGTTCTCCCGGGTGGTGGCCCCCACCGCTCGCGACTTCGCGTTCTTGCGAACTCGGATGGGCGATTTGCACATCGGTCGCCTGCGCAGCGGCGAGGCTGTGGTCGATTTTGAGGTCGGCATCCCCGGCGCCAGTTTGTCGAGCCATGTCGGCATCTTCGCGACGACGGGTATGGGCAAATCCAACCTGATGTTGGTAATCGCCGGGCAGGTCATGGCCGCGAACGGCCGATACGGATTGCTGGTCATCGACCCCCACGGCGAGTACCGCCGCAGTCTCCCGACTCATCCGTGGGCTGCCGATCGGCTGCGTATCTATGCCGCCAGGGCGTTGCCGGGTACGACTCAGCTGCGGCTGTCGCTCGGGGAGTTGACGGTCGACGATCTGCGCACGGCGGCCGACTGGACCCGTCCTCAAGAAGAAGCCTTGTTCGAGCTGGAGAAGGCGTACGGCCGGTCGAGTCGTTCGAAGGTCGAGGGTTTGTCGTGGCTGGCCGAGTTCTCGCGTATCGACGATCTTCCCGAGTTCCGCGAACACGATCTCGGCAATCGCATTGCCCTGAACACCCTTCAAGTCGTGCAGCGGAGGGCCCGTCGCATCGTCGAATTGCCTTGCATATCGACCGATGTCGCAGTGTCGGTCGGGGGCCAGATCGTGCGCGACCTCGAAGCCGGTCGTCTCGTGCTGGTTGACGCCGGCTCCCTCGGTTCGACCGAGGAAGTACTCGTAGCGTCATTTCTGACGCGCCGCATTCTCGATCACTGGCAAGAACGCTATTTGAACGATCCCGACGGTCACGATCGGTTGCCCGTCGTCTCGATTGCCCTCGAGGAGGCGCAGCGGGTGCTGTCGGCGGCATCCGATCGCGACTCCAACGTCTTTCCCCGCGTGGCACGCGAAGGCCGCAAATTCAAGGTTGGACTCTGCGCCATTACGCAGCAACCGAAGTTGCTCGACAGCGAACTTTTGAGCCAATTCAGTACCTTTTTCGTTCTGGGTTTGGCCGATGAACGAGACCGCAACATCTTGCGCTCCTCAGCCAAGCAAGATCTCTCCGCCCTTGGTCCCGAGATTCAAACGCTCATGCCCGGCGAGTGTCTCGTGGTCAACCTCGCCGCGCCGTTCGCCGTTCCCGCCAAGGTCGACCTGTACACCGACGCCTACCGCAACGCTCCCCCGCCGCCCACTCCGCGGGCCACCGCCCGTCCCGCCATATCTGCGCTGGTCGACTGACTTGAAAATCGCGGCCATCGGAGATGCCCACCTCGGGCGCTCCGCCTTTTCGATCGTCAATCAGGAGCGCGGCGTCAACCAGCGCGAACTCGATTTCGAGTTGGCCTTTGCCGCCGCGATCGAGGCGGCGTTGGCCACCGAGCCCGATCTCATCGTCTGGCTGGGCGACATATTCGACCATCCTCGGCCCAGTTTTCGATCTTATCGAGTGGCCCAGCGCGGTCTGGCAACCATCCGCGCCCATGGCCGCCGAGCGGTAGTCATAAGCGGCAATCACGATACCCCACGCCTGCCCGGCATGGGTAGTCCTTATTCCGCCCTAGCCGATGCCTTTCCCGAAATGCATTGGGCCCACCGATTGACCTATGAGGCCTTCGATATCGGTGGAGTTCGCGTCCATTGTGTACCTCAGATGCTCAAGGTTGAGCACACTCTCGAAGCGTTGGATGAGGCCGATCGCAATCGTGCTCTTGACCATACCAACTTGCTGCTGACTCACCCTCGCCTGATCCAAGTGGAGCCCCGTCACGCTGATATCAACGAGATCGAAGTCGATCAGGGTGCGCTGAAGGCTGACCTCGTGTTACTCGGCCATTATCATAATTCTCAAGAGGTTACTCAGGGTATTTGGTACGTGGGCTCGCCGGACTCGTTCAATTTTGCCGACGAACCCGAACGACCCAAAGGGGTGGCGACCCTCGACACCGATACCGGCGCGTTCGCGCACGTCGAAATCCCCCCGCAGCGACCGATGGTCACCCTCGATACGGTGCATGCTGCCGGCCTCTCGACGGCCGAGCTGCAGTCGCGCATGGTCGCGTCAATCAGCGCCGCCCCGGCCAACGGCATCGCCCGGCTCTTTCTCGAACTTGTCGATCCTGACGCCTACCGGCTCGTCGATGGCGACACGGTGCGCGAAGCCGGCGCGCACGCGCTGCACGTAAAGCTGGAACCAAAGTTCATCTCTGTGTCCAACCAGGTCCACCTTCCGGAACTCGACACGATGCCGGCCCGGTGGGAAAACTACGTGGCCGGCCAGGACCTCGAAGGCTACGACCGAGAGCGCGTCCGGCAACTAGGTATCGACTACCTGTCGAATGCCGTCGAAGGAGCCCAGCCGTGAGGATCACTCGGCTGTATCTACGAAACTATCGCG
The DNA here is from genome assembly GCA_025359845.1 of Acidimicrobiia bacterium. Lineage (GTDB taxonomy): Bacteria > Actinomycetota > Acidimicrobiia > Acidimicrobiales > JANYDT01 > JANYDT01. Next base: position 18,252 of record JANYDT010000046.1, read on the forward strand.
TCTACGAGCACGAACTCGACCTCGAAATGCCGGCCGGATTGGTCGGAATATTCGGACCGAATGGGGCCGGAAAGAGCTATCTCATCGAAGCGATCCCGTGGACGCTATTTGGGGTAAGTCGCACCGACAAGGGCGATGTGCGCACCTCGGGAGTCAACGCCGATTGCGTGACCGAAGTCGAGTTCGAACATCAGGGCAACCTCTATCTGGTCAGGCGTCAATTAGTCGGACAGAACGCAACCGTCAAGGCCGAGGTACACGCCAATCGAGCCCAGGTGGCCGAAGGCGTTCGCGACTCGGCCGCGTACGTGCAGTCCATCCTGGGCCTGGATGCCCATGCGTTCAAGGCCAGCGTGTTTGCCGAGCAGAAACAGCTTGCTTCGTTCAGCCGCGAGACTCCGGCCAAGCGGCGAGAATTGGTGCTTCGCCTGCTCGGCATCTCCCCGCTCGACGACGCCCGCGATGGTGCCCGCCGCGACGCCAAGGCCAAAGCCCTCGCCCACGATCAAGCGCGCCGCATGCTCCCCGACCTGACCGAACGAGAGGGAGCCGTGAAAGCGGCGACTGTCGAACTCGACACCGCGGAACCGCGAATCGCCGAACTCGCACTCGCCGCGGCGGCGGCGCGGTCGGCCAGAGTCGAAGCCGAGACAGCATTCGAGCGCATCGAGACCATCCGCAGCCGCCACGAACAGCTCGTTACGGAGGGTCGGGGCGTGGCTACGGAACGCGATTTGGCCGATGCCGAAATGGCACGACTCGTGGCCGAACTGGCCGTTCTCATAACCCTCGCGCCCATCCTCGAAACGGCGCAAACGACCGCCGCGTCCCTAGGTGACCTGCAAACGCGGCTTCGAGCCGTCCTGGCCGTGGCCGAAGCCCAACGGGTGCTCGATGCCACCCCGAGTGCGAGGCCCGCCGCCGAGCCTGACGAGACAGGCGCCGCCGCCCTCGCCACCGAAGCCGGCGAACTGGCCAACACACTCGCCCACCTCGACGGGCAACTGGGCGCGGCCAAGGCCGACCTTCTACGGGCCCAGGAGTTGGTCAAACGGTCAAGCGAACTCACCCGCGATGGCGATTGCCCGGTTTGCGGTCAAGCTCTTGGCGAAGCGGCCGCGCAAGTCATCGCCCATCGCCAACAAGAATTCGACGCGGCCCAAGCGAGGGCGAAGGCGCTCACCGCCGAGCACGCCAAAGCGCGAACGGCCGCCGCCGATGCTAAGGGCCGCGCCGCCGGTGCGGCCAAGGCCGTCACCGCCGCCCGTGAGGCGCACGCTCGGGCCCAAGCGGTCAGCGCCCGGCGCGCCGTCGTTCAAGAAGTCCTGGCGTCGGCTGAGACCCTTGTCGACCCCCCTGCTTCGTCGGTTGAACTGCCAACCCTGCGAGCCCGAGTGGCGACCGCCGACACCGCCAGGCAGACCGTCGCCGAGTTGACCGGTCGACTGAGCCGTCAACCCGAGGCTGAAGCGGCCTTGGCCGCACAGCACGGTCGGCGCGCCGACGCCGAGGCTCGCCGGGCCGTTCTCCTGGCCGCGGTGAAGGCGCTCAATTTCGACCCGACGGGGGCCGACAAGGCGCGCCGGACACGCGAGGAGGCCCGCACGACGGCCGAGCGGGCCCAATCCGATGCGCACCAGGCCGAGATCACGGCAACTCGCGCCAGGGCCGCACTGGAGGATGCCGAGCGCCGCCTCGTCGATGCCCAGACGGCCCACGGGCAGCTCGAGACCCTGGCCGACGATGCCCGCCATCTCTCCCGCTTGGCCGAACTGTTGAGCCAGTTTCGCAACTCGGTCGTGGCGAGCGTGGGGCCGACGTTGGCGGTACACGCCGCGTCGTTGTTCGCCGAACTCACCGATCGCGAGTACGACCAACTAGAGGTCGACGCCGAGACGTTCGACCTGCAGATCACCGACGCCGGCCACACCTATGGCATGGACCGATTCAGCGGTTCCGAAACTGATCTCGCAAACCTCGCGCTGCGCGTGGCCATCAGCGAGAACATTCGACTCCAGGCCGGTGGCGCGGTCGGGCTGCTCGTGCTCGACGAGGTATTCGGGCCCCTCGATGAAGACCGCCGCGACCGTATGCTTTCGGCGCTCGAACGCCTTAAGAGTCGTTTCCAGCAGGTACTGGTCGTCACCCATGCCACTGACGTGAAGGAGCAGCTTCCCAATGCGATCGAGGTCGTCAAACTCCCGGGCCGGCGGGCCACCGCCCGCGTGGTAGTCTGATGCGCCACTATCGGGTGACGCGGTGGTCAGGTCATCCATTAGGCGGGTTCGCGGGGCCTGAGACCGCGACCACGAAGTTATTCGGGGTCACAGTTACGAAGTACGCGCTCCATGTCGATCCGGCGCCAGTATCGTCTAGCGGGTGAGCGACACCAGCGCCTCCACCCGCAGCGAAGATTCGCCGCGCGGCAAACCCCCCACTTGGCGTATCGAGGGCGCCCCCGCCGGCAAAGGCACCAATCCCACGACGGGCCCGCGCAAGCCGAGCGACATGTACAACAAGTGGCGGCCGTTCATGTTGTTGGGGATCACCATCATGATCATCAACTTGCTGACGGTGGGCCAGTTCGTCCGGCCGGCGTCAAAGATTCGGTTGCCGTACAACGTATTTCGAGACCAGGTGGCCAAGGGCAACGTGAAGGAAGTGACGTCACGGGCCGACAACATCGAAGGAAAGTTCCGCACGGCGTTCGCCTATCCCACCGGTGGCCGCAAAGCCGTCCAGTTCAAAACCAACCGCCCACCGTGGGGTGACGACGGGCTGTACACCCAATTGCAAACCAAGAACGTAGAGATCAACGCTCACGCTGCCGATGGAGGTCCCGGCCTGGTGGTGAGTTTGCTCCTCAACTTCGGTCCGACGTTTTTGATCTTGTGGCTGCTCTTCCGCGGCACCAAGAAGATGGGCGGAATGGGTGGACTGATGGGTATCGGTAAGTCCAAGGCGAAACGCTATGACGCCACGGGGGCTCCGCGCACGACCTTCGCCGATGTGGCGGGCATTGATGAGGCCGAAGACGAGCTGACCGAAATCGTCGACTTTCTCAAGAATCCCGATCGTTATCGCCAGCTCGGCGCGACCATCCCCAAGGGTGTGCTGCTGTCCGGTCAGCCAGGCACAGGCAAGACCTTGCTGGCCAAAGCAGTAGCCGGAGAAGCAAACGTGCCGTTCTTCTCGATGTCGGCATCGGAGTTCGTCGAGATGATCGTCGGCGTCGGCGCGTCTCGGGTGCGCGACCTGTTCGCCCAAGCGAAGGCTGTCGCCCCGGCCATCATCTTCATTGATGAAATCGACGCCATCGGTCGGTCTCGAAGCGGCAATGCCGGGTTCGGCGCCAACAGCGAGCAGGAGCAGACGCTCAACCAGATCTTGACGGAGATGGACGGGTTCACAGGGTCGGAAGGGGTGATCGTCCTGGCGTCAACGAACCGACCCGAAGTGCTCGATTCGGCCCTCCTTCGGCCCGGTCGTTTCGATCGGCGCGTGGTGGTGAATCCGCCTGATCAACTCGGTCGTCAAAAGATTCTCGAGGTGCACACCCGTTCGGTGCCCCTGGCCGAAGACGTCGACCTGAGCGCCTTGGCATCGACTACTCCAGGCATGGTCGGCGCCGATTTGCGCAATCTCGTGAACGAGGCTGCGTTGTTGGCGGCCAAGCGCAGCCACGACAAGGTTTCGAACAACGACTTCACCGACGCCATGGAAAAGATCGTGCTGGGTACCGAACGCAAGATCTTGCTGTCGCACGCCGATCGAGAACGCACCGCGTATCACGAGTCGGGGCATGCGTTACTCGGCATGTTGCAGCCCGGCGCCGACCCCGTCCGCAAGATTTCGATCGTGCCCCGTGGCAACGCTCTCGGCGTGACTTTCCAGTCGCCCGACGCCGATCGCTACAGCTACGACGCCAACTATTTGCGGGGCCGAATCGTGGGCGCGCTGGGCGGACGGGCGGCCGAGGAAGTCGTCTACGGCGAGGTCACCACCGGCGCCGCCAACGATCTCGAAGTGGTCACCCGCTTGGCTCGCCAGATGGTCGGCCGCTGGGGCATGTCCGCGGCCATCGGACCACTCTCCGTGCTTCCCGACCCGCTCGACCCAGGCGGCATGTTGGGCGAGTCGGGCCCCTCACCGGCCACCCGCGAGCTGGTCGACAGCGAAACGCGGCGCATCGTCGAAGAATGCTACGTGCGAGCACTCGCCCTACTGCGAGAGAACCGCCCCAAGCTCGACGCGCTCGGTCAAGCGCTGTTGACCCGCGAGACGCTTGACGAGTTGGACGCGTATGAGATCGCCGAAATCGACCGCCCGGCCAAGGTCACTGTCTGATTCTCAGCCGGAAAGGGTGGTCGCTATGCTGCATTCACGAGTTCGGAGCTAGCGGTTCTTTGTTGACTTTGACCCTCTGGCCTTTGCCGGCGTTACCTTCTTCGCCGCGGCGGTCCTCTTCGCCGGGGTTTGATTCGCCGTTCCGGTCCGCCTCGGCGCCGTCTGAGGGGTTGAAGGCAAACTCGAGGTGGGCGTACCTCGGCTCGGCGCCTCGACTGTCGTGGTCAACGGCGGCGATACGGTTCGGGAAGGCTCAGTCGGGATCGGGGTCGGCGTCGGGACGCCGCCGAATCGCCGGCCCGCCATCGGGAAGAAGGGCGCCAGCCGCTTGGGCAGCTCGCCGAAGAGTTCCAGAAAGTTCGTGAGCTGGCGACCCATCACTTCCATCGTCTCGGGTAGCCCACTGATCGCCATGCGGTCAAAGTTGCCAACCGCCTTCTCGAGGCCCTGCACGAGGCTCTCGACCGGACCCTCCAGAGCTTCGCTAACCCGCCGAGCTCGTTCGGTGGCCCGCTCGATTTCGGGCGTGAGCGCTCGAATCGGGGCTTCCATATCATCCATGAGCTTCGTCATTCGGTTGACCAGTTGCTCCATGGCCTTCGCTGACCGGTTCAACGCCGATGCTGCCTCAAAAAACCCGGCGACGGTCTTTCGGCTGTTCTCGGCCATGCCCTTCACGCCGTGCATCATGTTCATCGCGCCACCGAGGAGTCCGGAGATGTCGAAATTGGGGGCATCGCTTGGGCCTTCAGGCATGTTCTACACGGTAGCGTTACCAGGTCCGTAACGCGGAGCGAACGGCGCCGCCTCCTCCGAAGGCCACCTCGGCGACTGGCGTCAGGCAGACTGCGCTACGCCACGACAGCCAAGGGACGCCCCAATGACCACTATTGCCACGAACGAAACCGACTCGACCCAAGACGCCCGGGTGTTGCGTCGTATAGTGCGCGAACGGCGCACGAATCTGCGCATCGATCCGACCCGTCACGTCGACGATGCAATAATCTTCGAGCTGTGCCAGTTGGCCTCTTGGGCCCCGAACCACAAGCTCACACAACCGTGGCGCTTCGCAGTCGTACGGGGCCGAGCTCGCGCCACGCTGGGGCAGCTCGCCGCCGATCACCAGAAGTCGCTGGGTGATGACGATCCGGCCCGCCTCGACAAGACGCGCACCAAATATCTTCGGGCGCCGGTCATTGTGATCGTCGCGTCCGGCAGCGACGCTCCGATCGGCAGCAGTCGCCGGGCCGAAGACCGTGACGCAGTCAGTGCCGGCATCCAAAACCTGCTTCTGGGGGCGACCGCAGCCGGCCTGAACAGCTATTGGAGCACGGGCGTGTTCACTTCGGCGCCGTTGGTCAAAGAGTTCGCCGGTCTCCGACCCGAAGACGACATCGTGGCGGGCGTCTACTTAGGATGGCCGCGGGGCCCGGTACCGGTCCCGGAACGGCGCACGCCGGTAATCCGTTGGCTGGGCGACTGACGTCAACGCAAAACCGATAGTTCGGCGAGGCCCCTGAGGCCCCTGAGGCCGGCGCGGCCTGGAGGCCTGAGGCCTGAGGCCTGCGAGGACGCTGACCGGTCGGGCGACCGTGAAAATGCCGTGACTAGACCTCGATGGCTTCGGTCTCCAGAACGCTCATGGGCACGCCGAAGCGACGAGCCGCTCGATGAGGCAAGTCCATACTCAGCCAACGCGAGATCCCCGGCGGAAGCGTCGACAACAAGATCTCGTCGACTTGGCGATCTTTCAAAGCGTCGGCCATCGCGGTGAGGGGGTCGGGGTCGCCCACTTCGCCGCTCGCGTCGGCGCCGAGGTCACGCAGCTGCGCCAGTTGGGCCTCGAGTTGGGCCTTGGCATGGGCCATGGCTTGCTCATTGCCGCCCGCCACATCGGCGACCGACACGTTGTACCCCGACAACGGATCACACCCGAGCGCGGCCAGTCGAACGAGGTCACGGACCCCCGTGGCGGGGACCAGAACATGAAAAGTCGAGGGGCCTTGGCTCAGACGTTGCTTAATGGCATCGACGAGCACCGGCGCTCCGGCGGTCTGATTGGCTACGACGAGGAAGCGGCGCATACGCACAGTCTTATCGGGTTTTGGAGGAGGGCGCAATTACCCCGAAAAAGCCTTTGCGGTCTCCAACTATCTCGTATATCGGTCCGGGCCGTTCCAGGTGCTCGCCCGTGCGGTCAAACTCGTTATCGAGCAGAGCTCCTTCGTCTGTCGCGCGGCCCCGGCGTTGCTCACGCCACGCGCATGCCGAAAGCATGCTCCATACGGTCGGCCAGTTCGTCGGTGGAACCGATGTGGAGTTCGGGAGTCTCGTCGATCAACCACACGACATCGGCGGCGGGAAGGGTCACGTGCAGGTCGTGAGAGCACAACAACACCGCGACCGATTGGGTTCGCGCCAGATCACTCAACAGTCGCGTGAGTTCGACACGGCGACGGACGTCCAAGAACGCCGTCGGCTCGTCGAGCACGAGCACGGCCGGCTGCTGGGCCAGGGCGCGGGCCACCATCACCCGTTGACGTTCGCCGTCAGAGAGCGTCGACGTGTCGCGATCGGCCAACTCGTCGACGCCAGTCTGGGCCATGACCGCTTCGACGACTGCTCGGTCAGCCGCCGAGAGGCGCCCGGTCCAACCGGTATGGGGTTGACGACCCATCGCCACCACGTCGCGCGCTCGAAGCAGACCGAGGTCAGGTTGTTCGCTCGTCACGATCCCGATGGCCGTGGCCCGGGCCTCGGGGCGTAGTTGCGACAACGGACGGCCCCGAACCAATACGTGGCCGCCCAGAGGGGGCTGCGCGCCCACCAGCGTACGCAACAACGTCGACTTGCCCACCCCGTTGGTTCCCACCAAAGCGGTCAGCGTGCCGGGCACGAGCGATAGGTCAAGGGCGGGGAGCAAGCGCCGTTCGGGCGTGCGCCGCCGCGCCGGGTATCCGATGACCAAACGTTGCGCCTGCAAAACCGGAGCTTCCAACCCCAAAATATTGGTATCGAACTCTCGGACCGCCCTTGACCCCTCGGTGTTCATCCCGCCATCTCGCGTTGCCTCCGACGCGGTGGCCTTCATGCGGCGATCTCGGGTCGTCGACGGATCAGCAAGGAGATGACGATCGGCGCTCCGACGAGCGCGGTGACCCCATTGAGGGGCAGCGTCCGGTCCGATCCGGGCAATTGCGCCAGGATGTCGCAAACGAGGGCGACCGAAGCGCCGATCAACACTACCGCCGGGAGCAAGACGCTATGGCGAGCATCGCCCATCACCGTTCGCGCCACATGGGGCACGGCGATGCCGAGGAATGCGATCGGTCCGCAAAACACGGTCACGGCGCCGGCGAGAAGGGCGGATGTGGCGATGATCAACAGGCGGGCGCGGCGCACGTCGATGCCGAGGGAGGCGGCGTAGCGGTCGCCGAGAAGGAGGGCGTCAAGGGGCTTGATCAGCGCGGCGACGCCCAGCCCAGCGAGCGCGAGGACAGGCACCATCACCCGTAGCTGGTTCCAAGTCGTGCCGCGGAATCCGCCTTCGCTCCATGCCTGAAAGTGACGGATCGCTTCAAGCGACGAAAAGTGGGTGAGCACGCTTACGATCGCGGCGGCGACGTAGCC
>JANYDT010000068.1 GCA_025359845.1 Acidimicrobiia bacterium
GGAGATGGTGATGCCGGGCGATAATGTTGCGGTGGTGGTGGAGTTGGGTAAGCCGATTGCGATGGATGAGGGTTTGAAGTTCGCTATTCGTGAGGGTGGGCGTACTGTGGGCGCCGGCCGCGTCACCAAAATCCTCAAGTAAATCTACGTTTAGTAACCAATAGAGAGTCTGAAGAGTAATGGCCCAGAAAATTCGTATCCGCCTCAAGGCGTGGGATCACGAGATCATCGATCAATCGACCAAGTAGATCGTCGAGACCGTCGTGCGTACCAACGCCAAGGTGCGCGGGCCGGTACCGCTTCCCACTGAGCGCCACCTGTACACGGTTATCCGCGGTCCTCACAAGGACAAAGACAGCCGCGAGCATTTCCAAATGAAGATTCATAAGCGCCTGCTCGACATTCTCGAGCCGACGCCGAAGACTGTTGATTCGTTGCAACGCCTGGAGCTTCCGGCCGGCGTCGACATCGAAATCAAAATTCAGACCGCCTGACCGAGCGAGGGAGAGGCTCGGCCGTCCGTTTTTCGGGTGCCGAGAATCTGCTAGTCTTATTCCTCCCGGTTGTGCACGGGAGAATTTCGAAGTCTGCCCGAGCCCGGTTCCCCGGGGACCTGGCGGCACCAAGATCTTGCGCTCCGCCCGGCCCGTCCGGCGGAGCGCTTGCGTGTGAGTCAACACGCATGACCAGTAGCGAACATGCTCCGAACGTACGTAGCTAAGAGAGACGACATGGCAGCGAGAAAAGCGATTGTCGGCGAGAAAGTCGGCATGACCCAGTTGTGGGACGAAAAGAACCAGGTGATTCCAGTCACCGTGGTTCGCGTCACTGCGGCCAGGGTCGTCCAGGTGAAGACGCCCGCGACCGACGGCTATGCCGCGGTTCAAGTGACCTACGGCTCGGTGAAGGCCAGCCGCCTCAACAAGCCCGAAAAGGGGCACTTCGACAAGGCCGGCGTCGAGCCCGGCAAAGACCTGGTCGAACTACGTGTCGAAGACGCCGGCCATTGGACCGTCGGTCAAACCATCGCGGCCGACACGTTCGCGGTCGGTGACTGGGTCGACGTGACCGGCATCAGTAAGGGCAAGGGCACCGCCGGCGTGATGAAGCGTCACAACTTCTCCGGCTTGCCGGCGAGCCACGGTTCGCACAAGACGCACCGAACGCCGGGCTCCATCGGAGCCTGTTCGACCCCCGGTCGCGTTTTCAAGGGCCTCAAGATGGCCGGTCGCATGGGTCATGAGCAAGTTACGACCCAGAATCTCCAAATCGTTCAAGCCGATGCCGAACGCGAACTCATCTTGGTCAAGGGTGCAGTGCCCGGACCCCGAGGTGGCGTGGTGATCATCCGGGCCGCCAGCAAGAAGGGTGCCAAGTGATGGCGACAGTTGCCGTGAAGACACACACCGGAGCTGATAGTGGCTCGGCCGAGCTCGACGAGCACTGGTTCGGTATTCAACCCAACGTGCCGGTGATGCACCAAGTGGTAGTGGCGCAGCTGGCGGCCGCTCGCTCCGGCACGCAAAGCACCAAGACGCGCGCTGAGGTGGCCATTTCGAGTCGCAAACAGCGGCGCCAAAAGGGCGGCGGCACGTCTCGTCAGGGTTCAGCCCGGGCCCCCCAGTGGGTCGGCGGAGGCGTGGCCCTAGGACCGAAGCCGCGCAAATACGCGCAGCGCACTCCGAAGAAAATGATCAACCTTGCGTTGCGCTCGGCCCTGTCTGACCGGGCCAGCGAGGGCAAAGTCTTAGTGATCAAGGACTGGGGCTTTTCGGCCCCGAAGACCAAAGATGCCGTGGCCGCTCTCAAGGCCCTTGGCATCGGCCACGACAAAGTCTTGATTGTGCTCGACGGCCGTAACGAGGCTGACAAGACGGCCGACAAGAGCTTCGCCAATCTGACCACGGTCCAAGTTCTCGATGCCGGACAGTTGAACGCTTACGACGTCTTGACCAACGATTGGATCGTCTTCACCGAGGCGACAGTTCCCGGTAATCGCGGGCAGGAGGCGGCGAAGTGAAGAACCCCCGCGACATCATCTTGCGACCGGTAGTGAGTGAAAAATCGTACGGCCTGATCGACCAGGGCGTGTACACCTTCGTGGTTCACCCCGATGCCCACAAGATAGAAATTCGTCAGGCGATCGAATCCATCTTCAACGTCAAGGTGGTCAAGGTGAACACCCTGAACCGCAAAGGAAAGCGGACCCGGGTGAAAAAGACCGGCGTCTGGACGCAGAAGTCCGATTCCAAACGAGCGATCGTGACCCTCGCCGGCGACGACCGCATTCCCCTCTTCGAGAACTGAGTCGACCATGGGCATCCGTAAACGAAACCCAACCAGCGCCGGCCGCCGTTTTCAGACGGTTTCCGACTTCGCTGATATCACGAGCACGACCCCCGAGAAGAGCCTGCTCGCGCCGCTGCACAAATCCGGTGGTCGTAACAGCTACGGCCGAAAGACCAGCCGTCACCGTGGCGGCGGGCACAAACGCCAATACCGCATCATCGATTTTCGGCGCAACAAAGACGGAATTCCGGCCAAGGTCGCCACGATCGAATACGACCCCAACCGCACCTGTCGTATCGCGCTGCTGCATTACGCGGATGGCGAGAAGCGATACATCCTGGCCCCGGCCAAGCTGAAGGTGGGCGAGACCCTTCAATCGGGCCAAGGGTCAGAAATCAAGGTCGGTAACGCCTTGGCTCTGCGCTTCATGCCTACCGGCACGGTGGTGCACAACGTCGAATTGAAGCCAGGGGGCGGCGGCAAAATGGCCCGATCGGCGGGCATGAGCGTGCAGCTCGTCGGAAAAGATGGCGACTTCGCCATCTTGCGGCTCCCGTCCACCGAAATGCGACGCGTGCCGATCGACTGCCGAGCCACAGTGGGCCAAGTCGGCAATTCGGAGCACGAACTCATCAGTATCGGTAAAGCCGGTCGCAATCGCTGGAAGGGCATTCGCCCGCAAACACGCGGTGTGGCTATGAACCCGGTCGATCATCCCCACGGCGGTGGAGAGGGCAAAACCTCCGGTGGTCGTCACCCAGTTTCACCGTGGGGTAAGCCCGAAGGGCGCAGTCGTGACAAAAATAAGGAAAGCCAGAAGCTCATCATCCGTCGCCGCCGCACCCGCGGGGACCGGCGATAAGGGGAGAACGAGATGCCGCGTAGCCTAAAAAAGGGCCCGTTCGTCGACGACCATCTGTTGAAGAAGGTCGACGATTTGAACGCCAAAAACGAAAAGCGAGTGATCAAGACCTGGTCTCGTCGCTCCACCATCATCCCCGACATGGTCGGTCATACCGTTGCCGTCCATGACGGACGCAAGCATGTCCCGGTGTACATAACCGAAGCAATGGTTGGTCACAAGCTGGGCGAATTCGCCATGACTCGAACCTTCCGTTCGCACGCCGGACAAGAGAAGTCGGCGAAGGGAAAACGGTCATGACCGGACCCAAACTCAATGAGTCGCCGGTGCGCATGCGCCAAGGCGCCAAACGCGGACCGGCCGATCAAGGCACTCGGGCTTCAGCCCGTTGGGTACGCACCTCGGCGTGGAAAATGCGCGAAGTGGTCGACCTGATCCGCGGCCACAGCGTCGAAGAAGCGGCCAACATTTTGCGTTTCTGCGAGCGTGACCCTGCGATCGTGATCGGCAAGGTGCTCGCATCGGCGGTGGCCAACGCCGAGGCCAACGATTCGATGTCAGCCGACGAATTGTACGTCTCGGCCTGTTACGTCGACGAAGGGCCCACGGTCAAGCGGTTCATGCCGCGGGCGAGGGGCCGCGCCGATCGGATCAACAAGCGGTCCAGTCATGTGACGGTCATCGTGACGCAAATGCCCGGCGATCAGCTCGCCCTTGCTCGTTCCAAGAGCGCCACCGTCGCCGCCAATCGAGCGCGCCGAACCGCTGGTCAGCGAGCCGCAGGTGAAGAGGCGGCCGGGGCGCAACGCCGAGCGGCCGGTGGTACGTCTGAAGTAGTGGCCGGAGTCGAGGCTGGGGCCACGATTGAGCCGGCCGAGCCGGCTGCAGTCGGAGTCGACCCGGCCGAAGCCGAGTCGGTCAGCCAGACGGGGCAAGCCGAGGTCGACGCCGAGCAGACCACCGAGTCATTGCCCACGAAACTCACGGCACTCTTCGAGCGACCTGACGGCGACGGAGACGAAATCAACAAGATCATCGGTATCGGGCCGAAGATGAAGGACTCGCTCAACGAGCTCGGCGTAACGACGTTCGCGCAAATCGCGGCGTGGAGCGATGCAGATATAGAGCAAATCGATGCGGCAATACCCCGTTCGGCCGATCAACTCAAGGACTGGCGCACCCAGGCCCAAGAGATCTTGGCCGGCACGTGGAACCGCGACACCTCCAACAACACCTGAGTCGGAAACGGATTAACGCATGGGTCAGAAGGTCAATCCCTACGGCTTCCGCCTCGGTATCACCACCGATTGGAAGTCACGCTGGTTCAACGATCGTGAGTACACCAAGTACTTGATCGAGGACTACAAGATTCGCGCATACCTGACTAAGCAGCTCGAACGAGCAGCGGTCAGTCGCGTCGAGATCGAACGGACGCGCGATCGTTTACGAGTCGACGTCCATACCGCTCGCCCCGGCATTGTGATCGGCCGTAAGGGGGCGGAGAGCCAGCGCCTCACCGCCGGGCTGCAAAAGCTCACAGCCAATCCCAAAGTGCAGCTCAACATCGTCGAGATCAAGCAGCCAGAACTCGACGCCGCGCTTATCGCCCAAGGCGTAGGCGATCAACTCGCGGGCCGCGTCAGTTTCCGTCGCGCCATGAAGCGGGCCGTGCAGACGGCGCAAAAGGCCGGGGCGTTGGGTATCAAGGTCCAATGCTCAGGGCGACTTGGCGGCGCCGAAATGAGTCGCAGCGAGTGGTATCGGGAGGGCCGGGTTCCTTTGCATACGCTGCGAGCCGATATCGATTACGGCATGCGCGAGGCCAAGACGACATACGGTCGTATCGGCGTCAAGGTTTGGATCTACAAGGGCGATATTCTCCCGTACAAGACCTCCGTCGATGAGAACAAGATCACCCGAGAAGCAGCGATGGCAGCCGGAGACCCCTCGGGTTTGCCCCGACCGCGACGAGTCATTTCGGCCGGCGGCGGACGCCGCAAGGAAGAAGAGACGCTGGAGCCCGGGGCTACCCCGGCCGGCGATTCCACGAGTGAACCGGGTGAGCCAGGACTCGACCCGGCCCAGGAGGCGGCATCGGCCGCCCCCCTCGTGGAAATGGCCGATCCCGAGCTCGAAGCCCGCATGAACAAGGAAGAGGAGCATGAGCGCCTCGCCCCTCAGCAGACCCAAGCCCCCCACTTCCGTTCGGGAGATGAGTAACCATGTTGATGCCCCGCAAGGTCAAGCATCGAAAGCAACAACGAGGCCGCATGACCGGTGTCGCCAAGGGCGGCACCGAGATCACGTTCGGCGCGTTCGGCATCCAGGCGCTGGAGCCGGCGTGGTTGACGGCCCGACAAATCGAAGCAGCTCGTATCGCGATGACCCGCCGGGTAAAGCGCGGCGGCAAGATTTGGATCCGTGTCTTCCCTGACAAGCCGGTTACCGCCAAGCCGGCGGAAACGCGCATGGGCTCCGGAAAAGGCAACCCCGAATTCTGGGTGGCCGTGGTCAAGCCGGGCCGCATTCTCTTCGAGATGGACGGGGTGGATGAGGCGCTCGCTCGCGAAGCTTTAGAGCTGGCCATCCAAAAGATGCCGATGAAGGCCCGTTTCGTACGCAAAGACGAGGTGCTCTAGTGACGACTGCCCATACCCTTGAACTGCGCAGCCTGGCCGATGCCGAGCTGATCCAAAAGTTGGCAGATACCAAAGAGGAATTGTTCAACCTCCGTTTCCAGCTGGCCACCGGTCAGCTCGAGAACAACAGCAGGGTGCGGATTCTGCGTAAAGACGTGGCGCGAATCAACACGCTGACGCGTGAGCGCGAGATCGCCGCCGCCGAGGCGCTGGCAGGGAAGTGAGAGACGACCGATGAGTGATATGACCGAAACCACAGCCGACGCCGCCGCACCAATTACGGGTGCCGCAATCGAAGCGGACGCCGCCCGAGGTAGCCGCAAGATACGGGTCGGTACCGTGGCGAGCCAGAAGATGAACAAGACCATCGTTGTGACGGTGGTCGATCGCGTTCGCCACAAGCGCTATTCCAAGACGATCCAGCGCACGCTTCGCCTCTACGCCCACGACGAGACCAACGAAGCCCGTGAAGGCGACACCGTTCGCCTCATGGAGACGCGACCAATGAGCAAGCTCAAGCGCTGGCGTCTGGTCGAGGTTGTGGAGCGGGCCCGATGATCCAACAGGAATCGCGCCTACGGGTGGCCGACAACACCGGCGCCCGTGAGGTATTGGTCATCAAGGTTCTCGGCGGAACCCGTCGTCGGTACGCGTGCATCGGAGATGTATTCATCGGCGCGGTCAAGGAGGCCACTCCTGGCGGCACGGTGAAGAAGGGCGAGGTGGTTCGCTGCGTCGTGGTGCGCACGAAGAAGGAGCGCCGCCGTAAAGACGGCAGTTACATCCGGTTCGATGAAAACGCCGCGGTCATCATCAACGACAAGCTGGAACCCCGTGGGACCCGTATTTTCGGGCCGGTCGGTCGGGAGCTACGAGACAAAAAGTTCATGCGCATCGTGTCGCTGGCCCCGGAGGTGCTCTAGATGAAGCTTAGAAAAGGTGACCGGGTGATCGTCCTCACCGGCAAAGATCGGGGTAAGGAAGGCGTGATCAGTCGCGTGCTACCAAAGACCGACAGGGTTATCGTGGACGGAGTCAATGTGGTCAAGAAGCACCAGAAGGCCAAGAGTGCATCGCAAGCGGGCGGCATCATCGAGGTCGACATGCCGATGCCGGCATCGACGGTGGCCATAATCTCCACTGACGGCAAAGCGACTCGGATCGGTTACAAGTTCGATGCCTCCGGTAACAAGGTTCGGATCTGTCGGCGGACAGGAGCTGAACTGTGAGCGTCGAGGCCCCCACGAAACCACGTCTGAAGTCGAAATACGAAGTCGAACTGCGGCCGCAAATTCAGGTCGCGCTAGGCCTCGGCAACATCATGGAAGTGCCTAGGTTGACGAAGATCGTTATCAATAGTGGGGTCGGAAGGGCGACTCAGCAGCCGTCGCTGCTCGACGGCGCCATCACCGATCTCACCAAGATCACCGGCCAAAAGCCTTCGGTGGCTCGGGCGACGAAGTCGATCGCCGGATTCAAGCTGCGAGAAGGGCAAGCTATTGGGGCCAAGGTCACCATGCGTGGTAATCGCATGTGGGAATTCTTTGACCGCTTGATCAGCGTAGCGATTCCTCGTATCCGCGACTTCCGCGGTCTGCCCGCGAAGAGCTTCGACGGCCATGGCAATTATACGTTTGGCGTCACCGAACAGTTGATCTTTCCGGAGATTGACTACGACAAGATCGATTCTCCCCGTGGCTTCGACGTCACCATCGTCACCACGGCTCGTACCAATGCCGAAGGCCGAGCGCTCCTCGATGCCTTTGGCTTCCCCTTCAAGCGCGAGGGCAACTGAGATGGCTAAGAAAGCACTCGTAATCAAAGCGGCAAGCAAGCCCAAGTTCAAGGTTCGGGCCTACACCCGTTGCCAGCGTTGCGGGCGCGCCCGTGCCGTTTTTCAGAAGTTCGGACTCTGTCGCATTTGTTTGCGAGAGATGGTTCATGCGGGCGAAGTCCCGGGCGTGACCAAGGCCAGTTGGTGAGGGGAGTTCAACCATGACAATGACCGACCCCATCGCCGACATGCTCACGCGTATCCGCAATGCCAATACCGCCATGCACGACGTGGTGCGCATGCCGAATTCAAAGTTGAAGATCTCGCTGGCCAAGATCTTGGAGCGTGAGGGCTTCATCAGCGGCTTCAAGGTCGCCGACAACGTCGATCGACCCGGCTCGACGCTTGAAGTCGTGTTGAAGTATTCCGAGGATCGCCGTCGGACGATAAGTGGCATCACGAGAGTGTCGAAGCCCGGTCTTCGTGTGTATCGCCAGGCCGATCATCTTCCCCGAGTTCTCGGGGGGATGGGCGTGGCGGTCCTTTCGACCAGCCAGGGCCTGCTCACCGATCGCGAGGCTCGCAAGTTGCGAGTCGGCGGCGAAGTCCTTTGCTACGTCTGGTGATCCGATGAACGCGAAATCCAACCTTTCGAGGAACAGGAGCACACAATGAGTCGGATCGGACGATCCCCGATCGCCGTCCCCACGGGCGTCTCGGTGTCGGTTATAGACCGAATGGTCGAAGTGAAGGGTCCCAAAGGGTCGCTATCGCGATCGCTGCCGGGCGAGATCACCGTGCGCGAGTCGGATGGGGCGCTGCTGGTAGAGCGACCCAACGACGAACGCCAGTCGCGCGCCCTGCACGGCCTCACCCGGACACTGGTGGCGAACATGGTGGTAGGAGTTTCGGAGGGGTTCTCGAGAGAGTTGGAGATCGTGGGCGTGGGCTATCGCGCCATCGCCCAGGGGCCCAATAAACTGGAGCTCGCCCTCGGATTCAGCCACCCGGTTCATTTCGAGGCCCCGCCCGGCGTCACCTTCGAAGTGCCGATCCCGACCCGAATCATCGTACGGGGCACAGACAAAGAGACAATCGGCCAGGTCGCGGCCAATATTCGCAAGATCAGAAAGCCTGAACCCTACAAGGGCAAGGGCGTCAAATACGCTGGCGAGCGCATATTGCGCAAGGCCGGCAAGGCCGCCAAGAAGTAGCGAGAAGACACATGGCTACCGCAACACAGAAAAAGCAACTAGGGCGAGTCCGCCGTCATAAGCGCGTTCGCAAGACCGTTTCGGGTACGACGGCCCGGCCGCGTCTCGCCGTGTTCAAGTCGAACAAGCACATTGTGGCCCAGGTCATCGACGATACGACAGGTCACACGTTGGCCGCCGCGTCGTCTCACGAAAAGGGACCGCGAGGCGATGGGGCCACCGGCAATGTCGCCACCGCGTCGTCGGTGGGAACGTTGATCGCCGATCGGGCCAAGGCGGCCGGAATTACTCAAGTGGTCTTTGACCGCGGGGGCTTTCTCTATCACGGCCGCATCGCTGCGGTCGCCGAGGCGGCTCGCGCCGCAGGACTGGAGTTCTAGTCACATGGCTGCAGAATCCACAGGTCAGCTCGAAGAGCGGGTCATCAACATCAACCGTGTCGCCAAGGTCGTCAAGGGTGGTCGGCGGTTCAGCTTTACGGCCTTGGTCGTCGTTGGCGATGGAGCGGGCCGCGTCGGGCTCGGCTACGGAAAAGCCAAGGAAGTTCCGGCTGCTATCGCGAAAGGTGTCGAAGAGGCCAAGAAGTCTCTCTTCAACGTTCCGCTCGCCGGGTCGACGATCACGCATCCGATCATGGGCGAGCGCGGGGCGGGACGGGTTCTTTTGAAGCCGGCAGCCCCCGGTACAGGCGTTATTGCCGGCGGCGCGGCCCGGGTCATTCTGGAGGCCGCCGGCGTGCATGACATCTTGGCTAAGTCGCTTGGCAGCTCGAATGGCATCAACGTCGCGCACGCCACGATTGCCGGGCTCAAGGGGCTGCGGACCCCTGACCAGGTGGCGGCTCTGCGAGGCAAGACGGCTGAAGAAGTGACTCCCGTAGGCGTGCTTCGCGCCTATCGGGAGACCCAGCGTCTGGCCCGTGCGGCCACGGTCGGGAGAGAGTAATGGCACTGAAAGTTACGCAAGTCCGGTCGTCGATCGGCCAGAAGCCCAAGCACCGAGGGACCCTTCGTGCGCTCGGACTGCGGGGAATTGGCAAGACCAACACGTTGCCGGACCGACCGGAAATTCGAGGCATGCTGGCCCGGGTGCCCCATTTGGTCAAAGTCGAACAGGTAGAGGAGTCGCAGTGAAAGTTCATGACCTGGCGCCAGCGCCTGGCTCTCGCAAGGCCCGCAAACGCGTCGGGCGCGGTATCGCCGCCGGAGGGGGTAAGACCGCCGGCCGCGGCACGAAGGGCCAGAAGGCACGTCGACAAATTCCCGCCGGCTTCGAAGGTGGACAGACGCGCCTAGTGCGGCGCACGCCGAAGCTGCGAGGATTTCACAACCCGTTCCGAGTGGAGTACCAGGGCGTCAACCTCGACACGATCCAGGCCTTCGCCGAGGCCGGACATGAGGAAGTCACTCCGGAAACGCTGCTGGCATCGGGGCTTGTCTCCAAACATGCGCTGGTGAAGGTGCTCGGTCGGGGCGAGTTGACGGCCAAGGTCAACGTTCACGCCCACGGATTCTCGAAGAGTGCCCTCGCCGCGATCACCGCCGCTGGTGGCACTACGCAGTCCATCCCCATGCCATTCGGCAACGGTCGACCTGCAGCCAAAGGCAACGCCCTCACCAACCGCTAGTGCCGTGACTCAGCCTGGGCCGATTAACGGTCCGCCTGAGGATCGTCGGCCCGTGCGCGCTGCGTACAGCTAGTACGGGTATCGTCTCTCCAACGAACTTCTGAACGACGTCGGCCTCGGCCGAAAGGACGCACCGGTGCTCTCCAGTTTCAAGAACATGTTCAAGGTTCCCGAGCTGCGGAAGAAGATCATTTTCACGTTGATCGTGATCGGTCTCTTTCGACTCGGCACGCACGTGCCCGTGCCCGGCATCGACTTCGAGGCCGTTAAGCAGCTCAAGTCGTCGGCCGACAACAACGGTGTTCTCGGCTTTCTGAACTTGTTCTCGGGGGGCGCGCTCACGCAGTTCGCCATCTTTGCGTTGGGCATCATGCCGTATATCACCAGCTCGATCATCATGCAGCTGTTGACGGTCGTCATACCCAAACTGGAGAAATGGTCGAAGGAGGGTGCGTCGGGTCAGAAGAAGATCACGCAATGGACCCGCTATCTCACGATCGGCCTCGCGCTCATGCAAGGCACCGGGCTGACCTTCGTGTTTCACAACGGCGGCCGAGGGTTTCTGACCAGAAACGGCAACTCGGCGAGTTTCGATCTGTTGCCCCAGTTCACTTTGCCCCGAGTGCTGCTCGTCGTGATGACGCTGGTGGCGGGCACGGCCATGGTGATGTGGCTCGGGGAGACCATTACCCAAAGGGGAATCGGCAACGGGGCTTCGGTGCTTATTTTTACCAACGTGGTCAGCCGGCTCCCATCCGAAGGGGGGCGTATTTACCGCCAAGAGGGCCCTTTCATCTTCTCGATCATCATGGCGATCGTGATAGGCATGATCGTGTCGATCGTCGTGGTCGAGAACGGCCAGCGGCGCATTCCCGTTCAGTTCGCCAAACGGATGGTCGGGCGGCGCATGTACGGTGGACAAAGCACCTACATTCCGTTGAAGGTGAACCAGGCCGGTGTTGTGCCGATCATCTTCGCCAGCTCGATCCTTTACTTTCCCGTTCTGCTGTCGAACGTGGTGCCGTGGAAGAGTGTGCAGACATTTATCGATCGACGCCTTACCAGCCCCGACAATGTGTTCTACGTGCTGCTCGAAGCCACGCTCATCATCTTTTTCGCGTACTTCTATACGGCGATCAGCTTTGATCCTCATGAGCAGGCCGACACGATCCGAAAGCAAGGGGGCTACATTCAGGGCATTCGTCCAGGCATCGCCACTGAGCGCCACCTGAGCTATATCTTGAACCGGATCACCCTGGCCGGTGCCCTCTTCATTGCGTTGATCGCCTCGGTGCCTGCCTTCGTCTTGGCCGTCTTCGGCGTCCAGAACTTTGGGTTCGGTGGTACGACGATTTTGATCGCGGTCGGTGTCGCTCTTGAGACCATGAAGCAGATCGACAGCCAGCTGATGATGCGAAACTACGAGGGGTTCCTCGAAGGTAGTTCGGCCCGTCGTCGTCCGACTCGCGCCGTCAACTAAAGCGCCCAACCTCCTAACGCCAGTCATCGCGTGCTTCGCGGCGTTCGTCTCATCATCCTCGGCAAACAAGGCGCCGGTAAGGGCACC
Source organism: Acidimicrobiia bacterium (assembly GCA_025359845.1). Lineage (GTDB taxonomy): Bacteria > Actinomycetota > Acidimicrobiia > Acidimicrobiales > JANYDT01 > JANYDT01. Next base: position 11,973 of record JANYDT010000068.1, read on the forward strand.
CAGTGTGTGCAACTCGGGCGTCACTATGTGGTTCCCCATATCTCGACCGGTGACATGTTTCGGGCGGCCCGCAAATCGGGCACCGAGATGGGTCGGCTGGCCGACTCCTACATGAGCCGCGGTGAACTCGTGCCAGACGAGGTCGTAATCGGCGTCGTGGCGGAACGCCTCGCTGAGCGCGACGCCCGTGGTCGCGGTTTCATTCTCGACGGATTCCCACGGACCGTGCACCAGGCTTCTGCGCTGGAGAAGATTCTGGCGCCGGTCACCCTCGATGCCGTGCTCGATCTCGACGTGGCCACCTCGTTGGTACTGGGTCGTCTCGCCAGCCGGCGCATGTGCTCGGTCTGCGGGAACAATTACTCGGTGCAGCTTCCGCCCAAACACAATTGGACTTGTGACCACTGCGGAGGGGAGGTCCTGCAGCGAGATGACGACAAGCCCGACGCGATTCAACGGCGCCTTGACCTGTACGAGGAGCAAACCCGTCCCTTGCTCGCCTTTTACGAGCGACGTTCGCTGTTGGGCGTGATCGATGGTTCACAGCCCGAAGATACAGTGTTCGAGGCCTGCGTGGCCTACATCGACGCCGCCCGTCAATAGCAGTCGGTTGGGCGCGCCACCCCTCATGACGGAGACGGTGTTACAGGCGGTGTTATCGGACGGCCAAGAGCCGGTTGCGGCGAGTCGTGGCGCGCTCGAGACTTTTGCCGAAGGTGCGCTGGTGACAGGACGATGGGCTCGCGGATTGGCGGTAGCGGTTGGTTTGCTTGTTCTCGTCGCCGTCGGACTCAACGCGGTTCGGGTGTCTTCGTTTGTTGTGACCGGACTGGTAACGATCGTGATCACGGGGCTGCTGGCGCGGCGCTGGCGGTCACAATGGCGCCGCGACGGCTCGACGGCGCGACTAGGGCTCGTGGTGATCTTGGCCTTCCTTATGGTTTTTGGCCGAATGCACAGTCGTAACCTATTGCCGCTCGGATCAACTTCAGACATGGTCCATAACGTGTCGTCAGCACGATTCATACGCGAGCACCAACGGCCGTTGCGTTCCGGTGACAGCGAGGCCGTGGCCCTACCCGATTTGGCCGCTTACCCTGTCGTTGGGCAGTATTTGACCGCGTACTCGGCGTGGTTGACCCACATCGACACCGGCCGGGCGGCGGAGCTGATCGGATTCGGAGGGCTCGCCGCGGTGCTTTGGTTCTCGTGGGCCGCCGCCTCGAACATCATCGCCATTGCGCTGCGAGGTTGGCGACCTCGCAGCCCACCTTGGGTCACGGGCGCGGTGGCGCTAGTCGCTCCGGCGGCGATCCTGGCCATTCCCCAGTTCGGGGTCGAGACGATGACCCACTATTTTTTTCAGGCGCAAGTCATGGGGATGGCCGCCATTGCCTACGCCTTGTTTCTCCTTACGCTCGAAGGCGCCGGCCGGGCGGTACCGACTGGTGAGCTGGTCCTGGCGTCCGCTCTCGTCACCTACGGGTACGTCCAGTACGCCTTGGTGGTCCCTTTGGCGTTCGCCGTGCTGCGAGCGACGCGTTGGTACGCCAAGCGCGCCGACGTCAAGGTTCTCTCCACGCTTGTCGCATTAGCCGCGATGGGCGCATTGATCGGCGCTTATCTACTACCACGGGGTTCGAGCAACGGCAACAACTTGGCGCTGGAGGGTGTCATCGCCACGCCATCGATCCGCGCCTTCGGGGGGCCTGTCGTTCTGCTCGGGGCGGCTTCGGCAACGCTGCTCGCGCTGGTCATGGTAGGGGCCTTCCTCTTTCGCCATTCAGGCCAATGGGCACGCGGGGGGCCAGCCCTGGTGGCCGTTTTCGGCGTGATCGTCGCGAGTTTGGGACAGCTGCTCTTTTTAGTGTTCGTGGATTCATCGATCAGCCCGACGCGGATCCACACCTCGCGGTATTACCGAATCAAAGCGGTTTTTCCTGCGCTGCCGGCGTTTGCGGTGCTGATCGCGCTGGGGGTTGCGGGCGCCGCCGTCGTCGTCAGTCGGCTCTGGCCGAAACGGGCCCGAGTGACGGTCAGTGCCCTGGCCTTACTGGCGGCCGTCGCCCCCCTAGCCGTGGCGACGGGTGCGAGGTCGTACGGCCGACAACAGCCCGGTTACGACCCCGACACGTACGAAGCGGCTCGATGGGCGGCCGGACACCTGCCCGAACAACAGGTCGACTCGCTCGAAACCGGCCTGAAGGGGTACATGTACACGGTCGGCGAACTGGGCCGCCTCGGCGGCACGACCTCAGCGTTGCGTTTTTCGGGCTCGTATCCCGTCGAGATCTGGCTCAGCGACATCCATCGACGGTACTTGGTGACCAGCGACCTCCGGCGCCTCAACCGGCAATTGGCGCCTCAGTTGTCGGCGCCGCTGCGGGTTGTTCATCAAGTCGGTCGGGCCGCCGTGGTTGATCGCAGCGGCAAGCCGTGGTATCAAGCCCGTCTGCAGTTCTTGGACCGGCCGCGACGCGTCGGAGACGGTTTTGTGGCCCGCGTGCGAGCAACGAACACGGGCGTTGCAGCGTGGCCGCGAAAGCCCAAAGGGGATCAAGGGGGAATGCGTCTCGGGGCAAAGGTGCTCCGCGGCGACGGCTCCCAGGTGGTCGAAACTCGATCCCCGATCTCGAGTGAGCCGAGTTTGTCCACGGCGGCGGGTTCGGCGGTGGATTTGAGCATCTCCGTGCCAAACCCCGGGTCGGGTCATTTCACCTTGGTCATAGACATGGTGTGGGAGTTCGTACGGTGGTTCAATCCCGACTTGTCCAAGCAGCTGGAGATCCCGCTATCGGTGCCTTGATTCGCGGGGTGATTCGCAGCCTTACGAGCAGGAACGCGCGTGCCAGAAAGACTCCGGATTGCCACGGGCTGGCCGAAGCGACGCCGCCTTGGCGAGGTGACATCGAGACCGGTACCTCACGCACCACGTAGCCGGCTCGGGCGGCCGAAAGAAGGGCGCCGTGCGTGTCGGCGAGATAGTGGGTGGGATACGACTTGGCGAAGGCTACGAGCAGTGACCCGGAGATGGCCCGAAACCCTGAGGTCGGATCGAGGATGGCTGCCCGGGCGGCGCGCGAGGCGCTGCGGCGAAGCAGCGAGATGCCCAAGGACCGAGCCTTCGAAACTTCGCCGCCGTAAGAGCCGCCAGGAGCGAATCGAGATCCGATGACCAGGTCGGCGCGCTCGTGTTGAATGGCCTGGAGAAGGGTCGAGATTTCTGCGGGATGGTGCTGGCCATCGCCGTCGCACTGCACGACCACCCGGTAGCCGTGGGCTAGCGCAAAGCGAAATCCGGTGCGGAGCGCCGCGCCGACGCCGAGGTTCTGGGGATGAGATACGACGGTGGCGCCGGCATCCATTGCCAACGCGGCGGTGGCGTCGGTCGATCCGTCGTCGATGACCACACAGTCGTAATGCAGCGCTCGCACTTGGCGTATTACGGGCTCGATGGACGCCGCCTCGTTGAGCGCGGGAATGACCACCACGACATCGCTGAGCCGTTCGTGACGCGGTACCGCGGGACGCAAAGCAAGTGCCTCACCGAGGTCTTGGGCAGTAGCGCGCAGGCCCGAGACGCTTATGGACAGCTGCAAGGCAATCGCCAACACGACGGAAGTGGAAACCCCGAGGAGCAACCCCGTAGGCGTGATGCCGAGTCGTCGGGCGGGAGTATCGAGCGCCGCACTGATCGGTCCGACGCCGATGAGTGTCGCCGACACGGCCATCCAGCCGAGAACGAATCGCATCGTGAGAGCACCGCGTCGGGCGAGGCCCAAAATAAGGGCCAGGAGCCCGATTCCGATCACCGCGAACAACGCGGTCTGCTTGGTTCTCGCCGCGACTCCGAGGAGTGGACCGGCAAAGCTGCCAGCTTCGTGCCATGATTGGAGGATCACCGGTCAATGGTGGCACGTGTTTCAGCGCGCTTGCCGGCGCGCTACACTGACTCTTCGGTCTTTCTCCGGCTTGTGCCGCGCGAGCAACACCGAACCTAGCGCTTCAACCCACTCCGTGGAGGATTCCCCTGCCCAAGCCCAAAGAAGACGCGATCGTGCTTGAAGGCACGGTTGTCGAGCCGTTGCCGAACGCCATGTTTCGCGTCGAACTGGAGAATGGGCACAAGGTCTTGGCCCACATCAGCGGGAAGATGCGCATGAACTACATCCGGATTCTGCCCGGAGACAAAGTGCAGATCGAACTCACCCCGTACGACCTCACCCGAGGTCGGATCACCTACCGATACAAGTAAGAGGTTCCCGGTGCATCCAGGAACGTCCGAAATCGCCCCCCAAGTACAGCAAAGGAACGACGCATGAAGGTTCGGCCCAGCGTCAAGGCCATCTGTGAGAAGTGCAAGGTCATCCGCCGCCATGGTCGCGTGATGGTCATTTGCGAAAATCCGCGCCACAAGCAGCGGCAGGGATAACCGATGGCCCGTCTTTCCGGCGTCGACATCCCGCGTGAGAAGCGCGTCGAGATCAGCCTCACATACATTTTCGGGATCGGCCGGACTACCAGCCAAAAGATCTTGAACGAGACCGGCATCAACCCCGATACTCGCGTCCGCGACCTCACTGATGAGGAGGTTAGCCAACTCCGTGTGTACATCGACTCGAACGTCAAAGTCGAAGGCGACTTACGTCGTGACATCAGTCAAGACATCAAGCGCAAGATGGAGATTGGCTCGTACCAGGGCATCCGACACCGTCGCGGATTGCCGGTACGAGGTCAACGAACGCATACGAACGCGCGAACGCGCAAGGGTCCCAAAAAGACCGTCGCAGGTAAGCCGAAAGTACCCAGGAAGTAAGGGAAGGACTAAACCGACATGGCAAAGCCTAAGCCGGGCGGTCGTCGCCCCCGCAAGCGCGAACGAAAGAACGTCACCAGTGGGGTGGCGCACATCAAGAGTTCGTTCAACAACACCATCGTTTCTATTACCGACTCCGAGGGCAATGTGCTCTCGTGGGCCTCAGCCGGCAATGTCGGCTTCAAGGGATCGCGAAAGTCCACTCCGTTCGCCGCGCAGCTGGCGGCCGAAGCGTGTGCTCGTCGAGCCATGGAGCACGGCCTACGTCGCGTCGATGTCTTGGTCAAAGGCCCGGGATCGGGGCGCGAAACTGCTATTCGTTCCTTGCAGCAGGTAGGGCTCGAGGTGGGCGCCATTCGTGACGTCACGCCCGTCCCGCACAACGGGTGCCGCCCCTCCAAGCGGCGGAGGGTCTAGTCATGGCTCGTTACACCGGTCCGGTGTGTCGCCTCTGTCGGCGCGAGAAGATGAAGCTGTTCCTGAAGGGCGCGAAGTGCGATTCGCCGAAGTGTCCGCTCGAGCAACGTCCCTATCCGCCGGGCGAGCATGGTCGTGGTCGTATTCGCGAGTCCGAATACATGCTCCAGCTGCGAGAGAAGCAGAAAGCCCGCCGTATCTATGGCGTGCTCGAAAAGCAGTTCCGGAACATGTTTGCCGAGGCCGATCGCCAAGCGGGTATCACTGGCGAGAACCTGATGCGAATGTTGGAATTGCGCCTCGACAACGTGGTGTTCCGCTCCGGCTGGGGGGCTTCGCGGTCTCAATGCCGGCAGTTTGTGCGCCACGGTCACGTCAATGTGAATGGCAAGCGCGTGACCATTCCGAGCTACCAAGTACGCAAAGGCGACATCGTCGAGTTGCGCGAAAAGGCGAGGGCATTCATCGTGGTGGCGCACAACGTCGACACCATCGATCGCCAGAGTCCGCCGTGGCTCGAGCGCGCCGGCGAAGGTATGTCGGTCACCGTTCGAGACCTCCCGTTGCGTGAGCACATTGATGTTCCCGTGCGCGAATCCCTCATCGTCGAGCTCTACTCCAAGTAATCGGTCGCTCAGCTTCCGTCTGAGCCCCTCTCCTGCCACGAACTAACGACCTTAGGAACTGCGTACATGCTCATCATCCAACGGCCCACGGTCGAGCCCGCCGGCGAGCCCGAGGGCAATCGTCAGCGTTTCACCGTCGGCCCGCTCGAACCTGGCCTTGGCCACTCGATCGGCGCGGCGCTGCGCCGAACTCTGCTTTCGTCTATTCCAGGCGCAGCGGTCACCCAAGTCCGCTTCGACGACTCGCTGCACGAATTCGCGACGATCCCCGGGATAAAAGAAGATGTCACTGATATCATCTTGAACCTCAAAGATCTTGTCTTGAAGGTCGAACACGACGACCCGGTCCATTTGCGTCTAGACGTACGTGGCCCAGCCGTCGCCACCGCCGGCGATCTGCCGTTGCCGACCGGGGTCGAAGTTCTCAACCCCGAACTCGTCATCGCCAGCGTCAACTCCAAGGGTCGTCTCGCCATCGACATTACGGTCGAACGGGGAAGAGGATACGTTTCAGCCGAGCGAAACAAGAAGAGCGCGGTCATCGGAGTCATTCCGATCGACTCGATCTTCTCGCCGGTCCGCCGTGTCGCCATCAGCGTTGATCCGACCCGAGTCGAACAGTCGACGAATTACGACAAGTTGACCCTCGACATCGAGACCGACGGCTCCATTTCGCCGCAAGACGCGATGGCTTCCGCCGGTGACACCTTGCGGTCGCTCTTCACTCTCGTCGCCGACATGAGTGACCAGCCGCAAGGCCTTTCGCTCGGCGAGACATCGGCGCTCGGTTCGGGCTCGCCCGACCTCGACCTACCGATCGAGGAGCTAGAGCTTTCCGAGCGTCCCCGCAACTGCCTCAAGCGCGCCCAGGTCAACACCATCGGCGAACTCGTAATGCAGACCGAAGACGATCTTCTCGCCATTACCAACTTCGGACAGAAATCACTCGACGAAGTCATTCAGAAACTCGACGAGCGCGGCCTATCGCTGCGTACCAAGGGCTAGGAGCCAAAGATGCCCCTCACACCAACCAAGGGCCAGCGCCTGGGTAGCAGTCCGGCCCACCAGAAAGCGCTCCTCGCGAACCTGGTCGCCTCCCTCGTCGCGGCCGAGTACCTGGTAACAACCGAGGCCAAGGCCAAGGCTTTGCGCCCGATTGCCGAGCGTATGATCACCAAAGCGAAGAAAGGCGGCGTGGCCAATCAACGCCAGGTTATTGCCTTTATTCGTGACAAAGACATGACGGCCAAACTCTTCAACGAGATCGGACCCCGTTATGGCACCCGCAATGGTGGCTACACCCGTATTTTGAAGCTCGGCACCCGCCACGGTGATAATGCGCCCATGGCCCGGATCGAACTTCTTCCATAAACCCGCCGCTGCAGTGGAGCAACTGCGGTTTCCGAACGCCGACTCGGCCTCGTCCTCGCCTGGGGACGGGGCCGTTCGCTTGCGCGTGCTTTTGGCCTATGACGGGAGCGGCCACCGCGGCGTCACTCCCCAACCGGGCCAGCGGACGGTTGGCGGGGCCGTCGCCGAAGCGCTAACCCGGATCTTGCGACAGCACGGGCCGGTCAGGGTAGTGGTCGCGGGCCGCACCGATGCCGGCGTGCATGCGTGGGGGCAGGTGTTGCACGCTGACGTCCGGATGCCGGTTGGGGAAGTCGATCTGGTCAGAATTCGGCGCTCCCTGTCCGGGCTACTCGGCGACACGATAGTTGTGCGTGACATCGGGATTGCGCCGGCCGGGTTTCATGCCCGGTTCTCGGCGCAGTGGAGGAGCTACCGCTATCTTGTGCTCAACGAACTGAGCCCCGACCCACTTCGGCGGTCGTCATGGTGGCACGTTGAGGACCGCCTCGACGTCGATGCGATGGCCTTGGCGACCGACCCGTTTCTGGGTGACCATGACTTCACCAGTTTCGGACGCACGCCCAAAAACCCCGACGGGACCCCAGGTTCGATGCGCCGGGTGGTACTGCACGCCCGGTGGCTGACCGGCGGTGATCCTGATCACCCCGGACTGCTGAGTTTCGAGATTCGGGCTACGTCGTTTTGCCAACAGATGGTGAGATCGATTGTTGGGTTTCTCGTCGAGGTCGGTCGTGGCCGCAGACACGCCGGCGATGTACTCGCAGCCCTCGCCGCTCGAAAACGCCAAGCCACGATGCTCGCCCCACCCCACGGCCTGAGTTTGTGGGCCGTTGGTTACCCGGATGGCTATGGCTCCCCGGCTGGTGCTGATTCTGGCTCCCCGGCTGGTGCTGGTTCTCCGGATGGCTACGGAGTCATCACAAGTTCCTGACAACTGGGCGCGATACTGGGGCCTCGAATCGACATCTCATGAACCTCAACGACCCCCCGCCCCGTGCACGCCACCGCCCTCGTTGCCTGGGCCGCGGCGCTATAGGGCTGGTTGCGGCGTTCGCCTTGGTTTTCGCGCCCGCCTCGGGCGCTGCGGTCCGGTTCCGGCGCCCCGCAATCGTCGTTATCCGCACCGAACCAACCTCGACGGTGGCGGTCGTACCTCCGAGCACCATTGCCCCCCCCTTCACCTCGACGCTGCCCGTTTCTTCGCCAACGGCAACGCCAACAACGGCACCGGAAACCGTGGCCACGCCGTCGGCGCCGGTCGTTTTTGATCCGAAGGATCCGCGCTGCCGGGGCAAACTGGCCACTCGGGCGCTCCTCGACCGGACGATGGCCAAGGCGAGTACGCAACTGGCCCGAGCCGACACCCGCCTGCGTAGGGCCGAAGCCGAAGGGCTCACCGATGTTCTGGCGACGTTGACGGCGGAGCGTGATGACGCGGGCAATCGCGTGACCGCGCTCCGCAGTGAGATCGACTACCTCTTCCAACGCTGCCGGTAGCAATGTTCGTGCCCGCGAAGGGCGGGCTGGACAAAGGTGGGCCCATTGTCGCTACGATCGCCTCGACAGACAGAGGACAGACATAGAGGTCCACCAACTTCCTGGGGGAATGGTTGAAGAACTACTCGACTGACAAGATTCGAAATGTGGCCTTCGTGGGTCACGGCGGCGTCGGCAAGACCACTCTGGCCGAAGCGCTGCTGCTACGGGCCGGCGCCATCAACCGGGCCGGGCGCGTCGAAGACGGCACCACTGTCTGCGACTACGAGCCGGAGGAAAAGGCCCACCATCTCACGCTTTCTCTGTCGGTGGCCCCGATCGAGTGGAAGGGCTACAAGATCAATTTGATCGACACGCCCGGTTACCCCGACTTCGTCGGCGACGTTCACGCCGCTCTGCGGGTCGTCGACATGGCCGTGTTCGTCGTCAGCGGAGCCGAGGGGGTGCAGGTCCAGACCGAAATCATCTGGAAGATCGCCTCCGGTCTCGGCATTCCTCGCATGGTGTTCGTAAACAAACTCGATCGGGAACGATCGGACTACGACGCCGCGCTCGCCCAAATCGGCACCGTACTGGGCATCACGCTGTCACCGTTGGAGCTTCCGATCGGCGCCGAATCGGCCTTTCACGGACTCGCCGACATCTTGACCCAGACGGCCTTCGATTACAGCCCGTCGGGGGTGGTTACCCAGGGGCCGCTCCCCGAGGAACTGGTGGCCCGGGAGCTTGCCGTCCATGACTCTCTGGTTGAGAGTATCGTGATGGCCGACGACGACCTCCTAGAGAAGTTTCTCGGCGGAGAGGTGCCGTCGCCGGCGGAATTGGAGCGGACCTTGGCCCGTGGCGTGGCCGCAGGGGTGGTGTTTCCGGTGGTTTGCGGATCGGCGATCACCGGAGTTGGCATAGATCGTCTCGCCGACTTCATTTGCGAGATCGGTCCCTCGCCGGTCGATCGACCCGGTGTCAATGTGCATGCCGGAGAGGTGGACGTTGAGGTGAAACCCGATCCGAATGGTCGCCCGCTGGCTTACGTGTTCAAGACCATCGCCGATCCATATGTCGGGCACCTTTCGTTGTTCAAAGTACTTTCTGGGACAATCCATCCAGATGATCATTTGATCAACGTCACCAGTGGCGCGGATGAGCGTCTTCACGGCATTTTCACCCTGCGCGGCAAAGAGCAGCAACCCGCCGTTCAAGTCAGCGCCGGCGATATTGCCGCCGTGGCGAAGCTGACCGATACCCACACGGGAGACACGTTGGCGCCCCGCGATCAACGGGTGAGGGCCGATCCCATCCCAACCATGGCGCCCGTGCTGACCGTGGCCATCAAGGCCAAGACCCTCGCCGACGACGACAAGCTCGGTTCGGCGCTGCACCGATTGCACGAAGAAGACCCGGCCCTGATCGTCGACCGCGACGAAGAGACCCACCAAACGTTGCTACGGGGCACCGGGGAGACGCACCTGGCCGTGGCGCTCGAGCGCCTGGAGCGCAAGTTCGGCGTAAAGGTCGGAACCGAAGACGTAAAGGTCGCATACCGCGAAACGGTTCTCGTGGCCGCTGAAGCCGAAGGTCGATACAAGAAGCAATCGGGAGGCCATGGACAGTACGGCGTGGCCAACATCAAACTGCGCCCCGGCCCCCGCGGATCGGGGTTCAAATTTATCGATGCCATCGTTGGTGGCTCGATTCCTCGTCAATTCATTTCTGCGGTCGAGAAGGGAATCGAGGAGCGAATGCATCTGGGGGGAGTGCACGGATTTCCGATTGTGGATATCGAGGTCGAGTGCTTTGACGGTAAGTATCATCCCGTCGATTCCTCGGAAATGAGCTTCAAGATGGCGGGCTCCCTGGGGTTGCACGAGGCCATGGCCAAGGCGCAGTCGATAGTGCTCGAACCCATCTCGCTTCTTCGGGTTACCGTCCCGAATGCTTATCAGGGCGACGTGATGGGCGATGTGAATTCACGTCGCGGTCGAGTTCAGGGCACGGAGGGGGCCAACGACGGCGAGGTCGAGGTCATCGCCATCGTCCCGACGTCAGAGACGCTGCGCTACGCCGTCGACCTTCGGTCGATGACGGGCGGCCGGGGACGCTTCACCGCCGTGCACGACCATTACGACATTTTGCCCGCGCACTTGATCGAGAAGGTGAAGAAGGAGACGGGGTTGGCGGGGTGAGGGTCCCTTCATCGGTTCCTCACAACTCGTAGATACCCTAAGCATCGTGGATTTGAGACGTGGTCTTCGCGCCGTTGTATGTGTTGTCGTCCTGGCGCTGCCGGTCGGAGCCACCGCCGGTTCGGCGCGGGCTGCGGGCCCGTCGCTGGAGTCACAGCTCCGTCAGATTGTCGGCGACGTGAAGGATTCCGCTACGCAAGTGGCCAAGATCGCCCAGAAAAAGGCGCTTTCGGCCAAGAAAAAGGTGAAGCGAGCCGCCAACACCGTCAAGAACCTTTACAAGGGCCTCACCAACGAGCCGACCACCAGCACCACCACGCCCGGTACGGTCCTGGTTCCGGCGGCCTCGGTGGCCTCCCTCGGCACCTACCAGGTAGATGAGCGTACGTTCGCGTTCGCGGACCAGTCGCGGGCCACAGAGCCAACCAAGCAGATTCCCTCGAAGCCCCAGCGCGACCTGCCCACGACCGTGTGGTCGCCGAAGGATCCGCCCCCGGGCCTGAGCTTTCCCCTTGTTGTTTTTGGTCATGGGTTGGGGGCCGATGCTGGTCGCTACCGAGAGCTGCTCAAGGCGATCGCGTCGGCAGGGTACATCGTGGCGGCGCCGACGTTTCCGGTGTCGTCGAAGCTCAACACCGAGGCGCTCACGCTTTTTGATGTGATCGGAGTCGGAAGTGATGTGTTCGTCTCCGAGTCGGGGCAGCCGAAGGATCTGTCGTTCGTGATCGACCAGGTGCTGGCTCTCGGTAGCGCTGACGGGCCCTACGCCGGCCGGATGGACGCCACGCGAATCGCGGCGGCGGGCCACTCGTTGGGCGCGATCACGGTGCTCGATCAAGGTTACAACGATTGCTGCATCGACAAGCGCCTTCGAGCGGTCGTTTCGATCGCCGGGGCCGAAAACATCAGTCGCTCTACGCCCTTCTTCACGAAGACTCCGATCCCCCTTTTGTTGATTCATGGCGACGCCGACGGAACGGTGCCGTACCTCGCAAGCCAGTTCGCGTATCAGGGCGCGGGGTCGCCCAAGGCGTTGCTGACGATACGAAACGGCGAACACAGTTTCGTTTTGAAGGGTAAGCCCGACTCGCTGCAATTGATTGGCGGACTGGACATTCAGGCGATGGTGGACTGGTTCGACCGGTACGTGAAAGACGCGCCCGATGGTTTGACCCGCCTCGAGGCGCTGGTGGCCAGCCAGCCCCAGATTCTCCAGCTCGAGTCAGCGTTGGGCTGAGATTCTCTCGCGCTGGTTGAACGCGACACAGTCCGCGTAGCGCACGGCCGTTCCGCCGAACAGGTCGAGGGCGCTGCCGATGGTGAGGTCGACGCGGCCGCCTGATCGCGAGGTCACGAGGGCGAGATCGTCGAGGTGGCGGGCTCCGCCGGCGTACGTCGAGGGGATGGGCGATGCGTCGGCGAGCAGGTCAACCAACGCGAAATCGATGCCGGCCTGGCGGCCTTCGACGTCGACCGCGTGGATCAGGAACTCGCAGCAGTATTCGGCCAAGTTGGTCAGCGCGGCGGCCGTGACTTCGAGGGAGGTGAACCGCTGCCACCGATCCGTCACCACCCAGTACCGATCGTCTCGGAGCCGACACGAAAGGTCGAGCACCAGCCGCTCTCGTCCCACCAGCCGCTCGAGCTCGGTGACTCGGGCTTGATTCAGTTCGCCGTCACGAAACACCCAGCTTGTCACGATGACGTGGCTCGCTCCGGCGCGAAGCCACGATTCGGCGTTGGCGATGGTGACGCCCCCTCCGAGTTGAAGACCGCCGGGGTACGCGTTGAGCGCGTCGAGCGCGGCGGCCTCGTTGCCCGGGCCAAGCTGAATGACGTGTCCGCCCACGAGGCCGTCGTCTCGGTAGCGTCGGGCGAAGTGCGACGGCGCAAGATCGGTCTCGAAGTTAGTCACCGCTTCGGGTGTGCCGAGCGCGCCACCGACCACCTGTTTGACCTTGCCCTCGTGGAGATCGATGCAGGGCCGAAACACGAAAGCAACCCTAACGCTGCAGTGGCGCGCCAAACGCGTCACAATGGACGAGTTATGGACCGGTTCCAGGCCCTCATTGATGCGGATCTACGGATCGAGCCTCACGACGATCTGCCCGAGGCCTACCGCGAGACGCTGATTCGTCAAATCGCTCAACACGCCCACTCGGAGCTGATCGGCATGCAACCCGAGGGCAACTGGCTGACCCGGGCGCCGTCGCTGCGCCGCAAAGCCATCCTGCTGGCCAAGGTGCAAGACGAGGCCGGCCATGCCCTCTACCTGTACGGGGCGGCCGAGACTCTCGGCATCGATCGCGACGAGATGATCGACCGGCTTCATCGAGGCACGCAGAAGTACTCGACCATTTTCAACTATCCGACCCTCACGTGGGCCGACGTTGGAGCCATTGCGTGGCTGGTCGACGGCGCCGCGATCGTGAACCAGATCCCACTGTGTCGATGCTCGTACGGTCCATATGCCCGAGCGATGGTGCGGGTCTGCAAAGAAGAGAGCTTCCATCAGCGACAAGGCGTCGAGTTGCTCCTCGCGCTCATGAACGGAACCCCCGCGCAAAAGGCGATGGCCCAAGACGCGTTGGACCGATGGTGGTGGCCGACGCTGATGATGTTCGGTCCTCCCGACGATGACTCGCCCCGTTCCGCGCAGTCGATGAAATGGCGCATAAAGCGGATGTCGAACGACGAGCTGCGGCAACGGTTCGTCGACATCACGGCACCACAGGCCGTCGTGCTCGGACTACGGATACCCGACTCTTTGTTGCAATGGAACGAAGCGCGTGGCCACTACGACTTCGGCCCTGTCGATTGGGGAGAGTTCGCCCGTGTCGTCAGCGGCGACGGCCCCTGCAATCGTCGGCGCATCGCCATCAGGACGGCCGCCCACGAGGACGGCCAGTGGGTCCGCGACGCTTCGGCGGCTTATGCCACAAAGCACGGGCCGACGTAGTGACACCGTTGTGGGAGGTCTTCGTGCGGGCCCGGCGGGGCGTAAGTCACGTGCACGTCGGCAGCGTGCACGCCGACGACTGCGAGATGGCTCTGCAACGGGCGCGCGACCTGTTCACCCGCCGCGGCGAAGGCGTAAGCCTCTGGGTTGTGGCGGCCTCGGCCATCATCGTGTCGGACCCAGACGACAAAGGCATGCTCTTCGAACCCGGCGCCGACAAGATCGAGCGGAACGCGTCGCACTACGTGTTGCCGCCCGAGATCGGCAATCTGTGATCACGGCGCTCGTGGTCGAGTACGTGGCGGCCCTCGCCGATCGGGCGCTGGTGTTGTCGCACCGGCTCACCGAGTGCCTCACTCACGCTCCCGAAATCGAGGAGGAGGTCGCGCTCGCCAACATCGCCCTCGACCTTCTCGGGCAAGCTCGGGTTCTGTATGCACGAGGGGGCGAGCTGGAAGGGATGGGCCGTACTGAGGACGATTTCGCTTACTGGCGGACCGATCAGGAGTTCCGCAGTCCGCTTCTGGTGGAGGAGCCGAACGGCGATTTCGCACACGTGATGATGCGGCAATTTCTGCACGACGCGTGGGCCATCGAGTTGTGGACTTCGCTGCGTGGCTCCTGCGATGAAACTGTCGCGGGTGTGGCTGCGAAAGCGGTCAACGAGACGGCCTATCATCTGCGCCACAGCTCGGCGTGGGTGCGCCGCCTGGGCGATGGGACCGATGAGAGTCACGCCCGGCTGCAGACGGCGCTGGATGGGTTGTGGTGGCTCACCGGTGAGTTGTTCGAAGTCTTGGCGAGTGACCGCCAAGCGGTGGCCGCCGGTATCGGCATCAATCCGGAGTCGCTCCGCCAAGGATGGCTGAGCCGAGTCGGCTCGGTATTGAGCGAGGCCGGTCTGACGATTCCGACGGTCTCGTACATGGCGACCGGGGGCCGAAGCGGAAGCCACAGCGAGGCCCTCAGCCGTATGCTGGCGGAAATGCAATCGGTGGCCCGAGCGCATCCAGGAGCGGCGTGGTGAATCTGCGCGAGCTGGTCGAGTCGGTGCCTGATCCGGAGTTGCCCTTCCTTACGATCGGCGACCTCGGCATGGTGCGCGCCGTTACGCGTCCGGCCGCGCCTCCGGCCACGCCATCGGTCGAGTCGGGTAGCTCGGCAGGGTCGCAGTCCGCCGTGCGGGTGGTACTGACGCCGACGTTCATCGGGTGTCCTGCGACCGAAGCGATTGCCGACGACGTGCGCCGCGCTCTGGCTGATGCCGGATATGGCGATGCCGAAGTGATCTTGGCGTTATCGCCGCCATGGTCGAGCGACTGGATCACGCCCGAAGGACGGGCGAAACTGGAAAGCGCAGGCATCGCCGCGCCGGCGTGCATTGCCGGCTCGTCGTTCGAAGTGGCCATCGCCGCGCCCGTCCGGTGCCCACAGTGCCAGTCGTTGCGCACACGGCGGCGTTCGGAGTTCGGATCGACGCCGTGCAAGATGGTCTACGTCTGTCTCGCGTGCGCCGAGCCGTTCGAGGCCGTGAAGCCGATCTGATGCATTTCGTCGATCTCACTGTGGCGGAGGTGCGCGAAGAGACCGCTGACGGCGTCGTGGTGCGCTTCGCCGAGCCGATCGCATTCGCCGCCGGTCAATACTTGACAGTGCGCCGATTCGTCGACGGAGAGGAGGTGCGGCGGTGCTACTCAATTTGCTCGCCGGTCGGGGGGCCGCTACAGATCGGCGTGAAACGGGTGCCGGGCGGCAACGTCTCGACGTGGGCCACGACGGAGTTGCGGGCCGGCGACACTGTAGAAGTGGCAGGGCCGGACGGGAACTTCGGCGCCGGTGGCCACGCCGACGAGCGGATCGTCGCGTTCGCGGCCGGGAGCGGCATCACGCCGGTGCTGTCGATCGTCGCCACCGCTTTGGCCAACGGATCGCAGGCCGTGCTCGTGTATGCCAACCGTAGGGTGACGTCGGCGATGTTCCTCGACGAACTCGACGATCTGAAGAGTCGGTACTTCGCGCAGCTCCGAATCTGGCCCGTCTTCTCGCATGATCACGCCGAACTCGAACTGCTGAACGGCCATATCGACGCGGCCGCACTCGTCGGGGCCGCCATGGTGTCGACCGACGCCGACGCCTACTACGTGTGCGGACCGGAGGGCCTCGCCGAATCGGTGAGACGGGACTTGCTGGCGCACGGCGTCGCGGGGGAACTGATCCGCACCGAGCGATTCACCCCCGGTCGGCGCGTCGGAGCGCGCCGCCCGGATGTCCTCCGCTCATCCACCCCAGACCCCGCCGCCGCGGTGGCCCAGTTGGGTGTGTACTTTCAAGGTCGCCTCACGACCATCGCGATGCACGAGGGTGAGACAATCTTGGCGGCCGGTCTGAGGGAGCGACCCGATTTACCGTGGTCGTGCGCGGCGGGTGTGTGCGCGACGTGTAGGGCCCGGCTCGCCGAGGGGACCGTCGACATGGCGCAATGTCACGGTCTCGAGGACGAAGAGCGCCAACGAGGCTTCGTTCTGACCTGCCAGGCCGTGCCCACCTCGAGCGCCGTGATCGTCGACTACGACGCCTGAGATTCTTACCGTTTGACCGGCTACGTTCGCGGTATGGCCATCAAGCATGCGTGGGACCTCGTAGCCGAAGCCGAGTCCCGCATCGAGAATCTCGACGTCGACCAAGTCGTGGCCGAACTCGCGGCGGGCACCGCAGTGGTGCTCGACATCCGTGACATCCGGGAGTTGCTCGAACTCGGATCCATCCCCGGTTCGATCCATGCCCCCCGGGGAATGCTCGAATTTTGGGTCGACCCCGACACCGAGTATTACCGCGACCTCTTCGATCCGGCGAAGCGCTATATCTTGTTCTGCGCGGCCGGCGGCCGATCGGCGCTGTCGGCCGACACGATGCGCATGCAAGGTTATGAGAACGTGGCCCATCTGCGCGGCGGCTTCGGAGCGTGGAAGGCGGCCGGACAGCCGATCAGCGACGTCGCCTCGAAATCGAAATGGATGAAGCGGCCGTCCTGAGTTTGCGGGTCACTTAAGTCCTGTTCGAGGGTTCATGGCCGTAATATCGCGAGCTAACTCCGCCGCCGTCGCCGCAGGAAGTTGGGCCTGGGTGGCGAACTCGGAGAACGAGTCGATGGCGTCGAGCACCTCACGCAGTGTTGTCTTTGCTTTGGGTACCGCGTAGCGGTCGGCGACGACGAGCAGATCTCGCGTCGTGATGTCGGCGAAGCGACCGTTCACCGACATCAGGTGCTGAAAGGTCCAGTCGCCTCGCGGGTTGTAAGCGTGGGTCACGTCGTACGCCGGCGCGAGGGCCCAGCGGCCACGTTCAGCAAGAAGGAACCCAAAGTTCTTTGTATGGTCGTCGCAATTCGCCGCCGCGACGTTGAATACCATGCGGCGAAAAGCCTCGGTGCGCGCCGATGGCTCGAGCGCAAGGTCGTCAACGACGGCGAAGTACTGGCTGTAGTCGTGGGTGGCCCGTTGTCGAAAATCGAGATGGGCCATCGCGCACAGCGTTTGCACGTGCATTTTGCCCTGATGGTCGCGGTCGAAGCGTCGAGTCATGAAATGGGCACGTCCACCTTCGATCAAAAGTCGAGAGTCCGAAATATTGATCCCGGCCGCTCGGGCCATCAGATAGTAGGCGTATTCGATGCGCCCATAATTCTGGGTAGTGCCCAGGTCTCGATCATTGCCGATCCCGTCGAGCTTGAGCAACCAATGCGCAAAACCGGGGTCGGCCGGCACCTGACCGGATCGGACTTCCTCCGTTGCTGCGTTGTAGGCGACCACGGCTTTGGCCCGAGCGCCGCCGGCCGAAGTTCCGACTTGGATGAGTTGCGCGAGCGCCGCGTTCGTTTCACGATCACCGTCGAAACTGCCCGCCAGAGCCCCTCGCGCGCTGGTGACGAGCGCCGCTACTTGCAACGCCGACGATATCCGATGTCGGGGACCGCGAGGCGGGCGAAACTCGAGCGCTCCCATCCCCCGATTCGCCAGATAGGCAAGGCGATCCAAAGGAGTGATGTCGGAGCGGGCGACGCCCTGGTTGGCGAGATAAGCGTCGATGAGGGCATTTCCGAAGTCGTCGGGGAGTGCATCGGCCAGCATGGCCGGAAGCCTGCGGTAGGTCAGTTCGGGCAGTGCCGGAAAGACGAATGGTCTGGCCGATGTCGGCATCGTGGTGGGCGCCAACTCGATGTTTCGGCTCCGCCAAGTTGGTTCGTACTCGAACGCGTAATAGCCCGAGGCGGGATCGAGGGCAACGGCGCCGACGCGAAGCCCCCAGGCCCATACTTCGATTGCGTCGACGGCGACGTAGGCCATTTCATGCGGGCCTTTCTCGAGGTTGATGGCGGCGGCGCGAGACCCGCGCCCGCACGGATCGATGCCGCGCGTCTCGGGCCATTTGGAGCGGACTGATCGACACGGTGGGAGCCAGGGTCGCGAGCCAATCCGTGCGATCAATGGCGCGAACAACCCGTATCAAGGTCTGCAACGAAGATCCGGCCCCCGTCTCGAGCGTCCGTACGGCACTCACGCTGACATCAGCCTGCTCGGCAAGGGCGACCTGATCGAGTCCGGATTGAATTCTCGCCGTCCGGATTTGAGCGCCGAGTAGTTGCTGCCATTCCTCGACGGTACGTTGCAGGTCTTTCACAACTACTTCCTTTCCAACGATTGAGACCACGCCCACGAACAATGAGTGGAATTATAGCTACACTGGCGGAGTCTTACGTCCCACCCTAAATGTTGGATTTACAAGGATTAAGCTCTCCGCCGCATCTAACGCCGCGAATTGCACCGATTACTCAAGGCCGGGGGTTGCGACGCGAGTTGGGACGCGTCCCTGTCAATGGGTTCGCGCGTTCATCGGCTCCAGGACGACGCAGCAGGCGCGTCAATCGGTGAACGAACCGCTGGCGAGCGGTCGGGTTGGCCCATCCCCCCGACGCCACTGGACCGCCGGCGCCCTTGGCTCGGACACGGCGCAGCGTCCGTCGGATCCACCAAACTCCGACCGCTACGAACGCGGCCATGGCGAGGCTGCCTCCGACAGCCGACGACGAAGATCGATGGTCTTGGCGTAGAATGGAGAAGTCGAGGAGCCCGAAGAGGACCGCTGGAATAGCGATTGCCCATGGCTCGGGGATGGCCCGTCGTGTCGGGGGCGGTCCGGGGTGGTGACCGCGTTCGGCCTTCATGACGGGCCGGTCGCCGCCTGCAGATCGGTCATCGTGAAGAGCGCATCGAGGGCGAGTCCTTGCGCGGCGAGCTTGTCAGCCCCGCCGGCTTGGCGATCGATCACACAGATCACCGGGCCGATCAATGCCCCTTCGGCGCGCAATGGACCGGCGGAATCGAGGATGGCACCGCCGGACGTGACCACGTCTTCGACGATCAGCACCCGGCGCCCCGCGAGAGACCCTCCTTCGGCGATGCGCATGGTGCCGTACGCCTTGGCCTGTTTGCGGACGAAAAACGCCGGAAGACCGGTGAGTTGTGACAACACCGTGGCGATCGGGACGCCTCCGAGCTCGAGACCGGCCAGTGCGTCGACTTCGGTCGGCATCTTGTCGGCCAGGGCCAAACAGATGTCGCGCAACAGGATCGGGTCGGTCTCGAATCGGTACTTATCGAAATATTCATTGCTCACGACGCCTGATCGCAAGGTGAAGGTGCCGGTCAGGTGAGCGGCGTCGAAAACCCGCTTCGCGAGGGTGAGCCGACCAGGGTCAAGCGGTTGCACAGGCCAAGGTTACCTCGGGGATGTTCTCACACGCCGTTCGGGCAAACTCCCACGATGGGGCACAATGGAGCTATGTCCATTGCTGTCGCAGAGCTGTCGCCCGAGGCCCGCGAAGAGCGCTTGAAGGCGCTTCTGTCGGTCATCGATCTGATGCGCCCCGTCGTCCAACAAGATGGTGGTGATCTCGCGCTGGTGTCGGCCGATGTCGAGACGGGTGTCGTCGAGGTTCAGCTGCAGGGCTCGTGCAGCAGTTGCGCCGTGTCGTCGCAGACTCTTCAAGCCGGCGTGAACCGCATCTTGAAGGATCGGCTGCCATGGGTCACCGAGGTGGTCGGAGGAGTGGCCGAGATGGATCAGGGCGAAAGCCAGGCCATGGGTCGAGGCGGCTACGTGCCCCGTCACGATTACTGAACAGCACGACTTTTCAGTTCGGAATAGGTTCGCGCCGACCGGCGGCGCATATGGTCGCGTCATGCGCATCGGCTCGCTCGACATCTTGTCCATCCACGACGGCACCGCGAAGATTCCCGCGACCGAGGCGCTTCGCTTCGTCGGTCCGAGCGATGATCCGTGGGCTCCGCACAAGCAGTTCCTCACCGAGGCCGGCGAGCTCGAATTGGCCATGGGCGGGTTCTTGGTGCGCACCGGAGACCGTGTGGTACTCATCGACACCGGTGTCGGCTCGATCAATCGTCCACCATTTGTGGGAGGGGCTTTCCTCGATTCGCTGCGCGCCGTGGGCGTGACCCCCGAAGACATCACCGATGTGTGTTTCACCCACCTACATTTCGACCACGTGGGCTGGGCCACCCAGAAGGGACAGATCGTGTTCGCCAACGCCACCTATCGGTGTCATCGAGCCGACTGGGCTCACTTCGTCGATGGTGAAGACCCCGGCTCGGCGCGCAAGTTGGCGCCGATCGCCGATCGGATGGAGTTCTGGGAAAACGACGGAGTCTTGTTCCCTGGCGTTTCTGTGACGGGCGCGCCAGGGCACACGCCGGGGTCGACCATCGTGGTCATCAGTGACGGCGGTGAGCAGGCCATGCTGCTCGGCGACGTCGTGCATTGCCCCATCGAGTTGGTCGAGGACGACTGGGAGGCGATCTTCGATGTCGACCCGGCGTTGGCGCGTCGTACGCGCGAGGCGTTGGCCCGCGAACTCGAAGGCAAGGCCATCCCGGTTGCCGCGGCCCACTTCCCGGGTCTGCGGTTCGGGCGGCTGTTGCCAGGCGAGGCCCGCCGCTCCTGGGTGTACTGACCGTGAACGTCGATCCCATGGCGGGTCGGCTTACGAGCGCAGATCAACCCGGTGGCGAACTCTCGCGCAGGTAGGTGCTTCACGCCAGCAATTTGATCGAGTCCGATGCGAATGCCTTCGCCCGCGTTCGGCGGCGGGGTGCGGCTGATCAGGGCCAGTTCGCAGGTCTCTATCTTACGAAGGTCGACCTTACGCAGCGCGGAAGGACTTCGCTACGCCAACAGGCTGGTGGGTACATCCACCACTTTGGCCCGCAAGTACTCGCCCAAGCCCTTCGCTTGGCCGTCTTGGCGGGTGCTCGCGGCGACGCCCTCTTCGAGCAGACCGACGATGACGAAATTGATGGCCAGAATGTTGGGCAAAGGGAAGCGGCGCACCTCGAGCGGGCGGGCCTCGGGTAGCAGCTCCTTGAGCCGTTCGATCGTGAGCGAGGCGTCGAGCCACGCGTAGGCCTCGGGCGTCCGGGCCCAGACACCGACGTTGGCGTTACCGCCTTTGTCGCCGCTGCGGGCGCCGGCCACCCGCCCCAGAGGAGCGCGGGTAGTCGGTCCCGTGGGCATGGAAACCGACGGTGCCACGGGCGCGGCAACCGGAGTGAACGCCGCCGTTGCTGTGTTGTCGACCACCCGCCGTTCCCCGGCGACGACCACTTCGCTCCAACACAGATCGCTCGGCATGAGCGCCGGCCAGTAAACGCCGTACGACTGAGCCTCGGTCGGCCCACCCATGCCGAACAGGCCCGGATATGAGGCCAACGACATTTCGACGCCGGCGTTGGCGAACGCCCGTCCGACCTTGCGGGCGTCGGGGTCTTTCGCGGTAAAGCGCAGGATCGACACGGCTTCTTCGTTGCTTTGGGGGTCGTCTTTGCCGGTTCGCCAAAGCTGGGTCGTCGCTTGTGCGAACTGATCCTTTCCGCCCAATGAACCCCAAAAGGTGCGCTCGATGAGGTCGGCCTTCTCGTCGCGGTCGAGTCCGGTGAGGCAGAATGTGCTCGAGTTTCGATAGCCGCCTTCATAATTGATACACACCTTGATGGTCGGGGGTGCCGGTTCTCCCACCGTTCCCGCAATGAGCACGCGGTCCGGGGCTTCTTGCGATACGTGGATCGTGTCGAAGCGGGCGACCACGTCGGGATTGAGGTAGCGTTCGCTGCCGATCTCATACAACAACTGCGCGGTCACTGTACCCACGCTGACCAATCCGCCGGTTCCTGGGTGCTTGGTAATAATCGTCGATCCGTCGGCCGCGATTTCGGCAATAGGGAAGCCCGGACGCTCCAGGCCCGGCACCTCCTGGAAGAAGGAGTAATTCCCGCCGACGGTTTGCGCCCCACACTCGATGACGTGACCGGCGACGAGCGCGCCGGCCAACGGGTTCCAGTCGGTGCGCGACCATTGATGGTACCAAGCGGCTGGTCCCATCACGACGGCGGCGTCGGTGACCCGACCGGTAATCACGATATCGGCCCCGCGATTCAGCGCGTCGACGATGCCCCAACCCCCGAGGTAGGCGTTTGCCGTCATGGCGCTTCTCGAGCCGAAGGGCTCGCCGGTGTCGAGGTTGGCAAGATTATGACCGGCGGCCTGCAACTCGGCGAGGCGGGCGAGCACATCGTCGCCTTCGACCCAAGCGATCTTCGGCTTCAGCCCCAGCCGGTCGGCCACCTGCTCGACCGCGGCAGCACATCCTGACGGGTTGAGCCCTCCCGCGTTGGCTACCACCTTGATCTTGCGGTCGAGACAAGTGCCCATCACGTGCTCCATCTGGGTGACGAATGTGCGGGCATAGCCGGTGGCTCCGTCCTTGACCCGGTTCTTGGCCAGGATCAGCATCGTCAGTTCGGCCAACCAGTCGCCCGTGAGTACATCGATCGGCCCACCGTCGACCATCTCTCGGGCCGCGGTGATCCGGTCGCCGTAGAAGCCGGAACAGTTGGCGATGC
>JANYDT010000082.1 GCA_025359845.1 Acidimicrobiia bacterium
GCAATGATCGGGTCCCATTTTGATCCCCAGATAACCTTGATGACGTTCCATCCCGCGCCCCGAAACACTGATTCCAGCTCTTGAATTATCTTTCCATTTCCCCTCACCGGCCCATCGAGTCGCTGCAAGTTGCAATTCACAACGAACGTCAAATTGTCGAGGTGCTCACGGGCGCCGAGCGACAACGCCCCCAGCGCCTCCGGCTCATCACACTCGCCATCGCCCAGAAAGCACCACACTCGAGACTGCGACGTATCGGCAATATGACGGTCGAGGAGGTATCGATTGAACTTCGCCTGGTAGATCGCATTGATCGGACCGAGCCCCATCGAAACCGTCGGGAACTCCCAGAACTCAGGCATCAAACGAGGATGCGGATACGATGAGAGACCGCGTCCACCAATCTCTTGGCGAAAATTGTCGAGGTGTTCTTCGTCGAGCCGATGCTCGAGAAAGGCGCGGGCGTAGACACCTGGCGCGGCGTGGCCCTGGAAGAAAACCTGGTCACCCGACGAGCCGTCGTCCTTGCCTCGGAAGAAGTGATTGAAGCCGACTTCGATGAGGCTGGCACTCGACGCAAACGTGGCGAGGTGCCCGCCGATACCTTCGCTGCGATGGTTGGCCCGCACCACCATGGCCGCCGCGTTCCAGCGGATAATTGCCCGGATGCGGCGTTCCATGTCGTGGTCCCCCGGAAACCACGGTTCCTGGTCGGTGGCAATCGTATTGATATACGGCGTGGCCACCATCGCCGGGAGCCCGACCTGGAGTTCTTGGGCGCGCGCCAGCAGACGATTCACCAAGAACTGGGCTCGGGTCTTGCCGTGGGCCTCGACCACGGAATCGAAACTGTCGAGCCACTCCTGGGTTTCGGAGGCGTCGGTATCGGGCAGCTGGCGGGCGAAGCCGTCGAAGATCACCCCGAAAGTCTTCCACGCGGCCGCGCCCGTCGCGGCCCGGTCCCCACCGAACTCAGGTCCGGTCGGCCTCACGTTCTCAGGTCCGCCCGGCGTCACGTTCTAGGACCGATCAGCGTACGGCGAAGGCCCTGACGGCGGGCCGAGTGGGCTCACACCCGATTCCCAGGATCATCGGCCAGGCTGTGGCCTATGCCTCCGACGCTCACCGAAATCGCGGCGCCTGTCGAGGCCATCGACGGCGAGATTTCGTCCGCCCGCTGCACCGCGGCCTCGCCGGTGTCATCGGGGTTGTCGCCAGAGCCCGCAACGCATCGAAGGCCGCGTCCGTTGTCACGTTGGCTCATCACGCCCGTCCTCGCGTTGGCCGTCGTGCTCAGCTCATGGGCGCTCACCACCGTCGGTTGGGGCAACGGCTACTACTCGGCGGCCGTGAGATCTATGTCGAAGTCATGGAAAGCCTTCCTGTTCGCCGGCTTCGATCGGGCCGGCTTCGTAACTGTCGACAAGCCCCCCTTCTCGCTGTGGGTGCAGGCTCTCTCGGTTCGAGTGTTCGGGTTCTCCAAACCTTCGATTCTCATCCCCCAGGTCATCGGCGGAGCCCTGGCCGTTTGGTTTCTTTACCTGACGGTCACCCGGGTGTGGGGCCGAGGGGCCGGACTGGTTGGCGCCACAGCGTTGGCGGTCACGCCGATCAGCGTGATGGTGAACCACTCGAACAACACCGACTCGACGCTCGTCCTGCTGATGACGATCGCCGCGTATATGGGGGTGCGGGCGGCCGGTGAAGGATCATGGAAGTGGCTTGTGGGCGCATGCGCGGTGGCCGGGACGGCGATGACGGCGAAGATGTTGGCGGCCATCCCGGTCATGCCCGGCATCTTGGTGGCCTACGCCTGGTGTGCCCCTCTGGACTGGAAGCGGCGGGTGCGCGAAGTGTCGGTCGGCCTGCTGACGCTGGCCGCCGCCGGCCTGTGGTGGTTCACCATGGTCGATTTTTGGCCCAAGGACTCTAGGCCCTACGTCGGATCCAGTGTGTCGAACTCGGCCTACCAGCTGGCCTTCGAACGCAACGGCGTGAACCAGGTGGAGGGCGCAAGCACGTTCCCCGGGGGAGGACCTGGTAGAAGACCCGGGGGCGGGGCGCCATTCGGAAGGGACGGGGTGTTCCCGGGCGGGGGCTTGGCCGGCGACGGCTTCCGACCCGATGGACTACCCGGCGGGGCCGCCCAATCTTCGGGGTCGGGCCTCGGTGCCCTGATGCCGGGTACTCCCGGAGTGAACTCCGCTCCGAACGGACCGGCGACGACCTTTGGCCCCCCCAACTTTCAAGATGGACGGGGCTTCGGCGGGGCGGGCGGGCGCGGTGGGGGCGGGCCCGGTGGCGTCGGGTTTGGAGGCGGACAGCCCGGGGCCCGACGGCTCTTCAACACGGATTTGGGCGGCCAAGCGTCGTGGCTCCTCATCCCCGCCGGGCTCGCCGGTATCGCACTCCTCCTGGCGACCCGCCTCCGGCCTTCACCGCGGCTGGCGGCCGGGTTCGTGCTCGGGGGCTGGATGGCCGCGGCGGGCATCATCTTCAGCATCACCAAGGGGATCGTGCATCCGTACTACCTGGCCAGCCTCGGGCCTCCAGTCGCCGGGTTGTTGGGTGTCGGCGCGGCCCTGGGAGTGCGAGCGGTTCGGCGCCGGTCGTGGTGGCGAGTCGCCCTGGTCGGGGCCGGGCTGGTCGCGAGCGTCCTGATCGGGGCCAACCAACTCCGGCGCTCGGGTGTGACCCAACGTTGGGCGACGCCCATCGTCGTGGTGGTGCTGAGCGGCGCCGTTCTGGGCCTTCTGGCCGTGTTCGTGAAGCGCATCGGGGCCAGACTGCCGGTCGCTATAGCCGCGCTCGGACTGGTGCTCGCGCCGTTCGCGTGGACCCGGGCCAGCCTGGCCGCAGGACTTAACGCCGGGCTCCCCTACGCCAATCCCGATGGCGCCTCACGCCGCGCCGGCGGGCCAGGATCGATCGGAAGTGTCGATTCGGCCTTGGTCGCCTACCTCAAGGCCAATCGCCACGGTGAACGGTTCCTGGTCGCCACATCGAGCGCGATGAGCGCGGAGGCGCTCGTGATCGAGACGGGTGAGGCGGTGATGGCGCTCGGCGGCTTTTCCGGCCGCGATCCCATCCTCACCAACGACAAGCTGCGCACCAAGATCACGAAGGGTGAGGTTCGGTTCTTCACCTTCGGCGCCGGCGGCGGTCCCGGCGGATTCGGAGGCGGCGGCCCTACGGTCGTGACGAGCGAATGTCAGACGGTGGACCAATTCACCGGTTTGTACGACTGCCAAAACCTCCGCAGCCCGACCGCGCCCACGCCGCCGTAAGGTCCCACTACCGTATAACGCTGTGCCCACCGACGCCCTCATCGTGTTCACCGATGGCGCGTGCTCAGGTAATCCCGGGCCTGGCGGCTGGGCTTGGGCCGTACCCGACGGACCGTACGGCAGCGGATCAACAACCCATTCCACCAATCAGCGCATGGAGATCGCCGCCGCGCTCGAGGCCCTGCGCACGTTGGGGCCAATTACGCCCGGACCGATCGAAATAGTGAGCGACTCGACGTACGTCGTCAACTGCTTTCGAGACCGGTGGTGGCAGGGCTGGATGGCACGGGGTTGGAAGACATCGGCCAAACAGCCAGTGGCCAACCGCGACCTGTGGGAACCGCTCATCGATCACGTGAGGGTGCGGATCAGCACGCCGGGCAATGTCCGGTTCCGGTGGGTGAAGGGCCATTCCGGCAACCGCATGAATGACTTCGTCGACCAACTCGCCGTGATCGCCGCCGCGTCCCAATCGGGAGCTCGCGTAGTGGGGCTGTCAGTCGCTCCTGTCGCTGGAGTCGAGGCCGGTGCCGCTTCGGCGACAACGCTATCGGCTGCATTGCCGCAAGCGGCTCCGGTTCACCAGCGACTGTTCTAGGAGGGCGCCCCCGACGGCGGCATGAGCTGTTGTTCGAGCAAGTCGAGAGCACCAAGGGCAAACGCTTCCATGTTCGCAACTCGATCGTTGCGCCCCGTCGAGATCTGAACGGTCACGAGGCGGCCGTCGCCGTGCGCGACCCCGACCCAGGCGTGGCCGGCCGGGTCACCGTAGGGGTTGCCCGACGGACCCGCCGCGCCCGTTTCACCGATCCCCCACGTCGACCCGAGGCGCTCGGTGATTGTGCTCGCCTCGAAGCGAGCAAACTCCTCGGTCGCTCCTCGCAGACCGCTCGGAATCGGCCCGAGCCCTTCGAAGAACGAGCGGGCCTTGCCGGTGTACATGACACAGCCACCGACGAAGTAAGCCGACGCGCCAGGCACACTCAGGAGCGTGGCCGATATCAGACCCCCTGCGGCCGACTCGCAAACGCCCACGGTCTCGCCTCGTTCGATCAATCGGCGCGCCACGCGCTCGGCGGCCGACGCCAGTTCAGGGGAGAGACTCATGCCCAAAGCCTACCGATTGGTGGCCGGCCAGCCGCGCTACCGGGCGCCGCTCGACAATCAATTCGATTGAATCATCGCGGCACTCATGCAACAACTCCAAGAACAGACTGCGCGCAATGGCGATCGCGCCCAACGATTCAAGATGGGCAGTGGGCAACTGCACGTCGACAAATGCCCCTCCCACTTCCTGCATGCGGGCCACCAATTCGACCACCGCGACCTTGGACCCATCGGTCGAATGGTGAAACATCGATTCGCCGGTGAACACCCCGCCGACGAGAATTCCATAGAGTCCGCCGACGAGACGCGAACCGTCCCAGATTTCGACCGAATGCGCCCATCCGAGACGGTGCAGTTCGATGTAGGCGGCCCTCATCGCGGGGCTGATCCAAGTGCCGTCGTCACCGTGGGGATGGGCGCACGCGGCGATCACCTCGGCGAACGCGGCGTCGACTGTCGCCTCCCAGCCCGAACGACGAAGCCGTTGTCGGAGGCTTTTCGACACATACAGCTTGTCGAGCGCCAAGATGGCCCGGGGGTCGGGTGAGAACCACGGCAGCTTGTCGCGCCGGCCGTGGGGCCACGGAAACATCCCATTGCGGTACGCGTGTACCAGCGTCGACGGGGCGAGGTCAGCCCCGACCGCAACGAGACCATCGCGCCCAGCGCTTCGAGGGTCCGGAAAGTCCCAGTCACAAGGAGGGACCGGAGTGGGCACGACGCCCAGTGTGGCCGACCAAAATGCTACGCCTCGTCGCATGCCTTCTTTCGCCTGGCAGCGGAGCTGCCGGACGAGGGTTGGTTGCGGCCAAGGCACTAGCGTCTCGCTATGGCCTTTACCGTCGATGCCGATAAGTTCCGCTCCAAACCCGAAAACAGCGAGGGGGTGAAGGGAAAACGCGTGCTCATCACCGGCGCCGGAAAGGACGGAGGGATCGGTCAGGCCTTCGCGTTGGCGGCCGGGCTCAACGGGGCGGCCTCGGTGTGCGTGCATTTCCATCGCAGCTATACCGACGGCTTCGACCTGGTAAATGCGCTTCGGGGGCTCGGCGTCGAAGCGTTTCCCCTTCAGGCCGATGTGACGAACATGGGCGATCTTTGGGCCACTCGCAGCTACGTCATCGAGCAGATGGGCGGGTTGCCCCCCGACGTCGTGATCTGCAACTCGGGCTTGACCGAGAGGGGTTACTCGTTCGGACGGGCCCTTCGCGAGGTTGACGGAGAGGCCCCCGGCGTGCGCCGGGCAAGGGTGCGCCAACATTTCATCGACTCGCTCGAAGAGAGCCGCCTCGTGCTCGA
>JANYDT010000053.1 GCA_025359845.1 Acidimicrobiia bacterium
GGGGCGCGCCTGGGGGCGCCGAACTGCTACCTGAACGATGTCGACCGCTGAGAACGTGGGTATTTTCGACGGCCGGGTCGCGTTGGTCACCGGGGCCGCGCGCGGTCTCGGTCGTGACTACGCCCGGTACTTCGCCGCAGAGGGCGCCAACGTCGTTCTTGCCGACATGAAGGGGACCGAG
This sequence comes from Acidimicrobiia bacterium, assembly GCA_025359845.1. Taxonomy (GTDB): domain Bacteria; phylum Actinomycetota; class Acidimicrobiia; order Acidimicrobiales; family JANYDT01; genus JANYDT01. The sequence continues at coordinate 182 of JANYDT010000053.1, forward strand.
GTCGCCGCGACCGAAGCGTCGGCCAGCGGTTCTCGGTGCATCGGGGTCGAATGTGACGTGACAAAACCGAAATCAGTACGTGCCCTTATGGAAGTCGTCGCGACCGAGTTCGGCCGACTTGACGTGCTTATCAACAATGCCGGTCTCTGGCGAGGCATGAACGAGGCCGGCTTGTTGCACTGCCCGGACGACCTGTGGGAGGCCGCCTGGGCGGTGAATGTCACCGGGACACTGCGGTGCTATCAGGCTGCGGTGCCGCTCATGGTTGCGAACGGCTACGGACGGGTGATCAACATTTCCTCAATGGCTTCTTGCAACGGAGGCAGCCCATACCTGCTCACCAAGAACGCCGTCGAGCATATGACGATGGGAATGGCGCGCGAGGTCGGCGACATGGGCATAACTGTCAACTGCGTCGCTCCAGGAATCTCCGCATTCGAGGCCGCGGTGAGTGCACTGCCGGACGCCAACCGGATCGTGGCCGGCAACTCGGTCAAGCGACTTGGAACCAGCCGGGATCTCTACAACGCAATCGCATACTTGTGCAGTCCGGGCGCCGAGTGGGTCACGGGACAGACGCTGCGAGTCGACGGTGGCGCGGGCCCATCCCCGTTCATGTAGCAGTTGGGGCGCGCCTCGGGCGCCGAACTGCTACATGAACGATGTCGAGCCGGGTCAGCCGGGCGGCCGATCGGCCACTGCGCCACTGGCAATGAGCGCGTCGATGCCCGCATCATCGAGCCCGGCCCAGTCGCGAAGCACCTCCCGGTTGTGCTGGCCAAGGCCCGGCGCCGGGCGGGTCACTGCGGCGGGCGTGCCGGAAAGCCGAGCCGTCATGACCGGACCCCAAGCGTGCGTACCGGCGTCGGGATGGGCGAGGTGCGTGTAGTAGCCCCGGGCCGCGAGATGCGGATCCTCGACCATCTCACCCCCGTCGACCACGGGTGCGGCCGGTACTCCCGCGGCCTGAAGGTGAATTGCGGCCACCTCGTGGGGCACGCCCCGGCTCCAGGAACCGATGGCAGCATCGATCTCGTCGTGGGCCGAGCGGCGGTGCTCGACGGTCCAGGCCCGCCAGGAGGATGGCAACGCCGCGGCCCCGCACAGACCGGTCCACGCGTCGTCGTCGGGAACGGCGAGGGCCAGCCATCGGTCGTCGCCCGCGCATGGGTACACGCCATGCGGCGCCCATAGAGGATGGCGATTGCCGAGGATGGGCGGGTTCCGTCCGTCGACCTGAGCCCGGATCAGGCGATCGGCGATCATGGCGACCGCGGTCTCGAACTGAGCCACCTCGATGGTCGGGCCAGATGGTCCGGTGCCGGTCTCGCGCCCCCACAAGGCGACCAACACGGCTAGGGCCCCATGAATGCCGCCTACCGGATCGGGCCACGCAATGCCGCACTTCCACGCGTCGAGTTCGGGATATCCCATAAGGGTCGACAACCCGGCGTGGGAGTCGATTACCGGTCCGTACGCGCTGTAATCGCGCGCCGGACCGGTCCGCCCGTACCCCGGCATCGTCATATAGATGAGGTGCGGATTCAGCTCATGGAGGCGCGCGGCGTCGAGGCCCCAATTGGGCATCACACGCGGACTATAATTCTCGACCACAACGTCGACGGACGCAACCAAATTCTCGAATACGGCTCGCGCCTCGGCTACCGCGAGATCGAGGCACAGAGATCGCTTCTCGACGGCGAACTTGTTGATGAAGCCGTTGCGGTTCCAGGGGTTGGGCGTCGAGACGTTGTCTGGAAAGAAGCGGGTGGCTTCGGCGTATGACTGGGGCACGGCCAGCGGCATCCGGCCCCAGGGGGCCTCGACAATCACGACGTCGGCGCCGAGTTCGGCGAGGATGCGACAGGCCAGCGGCCCGGCCCACACCCTCGTCAGGTCGAGGACCCGCAACCCGTCGAGGGGACGGGCAGGGGGCGGGGCGGTGGCGAGCTTGCGGTTCGTGGGTTGCCCCCGACCCGGCTCGACAGTCGGCGGACCCACGGACTCCGCGCCCGTGCCTGGCGCCTGACCGGCGTTCCAGGCCCAGCCGTCGATGCGGAACGGCCGTCCGGGCAGCCTCACCGTCCGTTCTTCGGTCTCGGCCTGCACCCACCAGTCCCGCACGGCCAACTGCGGATCGTCGAGCAGCTCGGTCATGGTGAGCACCGGTCCCGCCGCCAGGCGCACCGATTGCAACAGCTCGACGGCCTCGGCCACCGTGTAATGACTGAGCCATTCGGTGAGCGCCGGATCAAAGATGTCTCCCCGCAACTGCAAGTCGGTCATCGACGTGATCTCGGGATGGTCCAACAGATGATCGAGTCCGCTCAGGGCCAGCAATATCTCGAAATGAGGCCCAGTGGCGATGGTGAGGGCAATCCATCCGTCGCCGGCCGGGTACATGCCGATCGGGCTGCCCGGACCCGCGTACCGATTGCCCATACGGCTGAGCCGTTCGTGCCCGTGCGTGTAGCGAACGTCGGTGAACTGGTGAAGAGCCGCCAACGTCTCGTGATGGGTCACCTCGACGATCTGGCCCTCGACCCCGTCACTCACGCCGCGGCGCCGGGAGTGCAACGCCGCCATTGCCCCGATGGCTCCGTACACACCCGCGGCCAGGGCGCCTTGTCCGGCCGGGCCTTGCAGCGGATCTCGTTTGGGATCACCACTGAGGTAAAGGTGCCCACCAATGGCCTGATCGACGATGTCGGCGCCCCTCCACGAGGAGTACGGCCCAAAGGAGCCGAACGGCGAGATGCGGACGCGGATGGCTTCGGAGCGAGCCGCGGCGGCAGGCGGCAGCGGCCGGTCGGCCGAAGACTCGATCACGACATCGGCCCGCTCCAACCACTGGGCCGCGGCCGCAGAGCCAGAAGTCACGATGATCGACCGGGAGGTCACCCAGGCCGCCCAAACGGCCGGATCCGAGCGCAGGGGCGCCCCGCCGGCCGGCTCGACCAACACGACAGTCGCCCCGAGATCGCCCAGCAGCTTCGCCGTGTACGCGCCCGCCCTCGACCCGGCCATCTCGACCACCACGAGATCGTTCAAACCGGCGCGCGCCTCCGAAGACATGACGAGGGTCTACCGGACGGCCGAGCCGGAGGCAAGCCAGACCCGCAGCCGAAGCGGCGGAATCCTGTCCTTGATAATAGTTGCCGTACAGCAAGTACTATGCCGGGCATGCTTCGACCACCGTCGGCCGCAGTTCGCATGCGTGCGTTCAATCGCTTCTACACCGAGCAGATCGGCGCACTTGATGATCGCCACGAAGGCCTCGACCTCACGATCGCAGAGTCACGCTGCCTCTTCACGATAGATCGACTGGGTGGCGTCGAGGCCGGGGCGCTCGCCGTAGCGCTCGATCTCGACCTTGGCTACGTGAGCCGGCTGGTTTCGCGCCTCGAGCAGGCTGGACGCGTGTGTCGAACGCCCGATCCGAGCGATCGGCGCCACAAGTCCATCACCCTCACCGACCGCGGCACAAGGCTTCTCGCAGAGGTCGTGGACCGCTCTAACGCCAGAATGGATGCGCAGGTGTCCGACCTCAACCGAAGCGACCGAGCGCGGCTGTTGGAAGCGATGGAAGTCATCTACGAACTCCTCCGACCGAAAGTCAAACCATGAGTCACTTTCCACCCGAAATCGCTACCCTGCCGGCGTTCGCCGGACCGTTCGACGCACACCGACTCGTGGCCAACAACTGCGATGTGTTGTTCGCCAGCTATCCGCCGGGCACCGTTATCGCAGAACACGACCATCCAACAGACAACGTCGGAGTCATAACCCAGGGCGAACTCATCCTCAGCGTCGACGGAGTCGAGACCCGCTACGGCCAAGGGGCTTGGTATCATGTGCCGATCATGGTGCGCCACGCCGCCCGCTTCGAAGTGGAGACGTCGGAGATCGAGTTCTGGTTCACCCAGTAGCGATCGCGGCCGCCCTGTACCGCGGCGATTGAGCCCGGCCCATCCAGCCACTAACCTCGCCCCCCGCTATGGCCGGCCCTAAGAACCAACCTCATGAGCACATGGACAAGTCACGCTTCATCTACACGATGCGCGACCTCAACCGCTACTACCCGCCCGATCGCCAGGTGCTGAAGAGCATCAACCTTTCGATGTGGCCGGGAGCGAAAATAGGCGTGCTCGGCTCGAATGGGTCGGGCAAGTCGAGCCTGCTCAAGATCATGGCCGGGGTCGACGACGGGTTCACGGGCGACGCCAAACTCACCGCTGGGTTCTCCGTCGGCTTCCTTTCCCAGGAGCCAAATCTCGACGAGACCAAAGATGTGGCCGCCAACGTGCGCGAAGGCGTGGCCGGACTGGCCGGACTGGTTGATCGCTACAACGCAGTCTGCGAGGCCATGGGCGACCCTGACGCCGATTTCGACAAGCTGCTTTCTGAGCAAGCCGACCTGCAGGACAAGATCGACGCAGCCAACGCGTGGGACCTCGACCGTCAGCTCGACATCGCCATGGATGCGCTGCGCTGCCCGCCCGGCGACGCCGACGTGGCCACATTGTCGGGCGGCGAAAGGCGGCGCGTCGCGTTGTGCCGGTTGTTGCTGTCCAAGCCCGACCTGCTGCTACTCGACGAGCCCACCAACCATCTCGACGCAGAGTCGGTGGCGTGGCTCGAGCGCACGCTGCAGGACTACACGGGCACCGTGGTGGCCGTCACCCACGATCGTTACTTCCTCGACAACGTGGCCGGCTGGATCCTCGAACTCGACAGGGGAACCGGCATTCCTTACGAGGGCAACTACTCGGGCTGGCTCGACCAGAAGCGCACCCGCTTGGCGTCGGAAGAGAAGACCGAGTCGGCCCGCCAAAGGGCCCTCGCTCAAGAACTCGAGTGGGTGCGCCAGTCACCGCGGGCCCGCCAGGCCAAGTCGAAGGCCCGCCTGTCGGCCTACGAGGAATTGCTGGCCGAATCGGCGGCCAACGAAGGCCGGTCGGCCCGGCTCGAGATCGTCATCCCGACCCCGCCCCGCCTCGGCGACATCGTTATTGAAGTGGATCATTTGAACAAGGGCTTCGGGGATCGCCTGCTCATCGACGATCTCTCCTTCTCGCTCCCACCGGCCGGAATAGTCGGCGTGATCGGGGCCAACGGCGCCGGCAAGACAACGCTGTTTCGCATGATCGTGGGTCAGGAGCAGCCTGACTCGGGCACGCTACGCGTCGGCTCGACGGTACAGGCCGCTTACGTCGATCAGTCGCGTGACGACCTCGACCCTCAGAAGTCGGTCTACGAAGAAATCACCGATGGCATCGACATCTTCAAGTTCAACGGCCGTGAGATCAACGGGCGGGCGTATTGCGCCAGCTTCAACTTCAAAGGGTCCGATCAGCAGAAGAAAGTCGGTGACCTTTCGGGCGGGGAGCGCAACCGGGTGCATCTCGCCAAACTGCTCAAGTCGGGCGGCAATCTGCTGCTCCTCGACGAACCCACGAACGACCTCGACATCGACACCCTGCGGGCCCTTGAAGAAGCCCTCCTCGCATTTCCCGGGTGCGCCGTGATCATCAGCCACGACCGGTGGTTTCTCGACCGCATCTGCACACACGTGCTGGCCTTCGAGGGCGACTCGCAGGTGCGGTGGTTCGAGGGCAACTTCGCCGACTACGAGGTCGTGCGACACAAGGAACTCGGTTCCGAGGCCGACCAACCCCACCGCCTCAAATACCGGCCGCTCGCTCGGTAGGAGCAGCCATCACTCTCGGCGCCGAGGCTTGGGTCAACCGTGACCACAGTGGAGATCTGGTTGGGTCGCAAGTCACGTCCCGTGCCGGTTCTCACCCGACCCGGGCCGTGCCGGCAGCGACCGGCCGGGGGTCGGCTGCCCAACCAACCCGCCCGCCCGTACGGATCGTCGTGATGGGAGTCGCCGGCAGCGGCAAGTCGAGCGTGGCCGAGGCCCTGGCGCCCCGGTTCGGCGCCCGGTTCGTCGAGGCCGATCAGTTCCATTTGCCCGCCAGCATCGTGAAAATGAGCGCCGGCATCGCGCTGTCCGACGAGGACCGCTGGCCGTGGCTGAAGGCACTGCTGCACGAGCTCACGCGAGGCGATGACGTGGTGCTGGCTTGCTCCGCGCTCCGCAAGAGCTACCGCGATCTGTTGCGGCGCGCGGGCGGCGTCCGATTCGTGTATCTGGCCGTCGACCGGGCCGACGTGATGCGCCGGGTCGAGAGTCGGGTCGGCCACTTCATGGGTACGAGCATGGTCGACAGTCAGTTCGCCGCTCTCGAGGAGCCCGGCCCCGACGAGACCGACGTGGTGATGATCGACGCCGCGCTTCCCGCCGCCGCCGTAGTCGAGGCCGCGAGCACCGCCCTTGGGTCGACCACCTATCGATAGCCGTTGTCGGATACGCCGGAGCAGCTCCTGTGTAGAACGCGACAGGGTCGCCGCACGGCCGTGGCCAGCCTCGTAGCTTCTCGCTCCCATCCGGCCACCATGAAACCGGTACGAAACAGAGCCCTATAACGCGGGGGTGAGTCCTGCGGCCCGCACCTGGGCCGCCAAAGCCTCGGCCCGCGCCTCAGCCTGTTCGCGGCCCGCCTCAGCCTGTTCGCGGGCCGATTGTTGGCGGGCGATCTCCAGCACTTCCGCCAGACGTTGGCCATAGGGAACGACAAGCCCGTCGTGAGTGCGTACGGCGAGCTGCTCGCCGTACATGATGAACGAGATTCCACCCAGCTCCGGACACGCCCTCTCCAACCACGGAACTCGTGCCGCATCACCCGGCGCCAACCGCTCCACCTGCGGGATTCCCGGGTAGGGCAACACCACATAGCTCACCGTGCCGAGTCGCTGATACCTGTGGGCTTTCGTCAACACCGAGATGTACGTATCGCTCGGGGACGATAATCTCGACCACCGCCTTGGGCGCAGGGCCGCCGTTCTTGTCTTGGCGATACGACGACAAGCCGGCGTCGGGGTCTTCGATGGTTTCGACCCCAGTCGGTAACTCCATCACATCAGGGGCCATGGCCGTTCCGTGGTCGTCGGGATACCAGTTGAGATTGCTGTCGACTTCCCACCCATCACCGAGACCCCTCCCAGCTGCCGCAGCAATGAGCTCGGACAGTCGGCGATGAATGCGGCCTTCCGGCATGGTCACCTCGTCAGGGTTCGGCACCCACTCGTCGTCATCAACAATGGGCTCGGCCCATGGACGCCATGATACGCAGTTTGGATTAGGTCCGCTAGGAAATGACTCCGCTAGGAAATAACTCCGCCAGTTGGCGCTCTAAGGCGGCGAACACCGAGCCCTCACGAATCGGCGACACAATGGAGGTGTGCCCAACGACCAAATCCCCAGTCGACGCCTGCCCCTGCGGTCTATCTGGCTCACGGCGACCGCTCTGGTCTTGGCGCCGGTTGCGGCCGCCGCCGGGGCCACGGGTTGTCCGGTGAGCCCCTACCGCAGCGCCAAGCCATTGGTCATTGCGCATGCGAGCAGCACATACTTCGGTCCGCCCAACACCATCGAAATGCAACGAGCGGCAGTCGCGGCGGGAGCAGATGTGGTCGACGCCGATGTGCGCGTGACAAAGGACGGCGCTCTGGTCGCATCCCACGACGACAACCTGGCCACAACGACGAACGGAACCGGCTCAATAGCCGCCCACACTCTCGCCGACCTGGAGCGCCTCGACGCGGCGTACACATGGAGGGCGCCGAACGGCAAGTTCACGCTCCGGGGTCACAACGTTCGGATTCCGACTGTTGAAGCGTTTCTTCAAGCTTTCCCGCACCGCCAGGTGTCGCTCGAGTTCAAAGTAGCGGGCGGAGAACGAACGATGTGCGACCTCATCCGGCGACTCCACCGCACCGGCGACGTATACATCAGCGCCGCCACCGACCTCGCCATCGACAGTTTCAAGCCGATCTGTCCTGAAGTCACGACGACCGTCACCGACGCGTTGGTGCCGGTCATGCAGGCGGCCCGCGCGTCGGGGTCTTCGTGGTGTTCGCCGGCCCCGATCGGCCAACCGCCGTACAGCACCGGCACGCGTAAACTGATCAACACCGCGTCGGTCCGGTGGGACCACGACCACGGGATGGCCGTGTACACGTGGACCATCGACGACCCGAAGACGCTCGCCGAGGTGGCCGCCGCGGGCGTCGACGGCGTGTACACCGGACGCGCCGATATCGCCCGGAAGGTCTTCGATCAGCTCAAGCGAACATGATCCTGGCCGGGCCTCACCCCTGGCCGAACATCGTGAGGAACTGTTCGAGGGTCTTGAACCGGTACACATAGTTGGTCTTGCGGATCTCGCCGATCGGAGCCGAAGGCTCGGGTGAGTACAGATGACCCGGGTACACGACTGTGTCGTCGGGCAGGCGGCCCAGCACATTGTTCAATGACTCGTACATCTGCTCCACGCTGGCCCCCGGCAAATCGGTCCGCCCGCACCCTTCGAGAAACAGCGTGTCGCCCGATACGAGGCGGCCGTCGACCAAGAAGCACTGGCTGCCCGGTGTGTGACCGGGCGTGTGCAAGAACGTGATCGGCACCTCGCCCACGAGCAACACGTCGCCGGACTCGTGTTGCACCATGTCATTCTCCTCGCAGCCCGTCACCCGCCGCACCCCCCACGCCTCGTTGCCGTTAACGTGGACCGGCACTCCCCCCCCGGGCAGGCCCAGCAGTTCCTTCACGCCCTCGACGTAATGACCCATGAACGAGCCACCGACGTGGTCAGGGTGGTAGTGGCTGACCAGCGCTCCCGTCACCCTCATTCCGTCGGCCTCGGCCACACCGATGAGGTCGGCCACGGCGTACGCCGGATCGACGATCACACACTCCCCGGTGTGGCGGTCGCCCACGAGGTAGGCGAAGTTGACCATCTGTTGCGCAATCTGGTCTTGTTTGGCGAAGTCTCTTCCGGACAGCAGCTGACGGAAGTACACGCGGTCGTCGGTGGCGGCGTTCATCGACCCATAATGCAACAGTGACGCTGAGAAGTCTGAAGTGGGTCGTGACCGTGTTTTGCCTGGGGTCGATCGGGGCCATGATCGCGGCCTCGATCGCCGACAACAACGGCGCCGCGGTGACGGCCGGAATGGTGGGCGCGATCGCCATGCTTTGCCTCATCACCGCCAACGCCGTCACGCGGGGGTCGAACCAAGGCGGCGCCCAGGATGCACTGGCAGCCGAACTCGAAGCCCGCGTGGGTGACCTGGTGGCCGCGGGGACCGACGAAGTGGCGTTGCGGTCGATCGTGCGCAAAGCGGTCCGAATGGGACGGGGTTATTCGCCCGGCCACACCCTCGGAACTGACCTGAGCCGAGACGAGGCGGATGACGTGACCGATGACCGGGTGACAGTTGACCAATGAACAGTCCATGAACACCTACCTTTTCATCACATTCATGGACATCCAAGGTCGATGATATAGATATGGAAACTTCCGTCCATCTCGATGAATCCCCTCCGGTTGATTTTGGTCTGGACGGCTCAACCCTTCCCGATTCGCTCCTCCCCGATTCGCCCCTTGACGAACTACACGCGGAATGGATCGACGTCTCGGCCCGGGCCGTCGACGTGACCGAAGTACTCGACGCCGTCACGGCCCAGTTGACGACCACGCTGCTCGATAGCGGCGTCCGTTCCCTTCGCCAAGACTTGGTCGACCTGCACGGCGCCCTTCTGCTGTACGAACTCGGCGGCCGGGTGGGGTTGCTTCCTTCGCGATCGGTGTTCGGGTTCGGCCGCCGCGTGGTGGAGCGAAAGATCGTGGCCGCCGCAGGACGGCTGTCCCGTGTGCATTCGGCGCCCGCCGGGCCGTTCTATGCCTGGCTGGAAGCCCGCTCTGCGATCGACACGCTCATCGGTGCGATGGATCCCGACCTCGGCTCGCGGCCTTCCATCGCGATGCGTCGGGCGTCGTAAACGCACTCCAGCTGATCACCGGCGCCTACGTCACCGGTGATCAAGAAGGTGAGTCCCACGTCCTCGCGCCCCGCAAGCATCACCTCACGCTCGGTAGCGCGCGAGGATGGGCGGATGCCCGGCCCGTCCCCCGCCCCGATCCGCAACCGCGTCACCGAGATACTCGGGGTGCGCTATCCCATCGTGCAGGCCCCGATGGGGTGGATCGCCCGCTCGCAACTGGCCAGTGCGGTTAGCAACGCGGGAGGGCTCGGCATCATCGAGACGTCGTCTGGTGACCTCGAGGCGGTCAAAGTCGAGATCGCCAAGATGGCCGACCTGACCGACAAACCCTTCGGGGTCAACATCGCCCAGGCCTTTGTCAAGGACCCCGCCATTGCGCAATTCGTGATCGATCAAGGCGTCAAGTTCGTCACCACCAGCGCTGGCGACCCGACAAAGTACACAGCCACCCTGAAGGCGGCCGGGCTCACCGTTTTCCATGTCATTCCCACCCTCGCCGGGGCACTAAAGGCGGTCGAAGCCGGCGTTGACGGATTGGTCGTCGAGGGCGGCGAGGGGGGCGGCTTCAAGAGCCCGCGTGACGTGGCTTCGATGGTGCTGCTACCGCTCGTCGCATCGAAGGTGACGGTGCCCATCATCGCGGCCGGGGGCATCACCGACGGGCCGACCATGGCCGCGGCGTTCGCACTCGGAGCCGAGGGAGTGCAAATGGGCAGCCGCATGGTGTCGTCGTCGGAGTCACCGGTGCACGAAAATTGGAAGAACGCGATCGTGGCCGCGGCCGAGACCGACACGGTTTTCCTCAACCGTTTCTCGAAGCCGGGCCTGCGAGCGCTGCGCACTGAGCGTTCGAACCGCCTCGAACACGAAGACCATGTCGCCATGACCGAAATGGCCGGAGCCATGGATCTTTACTTTGGGGGCGACATGGAAGCGGCTTTGGCGCTCGCCGGTCAGGTGGTCGGCCGAATCGAGTCGGTCCGTTCAGTGGCGGAGATCGTGCACGACACCATGACCGGCTTCCACCAAGTGGTGGCCTCCTTGAGTGCCCGTTACGGCGTGGCCGGCTGACCCAAAGTGCAGTCCCGCCGGCTTGCCGCCATTGGATTGGCGGGCGTGTCGCTGATCGGCGTGCTCATCGCGTCCAGTATCGGAGGGTCGAACAACTCGGGTGCACCGGCGACTTCGGCGGCCCCCACCACCAGCGTCCGACCCAACGTCGTCGCGCCGTCGGCCCCCTCTGTGGGTGCCCCTTCTGTGGATGCGTCCGTCGCCGCGGGCGCCACCACGGTGGCGTCGGCCACTGCGCTGGCGCCGACCACACCGACCGATCCAGCCCCGAGCGACGTCACGACGGTGGCGGGCCTGACAACACCGACCACCGTGGCGAACCTCACAACCCTGGCGACGGTGGCGGGCCTGACAACACCGGCGACCGTGGCCAACCTCACAACCGTGGCGACCTTGGCGACGCCGCCGACCGCGGTCACCCCCGGTCCCACCGCCACGACCAATCCGAAGGCCGTGCTCGTAGGGCGAGGCCTCGACTGGGCCCCGTGCGGCGCATTCGATTGCGCGGTGATGAAGAGCCCGCTCGACTACGCCGCGCCCGACGGCTCCAAGGTCGAAATCGGCGTGATCCGGCGCCCGGCGGGCGATGGTTCGCGCCGCATCGGATCGCTCGTCATCAACCCCGGCGGGCCCGGAAACTCGGCGCTCGACACCGTGCAGGAAGTCGAGAAGTTGTTACCCGCGGAAGTGTTGGCCACGTTCGACATCATTGGCGTCGAGCCGCGGGCTGTGGGGGCCACCGAACTACCGTGCCAGTTCGCATCGATTGTGGCCACCATCCCCGATGGCACCATCGCCGAAGTGTTTCGCGCCTACCGCGCGGCCTGCGCCAAACGAGCCGGAAACCTCGCGGCCCACGTCGACACCGTGTCGTCGGCGCGCGACATCGACCGAGTTCGCGACGCAATGGGGGAAGACAAGATCAGCTTCGTCGGGCTCTCGTGGGGCTCGTACCTCGGCGCCGTGTACGCCCAACTCTTTCCTTCGCATATTCGCGCGTTCCTCGCCGACAGCCCTGAAGATCTCGCCACCGTCGGCGCCCAAAGGTTGCAAGAGCGTGTGGCCGCGTGGGAATCAACCCTACGCGCATTCGGGGACGCTTGCGCTTCCGAGCCCGTGAAGAGTTGTCCGCTCAACGATGGGGTGGATCCGCTCGTGCACTTGGAGCAGATCGCCTCGGCGCTGGCCAAGTTACCCGACGCCGACACCGGCACAACGTTGCGCCTCCGTTTCGAACGAACGATACTTGACGGCCTCTCGGTCGGTTCCGGGGCGGTCTTGGCCGGCTCACTCTCGGCTCTGGCCCGCACTCCCGACGCGGCCACGCTCAAGCTCTTCGAAGGAACCGTGAGCCAACTCCGCCAATCGCGTTCACAGATCGCGGCCCCGTCCATTGCGCCTAACGAAGTCACGAGCGCCCTCTTCGCCGTCGGCTGCATCGACGCCAAGTTGCCGAGTGGGCCGGTGACCCTTTCGGCACCGCACTTTGTCGAATACGCAGCCTTTCTCGGCGCCACGCTCAACTGTTCGGGATGGCCGGTTCGGGCCGTAACCCGACCCCTTGGCGGGTCTTTTGCGGGGCCTGCGCTCGTGATTGGGACGACCTTCGACATCGAGACGCCCTATCCGTGGAGTCAGCGGCTGACCGCCGAACTTGGCGCCCATCTGCTCACCCGCGTCGGGCTTGGCCATGTCAGTCTCGGGCGTTCCAACGCTTGCATCAACGACGCGGTCGTGTCGTTCTTGCGTGACCTCACCCTGCCGCCAGCCACCCTGACGTGTTGAAAAGGGTCGGCCGGAGGGTCGTCCCGGTGTCGGCGCGGTGTGCCGCGCTGGTCGCGGTTGCGCTGTTCGGGGCGACGACGACCCCGACGGGGGCGCTCGCCGCCGTGCTCGCCGGGGCCACCCGTCCAACGTTCGCCACCGTGCCCCTCCCGACCACTGTCGAGTCGCCTCTGCTGCTCGATTGGAAGCCGTGTGACGCTTCGCTCGTGGCGGTGCAATGCGCGCCGCTGAGCGTGCCGCTCTCCTACGACCATCCGTCAGGAACGTCTATTACCGTGACCTTGGCCCGGCGGGTGGCGCATGGGCCGAAACGCCGCATCGGGGCATTGTTCGTCAACCCCGGTGGGCCCGGCGCATCCGCCATTGACCTCGTCCGTGACTTGCCTCTGCCCGACGCGCTGACGGAGGTCTTCGACATCGTCGGAGTCGAACCGCGCGGAACAGAGCGGGCCACACCGGTGCGCTGCGAGGGGTCCGCCCTGAAGGGCACCACGATCAGCGCTGTCACTGCGGCGTCGTATGCCCATTCGTGCGGCCAACTCAGTGGTCGACTGCTGGCGTTCATCGACTCCGATGCCATGGCCGGCGATGTCGACGCCGCCCGCGCCGCGCTAGGTGAACCGACTATCAGCATGCTGACCTACTCCTACGGGTCACGTCTCGCGATGGCGTACCGGCGCCGATTTTCCGGTCACCTGCGGGCGGTAGTCATGGACGGGCCGGTGGACCCTGATCAGCCGGCGTTGGCCGGGCACATCGCGGCCTTGGAGACCACGCTGGCCGCCTTTCTTCACGACTGCGATCGCGCCGGATCCGGAGGCGCCGCGCCTGCGACCGGCGGCCCCGGCTGCGTGCTCGCCCGACGCGGCGCCGAGCCGACCCTCGAGGCGGCCGAAGCCCGCTTCGCACGCGGTCCGCTACCGGCCACCGGCGTGGGCCACACCACAATCGACCGCGCCACCTTCGAGACGGTGATGGTCACCCTTCTCGCCGCCGGCAACTTCCGCTCCCTTGCGCAGGTGATCAACGATACGGCGAGCGGATCGACGACGTGGCTCACCTCCGCCGCGGCCGTGCTCGGCGTGGACGCCGGCTCGTTTCGCCCGCCCGGCAACGCCGACGTAGGGGCGTTCGAGGCCTACCTCTGTCGTGATCCGCAGCGACCCGACAAGGGTCCGCCACCGAGCCGCCATTTTGGGGCCTACTCGGCACGGCGCTACGGGGCGCAACGGTGCCGGGCGTGGCCCGTCCCCCACCTTCCGACGATCGATGCGACTTTGGCGCGCCGCACTCTCACGGCGGGTACGGGCTTGGCGACCGTGATCGTTGCGACGACGTATGACGTCCGGTCTTCGTTGCGATGGGCCGAAGCGCTGGCCACCGACTTGGGCGCGCCTCTGATCCGTTTCAACGCCGCCGGACACGCGATCGTCGGCCAGGGCAATGCGTGCATCGATGCTCAGGTCACTGCGTTCCTGATAACTCCGTCGACGCCGCTGCTCTCCGGAGATTGTTAGTGAAGAACCAGTAGACTGCCAACAATATCGCGGCGAAGACACCGATCAGCGTCGTGGTGGAGACCGAGCGGTGGTCGGCGATCCACGCACCGGCCAGTCCGCCCAGCGGAATGGTGCCTCCGAAGCCCATCATCCAAATGGCCATGACTCGGCCCCGTACTTCATTGCGCAAATGCATCTGCAACCGGGTCGACATACAGGTGACGCCACCAAAGTAGGCCGCACCCAACAACGGGGCGAAGAGGTATCCGATCGTTCGGTGGGTGGTCGTACCGAAAACCGCCAAAGCGCCGGCAAAAGCCAGCAACGCCCAAGGTACGTAGGGCAGCGCATCGCGTCCTCCGAGGACCGATCCCACGGCCAGCGCACCGATCGCAGCCCCGACACCGAAACCGGCATAGAGCAATCCGTAGGAAAGACCCTTGGTATCCATGTGGAAGTGACGGGCGGCGATCACCGGCATCATCGTGAGAAACGTTAGGCTGAATATCGAAAAGAAAGTAATTGATCCGACCATCCGACGCACCAGTGAATCGCGGCGAACTTCACGAAATCCTCCTCGCAACCGCTCTGCGAAGGACTCTGAAGTGGTGGTCTTCACCTGTCGAGCTTCTGGCGGGATCGCAACCAATGCCAGCACGATGATGACGGCGAGATAGCTGATCGCATTGAGCAGAAACACTCCCCATACGTCAATTTTCGGTTGCAAGAGGCCACCGATAGCCGGCCCAATTACCCGCGATAGGTTGAGCTGCGTTGACATGAGCGCGATCACGCCCGGCAAATTTTCGCGAGGTACCAGGCCGGGAAGCAGCGAGTTGAACACCGGCCCATTCAACGAATTGCAGACCCCAAGGAAGACGACCGTCCAAAACAGCAACACTTTCGAGGGCGCGGCGGCGTGCACCTCGACCGCAAGGACCGCGCAAACGATCATCATCCCTGTCTGCATGACTTGCATGAGTCGAACGCGATCTCGGGTGTCGGCGAGGACGCCTCCGACCGTCGCCAGGACGAGTTGGGGGCCTAGTTGGGCCAAGCCGAGGATCGCACCGAAGCTCGACTTGCCGGTGAGTCGAAAGGCGAAGGCCCCCAACGCCACGTTTTGCATCCACGTGCCGATGTTCGACGCGAACACGCCTATCCATACCAATCGAAACGTGCGAAAGGCCAATGCGTCGCGAAGCGTACGTTGCTTGTTTCGAGGCACCTGCGCGAAGCGTAGTGCGGGCACCCTCGCTGCTGGTCGATGCTTCGACGGCATCGATCTTAGGTGACCGGTTGGAGACGGGGGGTGGGCGAGACTGGCCATTATGGTGGGCTGGCCTCGTTTCCGAGACCTCGATCAGGAGCCCACACGCATGAGCGATCTTCCCAATATCACCGAGCTGCGCCATTTTCTGGAACGACTGAAGGCCAATGACATCCCGTGGTTCCGGGAGCGGTATGGCAATGGAGACTTTGCATGGTTGCGCGATCGTTTACCGATGGGCGAGTTCGAGGAGCTGGGTCGCCGCCTCGAGTCAGGTGACCTCGACTGGCTGCGTTCGCAAATCGGCACCCTCGAATGGAGTTCGGTTCCGGGGGCCGGCGACCTGCTGAAGGGGGTCGGTCCACTTACCGCCGTGCGGCCCGGGCTCGGCGCCATCACGACCGCGGGCAAGGCGGGGATGGTCACCGCCGGAGCGGCCGGTGCGGGAGCCTTAGGGGTTGGCGGCGGTGCCGCACCAGACCAACGTAGGCGCAAGGCATTGCTGGCGTTGATCCCGTTGCTGATCATCGCGGGTCTGATCGCGTTGGCGCTCAACAAGTGCGGTAAAGGCGACAAGGACGCGGGCGACGCAACCACCGAGACGACGATCGCAGTGGCCGCCGACACGACTCCGGCGCAAACCACCCCCGTCGTAACCGATGCTCCAGGCACCCCGGTCGGTGCCGCCGCCACGACTACCACCAGCGCTGCCGCCGCCCCGACTACCACCAGCGCTCCGGCCGCCTCGACTACCACCAGCGTTGCCGCCGCCTCGACTACCACCGGCCCTGCGACGGCCGACCTTCTAGGGACGGCCGGCGCCGCGGGGGGGTTCTCGACGCTCACCGCCGCAGTCGGGGCCGCCGGGCTCACTGAGACCCTCAAGGGTCCAGGACCGTTCACCGTCTTCGCCCCCACTGACGACGCGTTCAAGGCCCTGCCCGCGGGCGTGCTTGATGCGTTGCTCGCCCACAAAGACGCCCTCGCGAAGGTCCTGACCTATCACGTCGTTCCCGGCGCGCTCAAGGCCGCCGACCTAAAGGCCGGGACGGTGAAGTCGGTAGAAGGCGACGACCTCAATCTCACGCTGGAGGGTACGACCGTCAAGATCAATGGCGCATCCACCGTCATCAAGGCCGACGTGGCGGCCACCAACGGAGTCATCCACGCCATCGACCAAGTGCTGCTACCGCCGGGCTTCGATGTGAACGCGCTCCTCGCTGGGCCTTCCACGACCGTTGCCTTCGTGCCGGCTACCACGAACGCCGCCGGAGACTTGACCCCCGAAGACCTCACGGTGTATTTCGCCAGTGGGAGCGCTGCTCTCGACGCCGCGGCCCAGGCCAAGATCGCGGGGGCAGTGACGATCCTGAAGGGTCTGCCCGACGCAACGAAGGTCAACATCGTCGGCCATGCCGATAAGAACGGCAACGCCGTCAACAATCGGACTTTGTCGCAGCAGCGGGCCGCCAACGTTCAGGCTGCGCTCACCACCGGCCTGGCCGGAAAGAGCGTGACATTCTCGACGGCCGCCAAGGGCGATTCGGAGCCGGTCGCCAACCTGGCCAAGAGTCGTCGGGTCACGATCGAAATCGTGAAGTAGGGCTAACGCTAAAATGGCGCTTCGGATCTAAGCGGGGTCGGGTTGCCCGGCCAGGTCTCCGCACGCGATAGTGGCCCGGCTGACAAGCAGCGGTTCAGTGGGACCGAGGGGCGTCGTCGGGGCGCATTATGGGCGCGCGTTCTGCTCGGTTGGGGTGTCTTCGGCGTGCCGATCGCAGATCTGTGTTCATCGCCATCACCGCGAGGGGCGCGTCGTGGACGCGTCCGCTCGCCGGCTGACCGTTTGACGGGTGACGTGCCGGTCCGCCGGAACTACTGAGGTCCTCCGGCTGTCATCTGGGCCAGCATCTGTTCAAGCGCGGCCTGATCCGGCCCGACGAACGGCTGCGCTGACGGGACGGCCGCGAGGGAGGCCAGCAGTCGCTCCGTTATGCTGCCGGAGGCGGCCGGCAGGTGGCTGCTCAGGATCATGGTGGGCTCGATCGCGCGGATGGCGTCCAGCTCCCTTGCGAACGGTGCGGTGTCGACCTTGTGCAGCCAAGGGGAGTCGACGGTGGCCCAGAGGACTTGTCCCTGTCGCAGCTCGTCGTCGGAGAGGTCAGCCGCGTTTTCGGGCACTACTGACAGGAGTGCTCCGAAGCAGTCGGAGCTGAAGAGCGCCCCGGACTTGTCGTCGTGGAAGCCGGTTGTCGAAGGGTTGTCGAATGCGGGTGGTTTGACGGCGGTGAGTGTGCGGTCGCCGACGGCGATCTTCTGCCCGGGGTTGAGGAGGTGGACCCGGTCCATCGGCAGGGGGGCGGTGAGGCTCATGATGCCGACTCCGAGAAACGTGGTGATGATCCGGAGTTCGGCGTTCTCGGCCAGCAGCTGTGGCAGGGCTCCGATGTGGTCGAAGTCGGGGTGGGTGAGCCAGATCCATTTCAGGTCGGCGGGATCGAGGACCGATCGCAGCGCGGTCATGAACTCCTCGCGCTCGATGACGGCGCCGGTGTCGACCAGGAGCGGTTCGGGACCGTGCAGGACGAACGCGTTGATGGGAACGAGTCCGAAGCCCGGGATCGGGAAGCTCGATGTCAGCACGTCGATGTCGGGTGCGGCCTTGTAGGTGGTGATCATGACCTGTCTCCTTCGTGGTTGATGGTTCAGGAGGGCTCGAGGATGTCGAGCCCGTGTGCTGTTTCGGCGGCGGCGAGGAGCGGGGCGTCTCGCGGGGGAAGGTCGGGGGGTGGCAAGGTCAAAGCGGTCGCCGGCGATCCGCAGGTGTACCAGGCCTCGTGCTCGTGGTGATGCCGGTGACTCGGCGACCCGAAGCCCCGCGTCGCGTACACCTCGGCGACGGCCAGGTTCCCGGACGTCTGGTCGCCGGTCGTCTTGTAGGTGAGCAGACCACCGGAGAACCACAGCGCCTCACCCTCACCGCCGTCGAGCAGATAGCCGCCGGGCGCCACGCTCAGGGTCACGGTTGATCCTGCGTGGGGGTGGCGGCTTCGGCCGCGACCTTGAGCTGCTCGAGCGTGTGGCGCATTCCCTCCAGCAGTTCGCGGTGCCGGTTGGTGGGGACGTCGACGATCCGAGCCCAGGCCGGGATCCACCTCACCTCGTAGGACTCGGTTACCCGCGTGCCGCCGTCGACGGGCTCGAAGCGGTACCGCCACACGGTGGACTCCCGGCCCCCCTCCTCGGTGAAGAAGGCGAACTCTCGTCCGGCGTCTGCGCAGAGGACACGGCCGTGACGCGACCAGCGGATGAGGCCCCGCGGTCCGCCCCGGTTGTGGCCGACGAACCTGGCGCCTTCCGCCGGCCCGGTGGTGCCGCCTTCCCACTCGACGCGTTGGCACTCGGGGCTCCACTCGCCCATGCGCGGCAGGTCGGCCACCATGTCGTACAGGCGCGCGGGGGCGGCGTTGATGACGATCTGTTGGCTGTCCTTCGTCAGCCACCATCGTTGGTTCTTCGGGGGCATCCGGTCCTCCATCTTCCATGTCGTCATTGGGTACGGATCTTAAGCTAGCACTATTAGCTCTAGCTGTCAAGCAAAGAATATGCTACGCTCCCCCCTAATGAAGCAGGATGAAGCCACAGCACAGACCCCGACGCCGCAACGAGCCGACCGGCGCGACCGACGCCGCCAAGAGACGATTGAGGAGATCCTCGACATCGCCGCCGCGGTGATGACCGAGGAAGGGGTCAATGGCCTCAGCCTGGCCGAGGTAGCCCGCCGACTCGGCGTGCAGCCCCCCTCGATCTACAAGTACTTCCCGTCGCTGATGGCCATCTACGATGTCCTCTTCCGGCGCGGTCAAGTCGAACACCTCGATGTCATGCGTCAGGCAATGGCCCGCGCCGAACCCGGGCTCGACGCCTTGACCGCGGGCCTCGAGGCCAGCGGGCGCTGGGCGCTCGCCAACCGGGCGACTGCCCAGCTGATGTTCTGGCGCCCGGTCCCGAACTTCGAACCATCCGCCGAAGCGTTCGCCCCCAGCATCGAGATGGCTTCGCTCCAGCGCGCCGCGATGGCCGACGCCGTCGCCGCCGGCCAGCTCGGCCCTGAGGCCGACTCCGAAGACGCCGTCTATCTCGTCTCGACGCTGATCGTCGGAGTGCTCAGCCAGGCCATGGCCAACGAGCCCGACCTCGAATGGGGCCAGGGTCGCTTCACCCCCACCTTCCCGAAACTCATGAAGCTGTTCGCCGCTGCCTACCCGGTTCCCAACGCCGGATCGAAGCAGCGGAGCGGCACTCGCTGAAGCGCCAAGAGGGAGGCCACGCGTTCGCCGCGGATACGGGCATCTTGGTCGAGTGGTGGCGGACGGCGACTCGCTCGCCATCAGCTGGGGCGGGCCGCGTCGAGGGTGACTGCGTCCGTCAGGTGCTTGGATGCACGAGCCTGGTCGCTATCCAACCGGGCGAGTTTCGTTCAAGGTCCATCAGGCCAACGAACCATTCCAGAAGTTCGTTGCCGAGATCGTCCCGAATCTGATCGACACTGTGGTGTTCCTTCTGCCATTCGGCAATTCGGTCTCATCAATCGTTGATACTCCCGATATATAGGGTTCTTCGGATTTCAGCGGGGTGTGATGGTGGGGAGGAGGTTCCAGTTGGGTTTGTTGGCGTAGAGGAGTGCTCGGGCGCGGTAGCGGGCGAATTTGGTGAATCCGAACCCGACTCGTTTGATGCGTTTGATCAAGTTGTTCATTGCTTCGGTTGGTGCGTTGGTGACGTACAAAACGACACGCTCGCTCACCGGGGCCGCAACGCGGCGGCGGCAGTCATCGACGGCGGTGTTGGTGAGCTTGATCACATGGAACGGATCCGCGACCTGGCAAGCGTCGGGCAGGGCCGTGTTGAACACGGACCGGTACGGGCCCGACAGGTCCAGCGTCGTTCACTCGATGGCGTCGCGCCACGGCTTTGGTTCACTGAGCACGTCTCGTTCGCGCACACCCACCGGCGCCTGCGCCACAACAGCCGGGCCGGGCGCCGGTGGGTGTGCGAACACGGGCAAATCGACGAGCATCACCCGGTCACGGTCCTTCCCACGTCCGGGTGCACCACCAAGCCGCACACGCCGGGCGTGGCCCACGGCACTCGATGATCACGACAACCCAGTCGCCGGTCCTTTTACCGACTCAGCGCGGCGCGTACCGACGCGGGCACGGCGATACCTGGCCTGAGGTCCCCGGCCGCAACCGCGGCTCCGGCCACGACCCGAAGAGCGATGGTTCCGGCCCACACCGGCGCGCCGAGATCGTCCTCGTCGTCAACCGGACCGCCCACGCGCAGCTTGGCCGACGCCTCGGTAATCGGCATCGCCAGCACCTTTGTGGCCGCCAATTCATTGCGGGTATGGGCGCGCACCTCACTCGGACGCCCGGGCAAGATATGATCGACCACCGCGTCAAGGGCCAGCGTCTTTTCGTCGTCTTCCTCGACGAGGCGAGCCGACCCCAACACCACCACCGATCGATAATTCATCGAGTGATGAAAGGCCGACCGTGCGACCACCAACCCATCGATATGCGTCATGGTGGCGCACACTCGACGCCCGTCGCCGATAGAGCGCAACATCCGCGACGCCGCCGATCCATGCACATACAGCGTGTCGGACACTCGCGCGCAGATCGTCGGAATCACGTACGGCTGATCATCCACCACAAATCCAAGATGGCAGATCAGCGCCGAATCAATGATCGCATCGATCACCTCCCGCTCAAATCGCCCCCGCTCCGGCAACCGCTTCAGAGTCGTAAGTTCGGTCAGCTCCAACTTCTCAGGCATTGCCACATTCTGCCTGCTCGCCCGCCCCTCCCCCGTCTATTTGTTGGGGGCCAGCCCCGACGAGCGCCGCGAGCAAGCGGGCCCAACCAACGGGGGAGGGCGCTTTGGCCCCCTCCCTGGGGACCCTATACGCAGTATGCGCGCAATGGCGCGAATCCGTTGAATCCGATGGCCGAGTAAGTGGTCGTGTAGGCACCGGTGGAAAGGACTTCGACTAAATCGCCGGCTTCGAGAGCGAGCGGCAGCCGGTAATCAGTCTTTTCGTAGAGTACATCAGCGGAGTCACAGGTCGGACCGGCAATGGTGACGTTGCCCGCCATTTGGCCATCGTGGGGCGTTCGCAACCGGTACCTGATGGCCTCGTCCATGGTTTCGGCGAGTCCGCCGAACTTACCGACATCAAGATACACCCAGCGGCGATCGTCGAGCACATGCTTCTTGCTGACGAGCACGACTTCGGTCTGCAGGACGCCGGCATCAGCCACCATATAGCGCCCCGGCTCAGCGATGATACGCGGAAAGTTCACTCCACCGATTGGTCCGAACAATGGCTCGAGGTGGCGCTGCAGTGCGGCCCGGATGGCTTTAGCGTAGTTTTCGACCGGGCGCATCGGATCGAGGTATGTGCCCGGAAAGCCGCCGCCGATGTTGACAACCGACAACGTCACGCCTTCGTCGAGGAGGCGCCGGGCAAGGCTGGAGATTTCGGCGAGGGCGCCATCCCACGCATGCACGTCGCGCTGTTGGCTGCCCACATGAAACGACACGCCCACTTCGAAGCCTGCGTCAGCCGCCATGAGTAGAAGTCGCTCGGCCTCCTCGGTCTCGCAACCGAACTTTCGCGACAGAGGCCAGTCCGCTCCCTCCCCGTTGCAGAGGATGCGACAAAACACCAACGAGCCCGGGGCTTCGGCCACCAGCTTGGCCAGTTCGGCTTCGGAATCGAAGGCAAAGATGCGCACGCCCTGGCGATACGCGCCGGCAATATCTCGCTGCTTCTTGATGGTGTTGCCATAGGAGATCTGATCGGGCGTGGCGCCGGCCGCGAGCACCATGTCAATCTCGCCCGGCGACGCCACGTCGAAGCTTGAGCCTCGCTCCAATAGCGTATTCAAAATCTCCGGTGCCGGATTGGCTTTCACGGCGTAGAAAATGTCTGCTTCGGGCAACGCCGCATGTAACGCGTCGTAGCGCTCTGCCACCACTTCCAGGTCGACGACCACGAACGGTGTCTCGTGGCCTTCCTGAAGAAACGCGGCAACCTTCTCCGAATACGGAGCGGTACTCAGCGAATCTTGAGCCTGGTTCTCTCGCACGGGCGAGACGAGCCTGGGCGAGACGAGCCTGGTGGGGACGAGCGTGGTGGGCAATAGAGGACCTCCTATGCGAACCCCCGCACCTTGCGGGGACGCACAAGATAAGGATTCGCCGATGAGAATCGCGCCGGGATTGCCGCGAACGCGTCGATTCGTATCTGGACCACCCACACGTGAACCAAATCGCAGAGCCGATGGCCCCTGCGTGCGGTTCGCCCCCTCTCGATTCGGTCGCGTGAGGTACGGTCGTTGCTCTCCGCGACCGAAGTGAGGACCGCGCCGGTCGACCCGCCGAGATTCTCTACGCGGCGATTTCGCAATCGAGGTGTTTGATCCCGTTGATGAACATCGAACGCAGGCGCTCCGGCTCACCGGTAGTGGCGATATTCGGAACGCGCGCGAACAGCTCGCGAAACATCACAGTGATCTCGCGCCGGGCCAGGTGTGCCCCCAGGCAGAAGTGAGGGCCCGGGCCGCCGAAACCGACGTGGGGATTCGGGGTGCGCCGAACGTCGAAGCGATACGGATCAGGGAACACGGCCTCGTCACGGTTGGCCGACCAATAGAACATGACGAGCTTGTCGCCTTGGTTGATGGCCCGCCCCCGCAGTAGGGCGTCCGCGGTCGCCGTGCGACGCATGAAGATGACCGGCGACGCGACGCGCACGATCTCTTCCACGGCCGTCGCCGAGACTGCGTCGAAATCGGCGGCCAGAATGGCTCGTTGCTCAGGATTCTGAGTGAGGAGGTGAAGTCCGTGGGAGATGGCGTTGCGAGTGGTCTCGTTGCCGGCCACGACGAGCAAGATGAAGAACGACCCCAGCTCTTGGTCGGTCAGGCGTTCGCCGTCGACTTCCGCGTTCACGAGTGCGGAGGTGAGGTCATCGGTCGGGTGTTCGCGTCGGTACTTGCCCAGTTCGGTGACCATCCCATGCAAGTCGCCGCCCGCTTGCAAGATCGAATGGATGATCTGGTTCGGATCGGTCTGGTCGACGTACTCCGAATCGCCGGCGCCCAAAATCACGTTGGAACACTTGAACACCGTCTCGTAGTCGGCCTCCGGGATGCCCATCATGTCGCAGATGACCTTGAGCGGTAGGCGCGCCGCCACATCGGTCACGAAGTCGCCGCCTCCGGCCTTCAACAGATCGTCGACGATCTCCTGGGCGGCGCGCTGGACGTCGTCTTCGACTTTCTTGAGCATTCTGGGCGTGAAACCAGATGCGACGATCTTACGCAGACGGGCGTGGCGGGGATCGTCCATATTGATCATCGAACCGAAGAACTCGTTGAACTCGGCGCCCGTGTCTTGAATACTGGGCGCGCCGAACCCGGAGCAGTACAGCTGGGGGTTCTTCGACACCTCGAGAATGTCGTCGAACTTGGTAACGGCGTGGTAGCCCCGGCCGGCCACGATGCCAGGAATGTCGATCACCGGTTCGGGAAAGAACGGGAGCGGATTCTCGGCCCGCAACGTGGCGAACGCGCCCTCCCGCTCGGCCAGCGGACGGGTCCAGAAGTCGATGTCAGACAAGTTGATCTGGTCGAGGCTCAGCGCGTGGACGGGTTTCATGGGCGCAGAGCGTACTGGGGGCGGTACCGTTACAGCCATGTCACTACGAGTGGTCGTCGACTATGACAAATGTGAGAGCAACGGTCTGTGCATGAGCTTCGCTCCGGAGGTATTCGAGGTGCGCGCCGATGACTTCTTGTACGTGTTGAACGAGACACCCGGCCCTGAACTTCACGACAAGGTGCGAGCCGCCGAGCGCACCTGCCCCAAACAGGCCATCACCCTCATCGAGGAGTAAGGGTCCGCGCCCTCACCGACAGAGGGGCTGCGCTTGGCGTCCAAAGGGCGAATTTTCGCCGTTTGGCGCTTAGGGTCCGCCCTAGAATAACTCGCGAGGGTTAGTGTGGATGGGTGGGTGGAGCTGACTGATGGGTCGTTGAAGGGTTTTTTTGATGCGGTGTTGCCGGTGTTGGGTGAGCGTGATCGGCGGGTGGTGATGGGTCAGATGGTGGTGGCGTTGGGGTGGGGTGGGCAGGCGCGGGTGGTGACGGCTTCGGGGGCGAGTTCGTCGACGGTGTTGCGTGCGGCGAAGGAGGCTCGTGGTGAGCTCGATGCTGTCGATGATGGCCGGCAACGCCTCGCCGGTGGTGGTGCGAGGTCGGTGATTGATCGTCAGCCGGGTTTGCTCAACGCTCTTGATGATCTGGTGTGGCCTGATGCTCGTGGCCATCCAATGTCACCGTTGCGGTATACGTGCAAGTCGACGTACAACCTTCAAGACGCGTTGCGGGCCAAGGAGTGGGTGGTTTCGGCGGAGTCGATTCGCAGGTTGCTGCCGGAGATGGGTTACTTGTTACAAGCGCCAGCGAAGACGAAAGAGGGTAACCAGCACAAGGACCGCGACGCCCAGTTCCGTCGCGATGGAAGCGACGGGCGTGTACTGGAAGCCGTGCTTCTACGCGTTGGAAGACCGCTTCGAGGTGCGCCTGTGCAACGCCCATCACGTGAAGAACGTGCCGGGACGAAAGACCGACACGTCCGACGCGGCGTGGCTGGCCGACGTCATCGCGCACGGGATGGTCCGGGCCAGTTTCGTGCCGCCCGTGCCGATCCGTGAGCTGCGTGACTTGACCCGGTATCGCAAACGCCAACACGACATTCGGGCCGCCGAGGTGCAACGCCTGGAGAAGGTCCTCCAAGACGCCGGGATCAAGCTGACATCGGTAGCGTCGGGAGTGCTCACGATGGGAGTGCTCACGATGTCGGGCCGCAACATGATCGACGCGCTCATCGCCGGTGAACGCGATCCGGCGGTCCTGGCCGAGATGGCCATCGGCAGGATGCGCAACAAGCTTCCGGGCTTGACCGAAGCGCTCAGCGGTCATTTCGGTCCCCACCACGCCGTCACCGCCCGCCAGATCCTTGACCACGTCGACTTCCTCGACTCCCGGATCGCCGTCGTGTCGGAGCAGATCAGTCAGCGAATGGTCCCATTCACGGCCCCGGTCGATTTGCTCGTTGCTATTCCCGGGATCAGTCAACACTCCGCCGAGGTCGTGATCGCCGAGACCGGTGGTGACATGAGCCGATTCCCGAGCCCGGCGCATTTGGCGTCGTGGGCTGGAGTCGCTCCGGGGAACCACGAGTCCGCGGGCAAGCGGCGCCGGGTCGGGACCACGAACGGAACCGGTGGCTGCGACGCACGCTCATCGAGTCGGCCCGGGCCGCGGCAAGGACCAAGACCAGCTACTTCGGTGCCCAATACCGTCAGATCGCAGCCCGGCGTGGTCCCAACAAGGCGGCCGTGGCCGTTGCTCACAGCCTCACCGACGTGATCTGGCACCTCCTCACCACGGGCGAGATCTTCCAGGACCTCGGCGCCGACTACTACCAACAACGACGCGACCCCGAACGCGAAACCCAACGCCTCGTCCGAAAGCTCGAAGGCCTCGGGCACTCCGTCACCCTCAACTCCGCCGCGTAGACCACCCCACTCGGAACGCTTCTTCTCGGGGCTTCGCCCCGACCCTCTGGTTCCGCGCGCCCACGATCGCGGTCACAAACGCATTTCACCGCAGAAGGAACTGATCGGGAACTACTACAACAACGGCCAGGAGTGGCGAGTGAAAGGCGAGCCGGTCGAGGTTGAGGGCCACGACTTTCCCTTCCGGTGACGAACACGCAAAGGCGATCCCGTACGGGGTGTATGACGTGTTCAACAACGAGGGATGGGTCAACGTTGGCGACACCGCGGACACTGCCGAGTTCGCCGTCGAGTCGATCCGGCGCTGGTGGAACAAGTTCGGCCACGCCCGGTTCCCGAACGCGACACGACTGATGATCACCGCCGATTGCGGAGGGTCCAACGGCTACCGGGTCCGCGCTTGGAAGAAACACCTCGCCGCCCTCGCCGCCGAGACCGGCCTCCACATCACGGTGTGCCACTATCCGCCGGGCACATCGAAGTGGAACAAAATCGAGCACCGCATGTTTAGTTTCATCTCAACGAACTGGCGCGGCGAGCCCCTCACGGATCTGCGCACCATCGTCGAACTCATCGCGGCGACGACCACCAAGACCGGACTGAAGATCTACGCAGAAGAAGATCTCGACTTCTATCCGACCGGTGTCAAGATCAGCGACGACGACCTCAAAGCACTACCAATCGACGCACACAACGACTGGCACCCCGAGTGGAACTACACCATAAACACCCACTGAAATCTAGTGACTTATTCCGCGGCGGCCCCTTACCGACGTTTGGCTATGAGCAGAGGAATGATACGGTCCGTCTTGGCTTGGTATTCGGCGTACGGGGGAAAGGCGGCTACGGCGCGGTCCCACCATGTTGCCTTCTCCGGGCCGGTGATTTCTCGCACGGAAACGTCGAAGGGTGCGGGCCCGTCTTGGAGGGTGACGGCGTCGGGATCAGCGACGAGATTGTAGTACCAGACCGGGTTTTTCGGGCGTCCGCCCATCGATGCCACCAGCGCGTATTCGCCTTCGTGCTCCACCTTCATCAAGGCGATCTTGCGAACGTTGGCGCTCTTGGCTCCCAGCATCGACACGATAATGATCGGCAGCCCACTGTCTCGCAGCGTGTTGCCCTTCTCACCCCCCGAACTCTCGTACAGCTCGACCTGGTCGCGGACCCATTCGGCGGTGCTGGGAACATACGTGCCTTGAAGTGCCATGCCGGCACCTTACTGCGGGGTCTACGGGCGAGACCATGTCCTTAGGGTTTCAGCATCGCCGCGCCACCGGGCATGCTTGTTCACAATGAGTACGAATTCCGCCATAACACCTGAGCCGGCGGCCGGCCAATCGCCCGACGAGTTCCGTCAGGTGCGTTACGTCGCACCGCCGGGGGCGACCACGATTCTGTTGGTCCGCCACGGGGCCTCGGAGCCGGCGCATCCGGATCGGCCTTTTCCGTTGCGCGACGGCCATGGCGACCCGGCCCTTGATCCGAGCGGTGTCCGCCAGTCCGTCCAGGTGGGGGGACGCCTCGCAAGCGAACGAATCGACGCCATCTACGTCACCTCGTTACGGCGAACGCATCAAACCGCGCAGCCGCTCGCCGCCGCGCTCGGACTGACGCCCGTCGAACTGCCGGAATTACGGGAGGTTCACCTCGGTGAGTGGGAGGGTGGTCTAGTTCGGGTCAAAGCCGCCGCCCTCGACCCGATTTGGGTCCGCTCTCGGGCCGAGCAACGATGGGACATCATCCCCGGCGCCGAATCGCACGCCGCCTTCACCCAACGGTTGCGGACCGGAATCGAACTCATGGTCGGCGCCCATCCCGATGGACGGATCGCCGCGTTCGTTCACGGCGGAGTCATCAGCCATCTGCTGCACCTCGCTTCGGGCGCCACACCGTTCGGGTTCGTGGGTGCCGAGAACGGATCGATCTCCGAACTGGTCATCCTCGGCGACGACTGGATGGTGCGCCGCTTCAACGACACCGCCCACCTCGGCTGAGCCGGACTCGGCGGCGGTCTGGGAGGCCGAAGAGGGGCGATACCCTTCTGCGCGGTGGACGCCTACGACGACCTCACGACCCACGGCTTCCTGCGCGTCGCCGTGGCCATTCCCGAGGTGCGCATAGCCGATCCCGCGCACAACGCGACGGCTACTATCGAACTCCTCCAGGAGGCTGCAGCCCAAGGAGTCAGCCTCTGCGCCTTCCCCGAACTCGGGCTCACGGCTTACACGTGCGACGACCTGTTCCACCAACGAGCGCTCCTTGAAGCCGCTCTCGTCGCTCTCGAACAAGTCCGGGCCGCCACCACCGCCCTTCCCACCATTGCCATAGTGGGCTTGCCCCTGGTCGTCGATGGGATGCTGGCCAACGTGGCCGCAGTCGTCCATGGTGGGCGCGTGCGCGGGCTGGTGCCCAAGACGTATCTGCCGAACTACCGGGAGTTCTATGAGATGCGCCAATTCACCCCGGGCGACACGTTCGTGGCCCGGTCGGTCACGGTGGGAGGCGAGACCGCCGCGTTCGGTTCGAAGCTGTTGTTCCGGGCGGGTCACGCCATATTCCATGTCGAAGTGTGCGAGGACGGGTGGGCCACCATCCCCCCGTCCTCGTTCGGAGCGCTGGCCGGGGCGACCGTCCTCGTCAACCTCAGCGCGTCCAACGCGCTGGTCGGCAAGCACGAATACCGTCGCGCGCTGGGCGCCAGTCAGTCGGCCAGATGTCTTGCCGGCTACGTGTACTCGGCCGCGGGGATGGGCGAATCGACCACCGACTTGGCCTGGGACGGCCACGGCATGGTGCACGAGAACGGCACCTTGTTGGCCGAGACCGAACGCTATGCCCGCCATCCGCAACTGGTGACCGCGGATGTCGATGTCGACAAGATGTTGTCGGAGCGGATGCGCCAAAATAGCTTCGGAGTGGGCGTCGCCCGTCACCGAGAAGAAGTGTTGGGGTTCGTGACAATAGACGTGGCGTTGTCACCGCCCCCGACGAGGCTGGACCGACAGTACGCGCCCTTCCCGTTCGTACCCACCGATCCGTCGACGCGCGCCGACCGTTGTCGCGAGGTCCTCGATATTCAGGTGCACGGACTGGCGCAGCGCATGGCCGCGATGGGGACCGAGAAGCTCGTTATCGGCATCTCGGGCGGCCTCGATTCGACTCTGGCGCTCGTCGTGTGCAGCCGGGCCATGGATGTACTCCAACGGCCCCGCTCCGGCATCCTGGCGTACACGATGCCCGGGTTCGCCACTTCCGATCGAACGCTCGATCAGGCCCGCCGACTCATGGCGGCCGTGGGCGCAACGGCCGCCGAGATCGACATCCGTCCGAGCTGCCTGCAGATGCTGGCCGACATCGGCCATCCCTTCGCCCGGGGCGAGGAGGTGTACGACATCACGTTCGAGAACGTGCAAGCCGGCGAGCGGACGTCGCATCTCTTCCGGATCGCCAACCTTCACAATGCGCCGGTGGTCGGCACCAGCGATTTGTCAGAGATCGCCCTCGGATGGTGCACCTACGGAGTCGGCGACCACATGGCGCACTATCACGTCAATGCGTCGGTCCCGAAAACGCTGGTGCAGCACTTGATTCGGTTCGCGGCCGAGACTGGTGAACTCGGACCGGATGCGTCGGCCGCGTTTCTCGACGTGCTGGCCACGGAGATCAGTCCCGAACTCGTGCCCACGGCCGTATCGCGTGGCGCAGTCTCAGCCGAAACCGCCGGACCGGGCGGTATCGCCGCAGGGGGCGCCGCGACCCAGCCCGGCCATTCGAGCGAGGCCGTCGTCGGACCGTATGACCTGCAGGACTTTCACCTATATGGCGTGCTGCGGTCGGGATTCACGCCTCGCAAGGTCGCGTACTTGGCCGAGCAGGCATGGGGCGAGACGTACAGTCGGGCCGAGATCAAACACTGGCTGGGCGTGTTCTTGCGACGGTTCTTCCAGGCCAGCCAGTTCAAACGGTCGGCCATGCCGAACGCCCCCAAGGTCGGTTCCGGCGGCTCGCTCTCTCCCCGAGGCGACTGGCGGGCCCCCAGCGACGCCTCTTGGGCCGCTTGGGAAGCCGACTGGCGCAAGATCCCTGACTAAGCCGAGTGGCGTGGCGTTTGGAGCGAGAGTTTCGAACGAAAACTCGCTCCAAATGCCACGCAAGCGACATACTCGGCCGGTGAGCCAGCCGACACCTATCTCCATCCAGGAAATCCTTTACACGACGCGGGCGATGCGACGCCTCCGGACGGACGCGGTGCCAGACGGCGTGATCGCCCGCATCCTCGATTCCGGGCTACGGGCCCCGAGTGGCGGAAATACGCAGGATTGGCGGTTCATGATCGTGACCGACCGGGACAAGATCGCCGCCATCGCGCCCCTATACCAGGCCGGCCTCGGCCTGCTGTTCGAGGGCCACTACAAGCAAGCCAACGCCGCCACCCGGGCGGCGATGGCATCGGGAACAGCCGACCGCCGGACCGCGCAGCTCGGGCGGGTCCTCGACTCAAGCGAGCACCTGGCCGCCCACTTCGCGGACGTGCCTCTTCTCGTGTTCGGCTATCTGACCAGCCGGGAAAATGCCGGATCGATCTGGCCGGCGCTGTGGAGCATGTGCCTCGCGGCGCGGGCCGAGGGGGTCGGCTCGACCGTGACGACCATCCTCGAGATGTTCGCGGCCAAAGAAGTCGATGAGATCCTGGGGGTGCCCGAAGGCAGCGGGTTCTATCGTCACGCCTGCCTGCCGATGGGCTATCCAACCGGTCGCTGGGGCGTGCCCGATCGTAAGCCGGTGTCAAAGGTCGTCTACCACGACACTTGGGGAACGCCTCCCGCATTTGCTCCCTCAGAGCCGCTCTGGTCCCCTCACAAATAGCGCTACGGCCCAGGTGGCTGGTGTCAATGCCCGGCGACGGTGCCACCGACACGTTGCGGCGCCAGTATCGGCGCCTTGTCGCTCCACGGAAAGTCGATCCACTTTTCGGTCCGCCGCCACACGTACTCGCACTTCACGAGGCAGTGACTCTTCTCGTACAACACTGCGTTGCGCACGGTTCGCACGGAGGACTGGCAGAAGTCGTGAACGGCCTTCAGAGTCGCCCCGGTGTCGGCTACGTCGTCGACGATCAGCACATTCGTGCCTTTGAGGTCGACCAGATCGAGTTGCGGTGGCAACATCACCGGAAAATCGAGGCGCTCATCGACCCCCGTATAGAATTCGACGTTCATCACGAAAACGTTCTTCACGCTCAGGGCGTAGGCGACAGCCCCGCCCGGCAACAGCCCGCCTCGGGCGATCGTCAAGATGATGTCAGGCTCATAGCCGTCATCGGCCACCAGCCGCGCCAGCGACCGCGTGCCGTCGCCGAAGTCGGACCACGTCAAGATTTCCCGTTCAGGAGGGGGCGGTGCAGCCATTAGAGGATGTTAGCCCTGCCACCCACCCACCCCAAGGCGCCGCCCCACCCGGTCGGGACGAATCGGGTCAAGAGTCGGCGGATTACCGCTTTACACTTTGTAAATGCAACGACCGAACCATCCCGGGCTCGGGTGACGACAATTCCCACTATGTTCTTGCGCAACGCCCGGCTGGCCCAAGGTCACAACGTCGATATCGCGATCGGCGCCGACGGACGCATTACCGACATCGGCCCCGTTCACTCCGGTGCACCAGCCGGTCCGCATGACCTCATCGAGGATCTCACCGGCTACCTGCTGTTATCGAGTGCGGCCGAACCACATGCCCACCTCGACAAAGCCCTGACCGCGGACCTGGCCCCCAACACCCAGGGCGACCTCCTCGGCGCGATCGACGCCTGGATCGGCTTTGCCCCGACTCAGAGTCGAGACCAGATCGCAGTCCGAGCGTTAAGGGCGGCGGAAGAGCTGTTGGCCAACGGCGTGACGGCGGTGCGCACCCACGTCAACGTGCGGACGGGGCAGTTCGACGCCATTGAGGCCCTCTTGACGGTGCGCGACCAGTTGCACGGCGCTTTGGACATGCAGCTCGTGGCGTTGACGACCATGCAATTGTGCGGCGGCCCCGAGATGTACCGACGCGTGCTCCAACAGTCGGCCGCGCTCGATTCGTGCGTTGTGATCGGCGGATGCCCCCACCTCGACGACGACGCTCAGCAGGCCACCGACATCAGCCTCGATGTCGCCGGCGAAACGAACCGACCGCTCGACCTCCACACCGACGAGAGCCTCAACCCTGACGCACTTCACCTCCCTTACCTGGCCGAACGGGTTATCCATCTCGGCTACCGGCACGGCGCGACGGCCAGCCATTGCGTGAGCCTCGGCGTGCTCGACCCGGTCCAACAGCGCGACATCTCCGAATTGGTGGCCGGCGCCGGCGTTGCGGTCGTGACCCTTCCCCAGACCAACTTGTTTCTCCAGGGCCGCGCCCATCGGCAATCGACCCCTCGTGGACTCACCGCCCTACGGTCTCTGCTCGACGCTGGGGTCACTCTGGGCGCCGGCGCCGACAACGTCAGGGACCCGTTCAATCTCATGGGCCGCAGCGACCCGATGGAGACGGCGGCGCTGTTGGTGATGGCGGGGCACCTGAGCGTGGCCGAAGCCTACGGCGCCGTTACCGATGGCGCCCGGGGCGCCATGGGCCTGCCTCCGGTCACCATCGCCGTAGGTCAACGAGCCGATCTTTTGGCCATTTGCGGGCAATCGCTCAACGACGCCGTAGCCCGCGCCGATAGTTCACGGATCGTGTTTTCGGCCGGACGAATAGTCGCCCGTACTGTCGTCAAGCGCAGCACGTATCCAACCTCGAACCACACTCATCGACAAGACTGAGAACCCGTATGCCCGCCGCCCTCGCGTTTGATCGCATCACCAAGGTGTTTCCCGACGGGACCCATGCCCTCGCCGACGCTACCTTCGCAGTGGACGAGGGCGAGTTCGTTACCGTCGTCGGCCCTTCGGGATGTGGAAAGTCAACGTTGCTGCGCATCGCGTCAGGGCTCACCCCGGCCACCGGTGGGAAATTGACGGTGACCGATCCCAACCTCGGGTACACCTTCCAGGACGCGACCCTTCTGCCCTGGCGGACAGTGGGCAAGAACGTCGAATTGCTTTGCGAACTCCACCGGGTGCCTAAGGCGGAGCGGGCCAAGCGGGCTCAGGACGCCATCAATTTGGTGGGATTGTCAGGGTTCGAGAACTTCTATCCGAAGGCGCTATCGGGAGGAATGAAAATGCGGGCGTCGCTGGCCCGCAGTCTCACGTTGAAGCCGAAAGTATTCTTGTTCGACGAACCCTTCGGAGCCATCGATGAAATCACTCGGGAGCGACTGAATGAGGAGTTGATGCGCTTGTTTCTGCGGGAAAAGTTCGCCGGACTGTTTATTACGCACTCGATATACGAAGCTGTCTATTTATCGACAAGGGTCCTCGTAATGTCGGCTCGTCCTGGGCGTATCATCGCCAGTTTCGCCGTGCCCTTCCCGTATCCGAGAAGTCCCGACCTGCGCTTCGAACCAGCCTTTGCCGAACTGACGGGCAAGGTCAACCACGCCCTCCGAAGCGCCCACGCATGAGCGAGCACCGTAACGACGGTCCAGGCGCAGAGAGCAGAGGGCGACATGCCATTCGCAGCGCCGACAGGGCCCCCGCTCCGGGATCGGGTGGTCCGATCGCAATAATCGGTCAGGAAGAACTTCAGGCGAAATCGGCTACTGCGAGCCCCCGGCGCAATATCCTTCGCGACGCGATGCCGCCAGCCATTGTGTTCATCTTGTTTCTGCTGGCATGGGCCGGATATCGCACTTTTGTGCTCGACCGCTTCAAGCGTCGAATCGTTCCCCTGCCGTGGACCGTTCTGACCAGAGGCTTCACTACCGCCGGCGCGAGCAAGAAGAACCCGTCCGAACTGATCACCGGAATTAAAATTACGACCCAAGTGGCCGTGACCGGTCTTGTCATCGCCACGATCGTCGGCGTGATGTTGGCAGTACTGATGAGTACCCGCAAATGGGTCGAGAACTCAGTGTATCCATACGCGGTCGCGTTGCAGACGATTCCGATCATCGCTATTGCCCCGATAATTAACATCATCCTCGGATCTGGGCTCGGCGCCCGTATCTTTACGTGTGTTGTCATTTCGATTTTTCCGATTATTATCAACACGCTCTTCGGCCTGAAATCGGCCGACGCCGGGCAGCACGACCTGTTCACATTGCACGAGGCCGGGTTCTTTACTCGGCTCTTCAAACTGCAATTTCAGGCCGCTCTTCCGTCGATGTTCGAGGGCTTTCGCATCTCGGCCGGATTATCGGTCATCGGCGCGATCGTGGGCGAGTTCTTCTTCTCCCAAGGGCCTCGCGGGTTGGGCATCCTCATCGACATCTACAAATCTCGCGGCCTGTATAACGCCCTGTTCGCAGCCATCATCTTGAGTTCGATGCTGGGCCTCGTCGTATTCTTCGCAGTGACCTGGCTCCGCAAGATCGTCATCGGTCGGTGGTATCAAGCCGCCCGATAGGCTGACCGATAGTTCACGGTCACGTAACGAGAAAACCGCGACCGCCGCGTTTCCGCTGGCTACAGTGATGAGCGGTCATTTGTCTTCGACCACAACCGGAACCCCGAAAGGAACCACAACCTCATGCGCTTCTCACGAACTGCGCCCGCGGCTGCCCTTCTCTCGCTCGCCCTCGTCGCCACTGGCTGCGGTAGCAAGAAGAAGTCGCCCGACACCACGGTCGCCCCTGAAACCACCGTTGCCGCAGCCCCCGACACCACGGCTGGAGCTGCTCCCGACACCACTTTGGCCGCCGCCACTGATACCACCGTGGGCGCGGCACCCGATTCAACGGCTGCAGCTTCTTCCGCGACCACCACGGCCGGTGCCGCCGGAGCGGTCAACTCCGACCTCAAGGCGGCAGGATGTCCGAGCCCGTTGGTTATTCAAACAGATTGGTACGGCGAGGTCGACCACTCCGAGCTGTATGCCCTTGCCGGCGATGGCGGCACTGTCGACAAGGAGAAGGGCCGCTACACCGCCGCTCTCATCGACCCCCGCAACGGTACCGACACCGGCGTCCAGATCGAGATCCGCAACGGCGGACCGGCCACCCAATTCCAGAACCCGGTCACGCTCATGCCGACCGACAAGAGCATCTTCGCCGGCTATGTCGGTTCTGACGAAGCCGTCCAGCACGCCAAGGACGCGCCGGTGATGCTCGTCATTGCTCCACGGGAGAAGAGCCCGCAGATCATCATGTGGGACCCGGCCACGTACCCCGACGTGAAGGGCATTGCCGACCTGAAGGCCAAGAAGGTCACCATCCGCCACTTCAAGGGGGCCACGTACTTCGACTACCTCTTGGGCGCCGGCATCGTCGACGCGGCCCAGGACGACCCTTCTTACGACGGATCCTCCGCCGTGTTCATCGCCCAAGGCGGCAAGATCGCCCAACAGGGCTTCGCCACCGCCGAACCCTACGTCTATAAGAACGTGTTCAAGGCGTGGGGCAAAGACGTCGCGTACCAGTTGATCAGCGAAACCGGCTTCGATACGTACGCCGAGGCCATCGGCGTCACGAAAGACACGTTCGAGGCCAAGAAGGGTTGCCTCAAGGTGCTCGTCCCGATGATCCAGGCCGCCCAAGTGAATTTCATCAAGAACCCCGGACCGACTGAGGCCCGTATCGTCAAGGTCGTCACCGATGAGGGCGGAAGCTGGACCTATGACGCTGCACAGGCCACCGCCGCCACCGCGCTGTCACTCCAGAACAAGATCATCGACAACGGCCCCGACAAGACCCTTGGTAACTTTGACGACGCCAAGAATCAGAAGATCATCGATATCTTGAAACCGATTCAGGCCAAGGCCGGCAACCCCATCCCCGACGGACTCAAGCCGTCTGACTTCGCGACGAACGAGTTCATCGATCCTTCGATCGGGCTGCCGTAGTCGTCACCCGTCCATCGTTGTGAACGTCGAAGGGGTCGGCCACGGCTGGCCCCTTCGACGCGTTCGCGGCGCGCCCAACCGAGCTCGTTTCTTCGCGATCGGCGCCGCGGTATGCGCTGCGCTATTGCTCGGCGGCTGTGCCGGCAATCCGCCCGAGTCGACAGTGACCACCGACCCGCTCTTGCTATCAGACTCCTCCGTCCCGTCGGTGACCGAATCGGCCGCCGTTCCTACCGCGCCGGACGGGACGATCAACTTGCGCGCCGCCGGTTGCCCCGACCCGATCGTGATCGCATCGGATGGACCGCCTTCTCTGTATGAGAGCGCCCTGTTCGAGTTGTCGGGGGGCACTCGCCCATCGGCGCAGGGCCGCTACCTCGACGACCTGCTCGACCCCGCCACGGGCAAAACGACCGGCACGCAACTCGAATTGCGATTTGTCACGGCGGCTGGCGCTTCTGACCTCGGCGCTCGGTTGGCCGACCCCAAAGTCTTCGGGGCTCTGGCGAGCACCGAGGAACAAATTCTCGCCGCAGTATCAGTTCCGACCGTCGCGGTGGCGGCCCCGTGGGCTCAGCTGGCTCGGATGCTGTACTGGGATCCCGCGACGTACCCGCAAACCCAAGCCATTCCCGACCTTGGGGGTCAAGACGTTCGGGTGCGCGTTCGCGAGCGGGCCCCTTGGGTCAGCTATCTCATCAACAACAACCTGTTGACAGAAAAAAACGTGGTTGTGGCCGGACCGGGGGTCGACCTCGTCGCCGCGTTTCTTGCCGATCACGCCAAATCGGCGGCCGAAGGCTCGGCGATGGTTGATCCGCCGTCCGTGAACCGCGGCCTGGGCCATTCCATCCGCTTTCAGCTGGTGGCCAACGCCGGGTACGACCCGTACCCGGCGAGTCTGGTTGTTCGCCGCTCTTCCGTAAAGGATCAGGCGCCCTGCCTGAGGGCGCTCGTCCCGTTGCTGCAAACCGCCCAAGTTCATTTTGCTGCCAATCCCGAGAAAGCGGCGGCGCTCATCGCTCGGGTGGCGAGGGAACAAGGCGTTTCGCCAGCGGCGAGCGCCGAGGTGCTGGTTGCGCAAGCTCGACGGGCTATGGCTCTCGGCCTCATAGCCAACAGCGACAACGGCGTGCTGGGATCGATTGACGCGGCCAAAATGCGGCGCATGCTCAAGGTCCTCACTCCGATCGCCAAGCGGCGGCGCACACCGATCGCGGTCAGCTTGAAGGCCGAACAACTCTTCGACAACCAGTTCATCAACCGGCTGGTGGCCCTGCCCCAGCCGTAGTCACAGACGACCCCGTTTATGAGATGGAGATGAATTTTCCCAGTTGTCAACAGCTGTTGACAACCTGTCGACCACGCGGCTACCGGGGTCGAAGTGGGTACCGAAGATTCTCACAGGCCGGCCAGAGCCGCCGCAGCCGCGCGTCTAGCGCGTCCGCTGCGACCGTCGGAACTGAGGACGGCTGTGGCCGCGTTGCGGCCTGACGCCCCCCACACCCCGGCTCCCGGATACGTGCCCGCTCCGGTCAGGAACAAGCCCTCAATCGGCGTCCGGTAGCGGGTTTGCTCGGGCCACTTGGCCAGCAATGTGGTGAAGGGCGTCCCCGCGAAACTCGGCGCATACCCGCGCGTCATAAAGAATTGGCTCTCATATTCGACGGGCGTCATGGTTCGGAACCGCCGGACCTCAAGACCCTCTGTCAAGTCGGCCAGCACGTCGAGCCAGCGTTGGGGCTCGCGCGACCCCGCCCAGCCGCCATCGAGGGCATACGGCGTCCAGATCGCTTCAACGCTGAGAATCTGCTCTCCCGAAGCCAGGCCTGCCGCGAGGGTCGGATCGAGCACGGACGGGGTGTTGACCAAAAATTGGGGCCGCGCCGCGATCCGACCTTGTTGCGCCCGCGCGTGGTCGGCACCAAGTTGCGCCAAGGACTTCGAAACGATGGTGGTGGGTCCGAGCGGCCCGGACTGCGGGTCGAGACCTACGGCGGCGCTGACTGCGTCGACGGCTTGGCGGAACCTAAACGGACCGGCGATGACCGCGTCGATCTTCGACTCGTACCCGTCGTGGCCGGGCGCCGCGGCGTAGCGGGCCACCACGGCTCCCAGCGCCGACGAGTGCGGAGCGTTGCGCAACCAGTCCACAAAGAGCTGCCGAGGGTCGCCGGCGCTGACGACTATCGGCGCCGTGATCTCTTCGCCGGTGATCAGTCGGACCCCCCGAACGGCGCGACCCTCGATGAGTACCTCGCTCACTCGAGCACCTGTCTGTACCGATCCGCCGGCGGCGAGCAACGCGCCCCGGACAGCATCGGGCAGAGCGCCGCTGCCTCCGACCGGGCGGCCCCGCTCGACGGCGTGAATGGTTGCGTAGCCGAGCGCGCCCAATCCGGTACCCGGCGTGTCGGGGGCCATGCCCCACACCGATGGACCGGCAGTGATCACCGGCGAGCGGACCTGCTCGGCCGTAAAGAACGACCGGACCACATCGCCAGCGCTGCGCCGAGACCAATTCAAGAGCGTGTACAGACCGCGGGCCCGCAACGTACCAGCGGCGCGCAACACATGGCCGGGGCGGGGCACATCGTTGGCCATGGCGAGGGCCAGCTTCACCACCGGTACTGCCACAGCGGCATAGCGACGATAGTTTTCGACTTCGGACGGATAGGCGACACGAAGTCCATCGAGGGTGCGCTCCAGATCGGCGAACACGTACCACCCCGGTCCGCCATCATGATGGACCGAGAAGTACCCCGGATCAACGGCCAAATAGCGAAGCCCGTGGCGAGCGAGGTTCAGCTCTTCGGCGATCGGTGTGGCCCGGACCATCGTGTGTTCGCAGTTGCAGATATTGACCCGGCCGCCCTCGAGTGCGTCGACCGTCGATGCACAGCCGCCGACACTGTCTCGGGCCTCTACCACCAGTACGTCTAGGCCGGCCTGCGCCAGATACGCAGCGCAGATGAGCCCGTTGTGCCCAGCTCCGATCACGATCGCGCCATGGTCCATCCCGCCACTCTGCCACGGGCGGACTGGTAACTAGGGCGTGTCGAGCCAGTGGCGCAGATCTTCGACAGTCCTGAACTCGAACGCCAGCTCCGCGAGGCGATCAAGATTAGTTAGGTCGAGCTCGGCGATCCGATCACGATCCGTAGCCGCGAGACCTGCGAATCGATGCTGGAGAATGCGTGTCAAGGCCCGGACCTCGCCTTGTTCGAGGCCTTGTTCGAGGCCTTGCTTGAGACCACGTTCGCGGCCTTGTTCGAGGGCTTCTTGGTAGAATGGCATTTCTTCGACATACAACGGCATGACGGGATACCTCCTCAGGAGTTCCGACAGTGTAAGGCGGTCCAAGACGATTGTGGCGAGGCTAGCGGCGTCAAGAGTCAGTTGACGGCGCCGTTCCGGCCCGTCGATGGTATTGATTCGATCGAGCACCGCCTTGACTCGAGCCGCCGCACTCTCCTCGCCCGTGCGGAGAGCCAACACGGCCAGAGGACTGAGGCCGAAATCGGCCATGAGCGGCCCCGGCTCCTCGTCCCACAGGTGGATCACGTTGTACGAGAGCCGGAGCCCACCGGTTTGGTAGGTATTCGTAAGCCGACCCTTGCTGGGCTCGAGCACCACCACAAACTGGCTCGGTGCCTTGCCATACGAGCGTGCAGGCGCTCAAAATAAGTGAGCAGCCGAGGTTGGATTCGATCGGGGCGGGCATTCTTCTCGAACTCAATATGGATCACTTCCGGCGGCTCACCCACCTCGAACACCGAGTCGGCGCGCACCGACCGACCCGTCAACTCCGTCGGTATCGGACGAAAATCCGTAACGGCGACGCGGCGGCCGAGAAGGTACGAAAGGAGCGGGGCCGGGTCGCGGTCGACCAACAGTCTGGTGGTCGAGTCGTATCGCATCGACGGATCGGGCATACGAGTAAGGGTACGAGGGGGGTGAGACAGGTTTCCGGCCGGGCGGGCTAGGTCGAATATGTCGCAAATAGTTAGCCCCTGCGGCAACGGCCGCGTGGGCCAGTTAGGGTCGGGCCTGATGCGACAGCTAGCCGATCTCTCGATGCCGGAGGTCTCTCGGCGCCTCACCGACGAGTCAGTAATCGTGTTGCCAGTGGGTGCGGTCGAGGCGCACGGCCCTCATTTGCCCCTCGCGACCGACCTGATCGTTGCGACGGCGGCGGTGGATGCGCTCATGACCCGCTTCGGCGACGAGCACGATTTGTGGGCGTTGCCTCCCCTGGCATTTACCAAATCGAACGAGCACGCCTGGGCCCCTGGCACGGTTTGGCTGTCGGCCCGAACCATGCTCGCCGTCCTCGACGACATCGGCCGGTCGCTGCTCACCGCCCCGACGCGCACATTGGTATTCGTCAACGCCCACGGCGGAAACTCGGCGCTTCTCCAGGTGGCCTGTCGCGACCTGCGTCTCGCCCACGGGCTGCGAACGTTTCTGGCCCATCCGTTCAAGGACACAGGGCGGCCGAGCGAGCTGGGCATGGGCATCCACGGTGGCCACGACGAGACATCGATTCTGCTGCACCTGCGCGGCGACCTCGTCGACATGGCCAAGGCTGTACCGAACGTACCTTCGGCCTTAGCCGAAAACCGATTCGTGAAGTGGGGCGGCGCAGTAAGCTTCGGATGGCTTTCGAACGACTTCGGCCCAACCGGGGTGATCGGCGATCCACTCGGCGCCAACGCCGAACACGGCGCCGCTCTCTGGAAGACGATCATCGACGAGTTGGGCGCAGCGATGGCCGAGGTGCGCCGGTTTCCAAACAACGCCGCCGTTAGCCCTTCCGGCTAAACCAAGCACTGGCTGGCCTCCCAAAAGTAGGTATCTAACCCACCAATGGGGCACTAGTGCACCGTCGCGTAAGTAACGCGCGCGTCGCAGTTCATGCTATTTCATGCTACCAGAGGGTCGGCGGCGTAAGTCCATTTGAACGGACCGGCCGTCGCGTCATAGTCGATGACGAACTCGATAAGTTTGGCTATCAA
>JANYDT010000125.1 GCA_025359845.1 Acidimicrobiia bacterium
TGGCCAAGACCATGCGGGCCGCCGCGGATGTCGGCGCCCGCAGCGTATGCCTAGGCGGCGGGGTGGCCGCCAACTCGGCCCTGCGAGCCCGGCTCGAATCCGCAGCGTCCGACCGAGGCCTCCGAGCGTACCTCCCGCCCCGAGCGATGTGCACCGACAACGCCGCCATGGTCGGTGCCGCGGCGTGGTGGCGATCGTCGGTCGATCCGCCCACCCCCCTCGACGCGGCCGCCAATCCGAACCTACGGCTGCGCTGACGAACAGTAAGGGCCTGCCTCGCAATGTACGAAGGGCGGCAGCGCCCGTTAGGGTCGGGGTATGCGCAACACTCTCGCCGCCGGGGCCCTCGATCGGGTCAGCGACCAACGCAAGGACGCCGACTGGGTGGCCCAAGGCCTCGAGGCCGGCCACATCCACCTTGTCTGGCAGGGCCGCTTTGGCGTTGTCGGCGACCGTTCGGCGGCCACCCGCTGGGCCGACGTACGCGATCTGCAGGGTGACTACGGTCCGATCCTTCTCGGAGTGCTCAACGGAGACGCCCATTTCGTGCTCGACGTGTCGCACATGTCGCAGCCCGAGGTCGAGAAAGCGCTCCACGAAGACGCAATGATGACGGGGTTGCGCGAGGTGGCGGGTCTGCTGCACATCGATCACGCCAACGTTCTGGCCTTCGCCAGTGGGATCACCACGTGGCACAGGCGCAGCCGATTCTGCGGGGCCTGCGGGGCCGAAACCGAGGTCCATGACGCCGGCCACATGCGCCGCTGTCCGGCCTGTAAGGCCGAACACTTTCCTCGGACCGATCCCGCCGTGATCATGCTTGTACACGACGGCGGCGACCGGTGCGCTCTCGGCCGACAAAAGGTGTGGCCGTCCGGTATGTATTCGACCCTGGCGGGGTTCGTGGAGCCCGGTGAAAGCCTCGAAGACGCAGTCGCCCGTGAGGTATTGGAGGAGGTCGGCCTCGTCGTCGATGAAGTCAAATACCACTCAAGTCAGCCGTGGCCGTTTCCTCAATCGATCATGCTTGGCTTTCACGCGCTGGCTACCGAAGGCGACCCGGTCGGCAACCCCAGCGAGATCGAACACGCCCGCTGGTTCACGGCCGATGAAATCCGCAACGGGGCCATCAAGTATCCCCCCAAGACCGCCATCTCGGGTGTTTTGATCCACTCGTGGCTCGACTCCTTGGGGTAGCCGAATAATGTCCGCCCGACGCTAACCGCGTCCAATCGCGACATCGCCTCAGCTCCTAGGACCTCAGCCCCTAGAACCGGTCCAGTACCGACTTCGAAGTTGTATGTATTTCTCGACGACGCCCTCGCTCTTGTGTGTTGCGGTGTCCCGACTGACGGGCGCCCTCAGTCGACCGATGCAGGCCGGGTCTGGCTATCGCTATCGGGAACGAAAACACGACAACAACCGAAGGAGTGCGAGTCATGACTATTCGAAACATCTACCTCAAGATCGAGGCGATACCCGACTACAGCCCCGTCGAACCTAGCGGACACGCCGGCGCGCATTATCGGCGCGACTGCATGCGTAACTCCGGCCACGAAGACGGGACAATCCCGGTCTCAGAGGTCGACGCACGACGACTCGACGCCCTGATCTACCGCGAGTACCTCGACCCGGGCTACCTGATCCCCAAGCCTGACAAGCTGATCCTGACCGACGTCAACGAGCCCGTGTTCCCGCATCGGGTCCCCGGCACGGTTCTCTACGCAAACCCTGGCGACCATCTCCACATCCGAGTCGTCAACGCCGACACGATGCCGCACAGCTTCCATGTCCACGGTTTGGGGTACGGCATCGATTCCGATGGGTCGTGGCCCTTCGGAACGCAAAGCACGGACGGGCGCCGCTCCGACGAAATCTGCCCGGGGCAGTACTGGGTATACCACTACAAGGTCACCCGCGAAATGGTCGGGGCGTGGCCGTTCCACGACCATTCCCGCCACATCGCGCAGAGCATCAATCGGGGACTCTTCGGTGGGATCGTCGTGTTGCCCGACGACTGCGAACGGCCGCGCCCGATGGTCTTACCGCCAATGGTCGCCGAGTATCTGGCCATGAAGTTCCCGGCCCCCGATCCGCATGCCGACGCGGCCCACGACCACATGCCCGGCGTTGCTGCGCTCGGTGAAGCGGTCCACTTCCACGGGGCCGAACACGACCATGGCGGCCACGGCCCACTCCCGTTAGCAGTCGCCGACTTCGATCTGCGGGCGAGACGCGACTTTCTGGAGGAGTGGTCCCAGCTCGACTATGCGCATCACCACCCGGCCCACCACGAACCGCTACACGTCCCCGTTTTCATTCACCAGATGAGCAAGGTGAAAGGGGCGCCGGCGTTCAACAAGAGCCCGTTCTCGCCCGGCGATCCGCCCTTCGAGACGGTGTTCGGTGCCGCTGGCACCTTCGGCTACCACTGCGAAATTCACCCCTCGATGCAGGGGACCGTGATCGTCGAACCGGGCGGTGTGCCCGAAGCGGTCGTCGCCATTGTCGACACCGATCCGATGAACATGCGATTCAATCCGACCGAGGTCCACGTCTCGCCAGGCGGTAAGGTCCGCTGGACCGCGCCAACCGTGAACACGCACACGGTCACCGAGAACGGCGCCGGACTACCCAGCTACTGCCTCAACGGACGATCTTTCGTCGGGAACACACCGACCGTCGCGGCGCACGCCGGACAGAAGATCATCTGGTATGTGTTCAACCTCGACCTGGGCATGGGCTGGCACAACTTCCATCTCCACGGGCAGCGCTGGAAATTTGCGGGCGAAACTATCGACTCGCGAAGCATCGGCCCCGCCGAATCTTTCGTCGTCGAGACCATCGCGCCACCAGTCATTTTGCTCCCCGCCGACATCGCCGCGACACAGGAACCCGACTGCCGACACGACGAAGCAAGGCCGTACCGCCTCCGCGGTGACTTCTTGTTCCACTGCCACGTCGAGATGCACATGATGCAAGGCCTCACCGGACTGGTCCGCTCCACCCAGACCGTATGGCTGACACCAGAACAAGCGAAACGGCTTAACGCCGAAGTCGGCCTGCAACTCGACCACGGTGACAACAGTTGCCCGGTCGTCGATGAGCATCGCTGCGAAGAGTTCAACTGCGGCAAATG
Organism: Acidimicrobiia bacterium; assembly: GCA_025359845.1. Taxonomy (GTDB): domain Bacteria; phylum Actinomycetota; class Acidimicrobiia; order Acidimicrobiales; family JANYDT01; genus JANYDT01. The sequence continues at coordinate 3,140 of JANYDT010000125.1, forward strand.
GGAACTCGTGGCCGGCTCGACCGAGGTGTGCATGATGCACGCGGCCTTGCTTCCGAACACCGAACGAGTACTCATCTTCGGATACGGCGACACGCGCGACGACCTGAGCCGAGTGTGGGACTACAGCACCCCCGCCGGCAGCTTTACGGTCCCGGCCAATCAACCCTTCGACGTGACCGTCCCGCTCCACAGTCGACCACTCGCGAATATCTGGTCCGCGGAACATGCATTCGTCAACAATGCCGCGGGAACCATCGTGGTCCACGGCGGTTTCACGCCTCGCGAAAGCTTCTCGTTCGACCCCGCGACCCTTCAATGGGCCCATGAACCAGGGACCGCCGAGGAACGGTTCTATTCGAGCACGCTCACGCTCGACGACGGCAGACTCGTCACGCTGTTCGGGTCCGGGTCGAAATCACTCGAGATCTTCGATCCCGCGACGAACACCTGGGGCGCACCGATCGCAGTTCCGGCGAGCATGCACCACCACCAGTACTACCCGTGGACCTACGAGCTGCCCAACGGCCAACTGTTCATCGCCGGGCCCCACGTACCAACCCAACGGTTCGACGCCATCCCGGCCGTCGCCAACGTCGAATCATTCGCCACGCTGGCCGGCAATCGCAGCACCGGTGGTGAACACGGCACGTCGGTGCTACTCCCATTGCGACCACCCGCATACACGCCCCACGTGCTCATCGCCGGAGGCGACCCGACCGCCGCACAACTGACCGCAGAGACCATCGACTTGTCGGCCGCGACGCCGGCATGGGTAGCTCTTCCCAACCTCAACCGGCCTCGCGCCCAGCAAGTCAACACCGTGCTCCTGCCCGACGGCCGCGTCCTGCTCGCCGGCGGCATCGACGGCACCGACGGCGGCCCCGCCGAAATCTTCGACCCCCGCAACCCCGCCGCGGGATGGGAGCTGTGCGCCACAATGTCGATCCCTCGCGGCTACCACTCCGCCGCGATCCTGCTTGCCGACGGCAGTGTGCTCATGGGCGGCGATCGCCCCGGCGCCTGGAAATCCGGCGAAACGACCGCCCACGAGCGGTACTTCCCGTGGTATTACCCCCTCGCACGGCCCGCCATTACCAACGCCCCCGTCATCACGGCATACGGCGCCGCCTTCGACATCTTCACGCCAACCCCGAACGACGTCGCCGAAGTAGTCCTCCTGAGGCCTGGAGCCGTCACCCACGGCTGGAACCAGTCACAACGCCTGATCGAATGCACCATCACCGCCCGCACCGCCGCCACGGTCCAAGTGCAATCACCACCCAACGGCCGCGTGGCACCTCCCGGCTACTACCTCCTCTTCGTCCTCACCGCAACACGAATCCCGTCACACGGACGATGGATACGCCTAACCTGACCACGGCGGATAGGTTGTGCAAAGGCAGAGGCACCAAATGCGAGAATCGGTCAGTACGCAAGCAGTACCACTTCTGGCCCGGAGCGGAAGGCCTTGATGCGTGGGACGTTGACCGTCTGGTCGAACTGAGCCGCAGTCCCAACGCCGACACGACAGCGGCGTTGGCGGACAGCGCTCGCTTCCGCTTGGCGACAGCCATGATCGGCGCCCCGCCGACGGAGAAACGGCCGTGGCGTGCGGACTTTTGGTGAGCATCGGAACGGACCCGATCTGATCGCAGTAACCGCGCTGGCAACAGGCTAAGGCGGCAGAAGTAGCCAGTTGCGAATGAGGTCGATGCAGTCTGGACGGTCGGCCCAGACGAAGTGGGATGCGTGCGCGATGAGTTCCAGTCTGGCGTTCGGGCCGATGGCATCAGCGATTGCCACGATCCCGCTGGCCGGCGTCACTGGATCCTCGACACCGCCAAGAACGAGGGTGGGCGTAGTGGTACCGGCAAGCCCGGGAAGCAGATCCATAGTCTGCATTTCCCCTGCAGAAAGTGAAACATGACGTCGTAGTTGGAAACAGATCTGCTCGGCGGAAGCGGTGCAGCAACGGCATAGATGGGTCCTGAAAGCGGAAGAAATGCGGCACCATTTTCCGGAGTTGGGTTCCGCCAAAATGTCTCAGCCGCCTCTCTGATCTCAGGCCGAACTCCGCGCTTGTCGAGCACCGCAAGCTGTTCTTCGACGACTACTCGTGCGGTGCCGGACACCAGGACGACCTTCGTTGCGTGGGTTGGGTGCCGGGCGAGGTACCGCATCGCGACCATCGCACCGAATGATGCCCCTAGGACGAATGGCTTTTCGATTCCGAGTACGTCGCAGACCCGGATCACGTCATCGGCCCACTGGTCGAGGTTCCACTCGCTCGAGTCGCGTCGATCACTGCGTCGGTGGTCGACGAACACCACCTGCATGTCTTCGGCGAGCGGGAGGAGATCGGGCTTGAAAGAGGAGTGGTCATGGCCTGGTCCACCGTGGAGCAACACGAGAGTCGGATACTTTTTCAACCGGTCGCCATCAGGTCGATGCGAACAACCGTCCACGTCGACGAATAATCGGACACCTGGCTCGATCTGAACTCGCACAACCCTACGGTCCCACCCCGACGAGACAAGATCAACCTCACCTCCCACCGATGGTGGCACCTTTGTGCTGGGATGTCGACGGAAAGCGTCATTCTGGGATCCGCTGACAAGTCAGCGGGCAGGGAGCGGCATGTCGCTCGACGTCAACCACTGGTTTGGGATGTAGATTCCGCGACCGAGATCAGCTCAGCGGGGCACGAGGGGCGCGACTGATCTGGCTAGCAAGATGATCTCGGTGACGGGGTTGCGGGTGGCGGGGTGGTAGGAGAGCAGGATGCTCACCCAGGTGTCGCCGGTGTAGAACGTGAGCGATGCTGACGTGAACGCCTTGTCGGCGCTGGCACCGGACCCGATGACGAAGGCCCCGTCGCCGATCCCCGGGAGCGTGTCGTAGATGACCTCGCCCTTGGTGTCGCGTGCCTTTGATGCCAGCGCGCTTGCGTTGGCATTCATGACTGCCTCCTTCGCCGTCTTGCCCAGTGCTGACATTCCTATGACGGTGGTCACGATGAGTCCGCCTCCATCGGTGCCGTAGGAGCACTGTCCTCCGTTCATGGTGGCGGTGGAGTCACCGTTGCCGGGACCTGCGCCTAGTACGGTGGCTGCCAGTTGGGACGGAATGATCGCGCACGGATCGAACGCCGTTGCGGGCCCGCTACCGGGCGGGGTGGAGGCACGGGCCGGGTTGGGACGGGCGGTGGTCGGTGTCGTGGACTTCGCGACCTTCGTGTCGGGACCGATGGTGACGACGTCGATCGTGTCGGGCACGCGGCAGCGCCCTTCGAGCCACTTGACCGCCGCTCGTCCAGAGACCGACGATACGACTGCAACCGATTGGCGGGCTAGCCGTTTCGCTTGGGCCGCCGACGCGACCTTGATTGTTTGCTTCGCGATGGCAAGGTCGCCGGCGAACAGCACTCGCACGTAATTGGGCGCATCTGCAGGAATCAGTTTGAGCACCTGTTGCATGACAACAACTTGTCCGGCGGCGGACGAGCGGACGGCGGCGAAGGGCTGACCGAAGTCGATCCCGATCCCGTCGCTGGTGGGCGACAGGTCGCAGAAGGTGTCGGCCTCGGCGACCGGTGCGCTCGCCAGCATCGCGCCGAGCACGAGCGACGCCGTGACCATGAGCACGGCCCACGTCGGCCGCGCACAGGTGCTTCGCAGTGCCCGCTGTTGCGATTCTGTGCCGAGTCTCGTCATGGATGCTCTGTACGGCGGTTGAAACATCGTGTCTCCTCGTTCGCGGTGGATGGTGTGGTTGCCGATGGCAAGGAGCGAACCTCTGCCGCCACGCCTTCGTCGCACGGGGGGGTCAGACGTGAGCCGGAGCGATGATACCGGGTGATCTCGAGTCGTCACGTCGTGGGGCGTGTCACGACAGAATGGGTGCATGGAGAGGGTGGAGCACCAAGTCGGTCGCGTGTTTGACGAGGTGCCTGAACTGTACGACCGCGTGCGCCCGGCCTACCCGGAAGATCTGTTCATCGACCTCGCGGCCGTCACCGGAATCGACGAGCGGTCGTCGGTGCTGGAGGTGGGTTGCGGCACCGGGCAAGCGACACGCCCACTCGGCGCGCTCGGATGCAAGGTGACGGCCGTCGAACTCGGTCACAACATGGCTGCGCTCGCCCGACAGCGACTCGCCTCAATGCCGAGCGTGCAGGTTGAGACATCTTCGTTCGAGGACTGGGACGATCGTGGGAGGCGCTTCGATGTCGTGGTGGCTGCCTCGTCGTGGCACTGGGTCGACCCTTCGATCGGCTGGACCAAAGCGCATCGCGCGCTCAAGCACGGTGGATGGCTCGCGTTGCTTGGTCACGTCGTGGTGCGTCGGCCTGGCGAAGCCGAGGTGTACGCAGAGACGGTCGACCTTCACGAGCACTTCGTGCCCGGCCACCCAGGTTGGGGTCACCCGCCCCTCGAGACCGAGGTGCGATCGACCGATCAGGGGTGGGGGCCACCAAACGAGGATTCGAACGGACTGTTCGGCTCGACGATCGTGCGCTGGTACCCGACCGTGCAGTGGTTCAACGGGGAAGGATTCGCCGACCTTCTCCGCTCAACCTCGCTATATCGGACACTCGACGATGCGGTGCGTGAGTCGCTTCTCAACGCGATCGCCGAGCGGATCAGGACACAGTTGGGCGACCGGGTATCGCGCCGCTACTTGAGCGTGCTCCGAGTCGGTCAACGCGTAGAAGTGTCCACCACGTGACGCGCATGGCAACGACGCTGACCCAGACGATAACCCCCCATCCTCCAGTACACTCAAAATGACCCCCCACCACGACCCTCCCGGCAAGCCCAACTGCGGTCTGAACCGAGCCGGATGCGTGGCGAAGGGTCATGAACACCTAAGTCGAGATCCGCCACGAATCCCATACCACTACCCGAAGCACTCATTCAGTTCAAGGAGCAGCAATGACCGACCACGATGCCTTCGACGACATCAACGACAGCGTACAGACGTGTCCCGTGATGGGCGGACCCCACGCCGCCCATACGGCAGTTGGGTCCACGTCGAACGAACACTGGTGGCCGAATCAGTTGAGCCTGAGGATGCTCCACCAGAACTCCCCCATGGCCAATCCCATGGGCGACGACTTCGACTACGCCGAGGAGTACAAGACCCTCGACCACCATGCGGTGAAGCACGACCTCACCACGTTGATGACTTCGTCGCAGGACTGGTGGCCCGCCGACTACGGCCACTACGGCCCGTTTTTCATTCGGATGGCGTGGCACAGCGCAGGCACCTATCGGATTGAAGACGGTCGCGGTGGCGCCTCTACCGGCACGCAGCGCTTCGCACCTCTCAACAGCTGGCCCGACAACGGGAACCTCGACAAGGCACGCACGCTCCTGTTGCCGATCAAGCAGAAGTACGGCCGCAAGCTCTCGTGGGCCGACCTGATGATCCTCGCTGGCAACGTTGCCTTGGAGTCGATGGGCTTCAAGACGTTCGGATTCGCCGGCGGACGCGAGGACGTCTGGGCGCCCGAAGAGGACATCTACTGGGGTCCCGAGACCACCTGGCTCGGGGACGAGCGTTACCGCGGCGACCGGGAACTCATGAATCCTCTCGGTGCCGTTCAGATGGGCCTCATCTACGTGAATCCGGAGGGGCCGAACGGCAACCCGGACCCGCTCGGGTCGGCTCGCGACATTCGAGAGACGTTCGCTCGGATGGCGATGAACGACGAAGAGACAGTTGCGCTCGTCGCCGGCGGACACACGTTCGGCAAGTGCCATGGTGCCGGTGATCCTGCGCTCGTCGGTGCCGAACCCGAGGGCGCCCCTATCGAGCAGCTAGGCCTCGGCTGGATCAACAGCTTCGGCACCGGCAAGGGCGTCGACACAACCACCAGCGGCCTCGAGGGTGCGTGGACCCCCACCCCGACCACGTGGGACAACAGCTACTTCGACACGTTGTTCGGTCACGAGTGGACCCTGACGCAGAGCCCGGCCGGTGCGAAGCAGTGGACTCCCACGAATCCGGAGGCCCAGGGCACCGTACCGGACGCCCACGATCCGTCGCGGACACACGCCCCCATGATGACCACCGCGGACTTGGCACTGAGGATGGACCCGGTCTACGAGCCGATTTCGCGACGCTTCCACGAGAACCCCGAAGAGTTCGCCGACGCCTTTGCCCGGGCGTGGTACAAGTTGACCCACCGCGACATGGGCCCCATCACCCGCTACCTCGGTCCGGAGGTCCCCCAAGAGGAACTCATCTGGCAAGATCCGGTGCCGGCCGTTGACCACGAGCTGATCGACGTGAACGACATCGCTGCGCTCAAGGCGAGGGTCCTGGCATCCGGACTGAGCATTTCCGAGCTGGTGTCGACGGCATGGGCTTCGGCGTCGACGTTTCGCAACAGCGACAAGCGCGGTGGCGCCAACGGTGCCCGCATTCGCCTCGCCCCGCAGAACGATTGGGACGTCAACAACCCGGCCGGACTGCGCAGGATTCTGGGGACCCTTGAAGGAGTTCAGGCCGCATTCAACGGCTCGGGCAAGAAAGTTTCGATGGCCGACCTCATCGTTCTCGGCGGGTGCGCAGCCGTCGAGGCCGCGGCGAAGAAGGCCGGACACGACATCACGATTTCCTTCGCGCCGGGACGCACCGACGCATCCCAGGAACAGACCGACGTCGATTCGTTTGCGGTGCTCGAGCCGACCGCAGACGGGTTCCGCAACTACCTCGGCAAGGGTCACCGTCGTACGGCAGAAGAACTGATGGTGGATCGTGCGCAGCTGTTGACCCTGAGCGCCCCTGAAATGACGGTGCTCGTCGGTGGCATACGTGTCCTCAACGCCAACGCCAACGGATCGACTCACGGTGTCTTAACCGACCGAACCGAGACCCTCACCAACGACTTCTTCGTGAACCTGCTCGACATCAACACCGCATGGAAGGCGACCTCTGAATCCGAGGACGTGTTCGAGGGTTGCCAACGAGTGAGCGGCGAAAGAAAGTGGACCGCCACCCGCTGCGATCTCGTCTTCGGATCGAACTCCCAACTGCGGGCCATCGCAGAGGTCTACGGGTCGGCCGACTCACAGCCGAAGTTCGTGACTGACTTCGCGGCGGCGTGGACGAAGGTGATGAACGCCGATCGCTTCGACGTCGCCTGAACCCAGCCCGACGACCACCATCTCGTCGTCCGACCCGATGTCGCACCGACTTGGGGTCGGACCCCGGCCGAGGCGACTCCCTCGTGGAGGCGCCACGAAACCTTTGTCACGGCCATGTGAATGAACCGCGCCAGTTCAGCCGCCGCAGATCGGAACTTTCGGACGCACTGCGGTGCGTTGGAGGATATTCAACGCGAACGGCACATACTCGGTCTGAAGCTTGACGCCCGGAAGGGACTTCAGCACTTTCTCGGCGCCAGGCGCGATCTTGAAGCCCACACCGGCTTTGGCGTCGATCGACACCGTCACACCCCGGCATTTCACGATGCCGAGATCCGATCCGACGGTCGCCCCGACGGCCACCGTGAGGGCGCCGAACGGACCGGCGTTGGCCGCCGTCACGCCCAAGCCGATCTGAGTCTTCAGCTGCACCGCGAGCACGATGCCGTTCACGCCGACCGACAACCCGCCGAGGGTGTCGAGCAAGGGCCTCACCACCGTGAACTTCGGGGTCTCGGCGATGGCGCCGCCGGTCCCGGTGTAGCTGGCGCCCAGGTCTCCCTCCAAGCCGTACTGAGCGAAGCCCTGGATGGTCGAGTTCTTGGCGCTGAAAGCGGTGTCGACGAGCAGCGCCAGTTTCACCGACACGACATAAGGGATGCCCGCCGCTGAGATTCCTTGGTACTGCGACTCGAAGGGCAGTTCGGCCTTTACCTTGTAGTTGTCCGACAACCCGTTCTCCGACCCGGCCGCCAGCGAGACCACAACGCCCTTCACTCCTTGCAGTTTGAAGTCGCCGCTCTCGACCTTCCCGCCATGGATGTTCAGCGACGATCTGATGTGCAGCCGTTCGACGTCGAAGCACATCTGCAGCCCGAGCTTCAGCTTGGTGTTGCTGCGGATCCACAGACGCAGCGTGGTCGGCGTGATGTCGCTCTCGACCCCCACTTTCCCGACCTCGAGCTTCACGTTGCCACTCGACCGCGGTTGGGGCTGCGCGGCGTCGGCCCCGCTCCCGTCCGAGGCGCCGCTTGCCCCTGAGGAGGTAAGGCTCTGGCCCCCTTGGAGCCCGAACTGCTTGAACAGCGGATCGAACGCCGTGTTCTGCTCGCCTTGGGGTGCTCCGGCCGCACACGAGCCAGCCGCGGGCGCCTTGTCGCGCGTGAACGACTCCGACGATCGCGTCGGCACCGTGTTGCGGGTGGTCTTCCCATCCGGGCGCGGCTTCGGGGCCGGGGGTGGCGCGGGAGACGGTGTCGCCGCGGTCAGCGCGAATGGAGCACGGAGCACGCGCCGCAACAGCCGCCCCATCGAGGCGGCCGGAGCAACTACCACTCGCACTGCGGGCCCGAGTATGTGGGCCGTGCTCGAGGAGTCAGGCCCCGGCGCGCTGGTCGTCGTGGCCCCGGTGTCGGCGGTAACCGGGCCGCTGGCCAAGTGGGGCGTTTCGACGCTGAGCAGTCCCGGCGAGAGCTGCGTAGCGAGGGTGGCGGTATCGATGGGCTGGTCGAAATCGAGGCGCCCCTCCCGGATCACGTCAGTGATGTCCGCCGGTCCGAGGGTGACCACGAGATCGGTGCCGCGCTTCTCGATCGCGGCGACCCGGCCCATCCCGCGAGACGTGAGGAACATCACCTTGCCCACGGCCAGTTCCGAAGCCCGCGAGGCCGACGCGTTGATGGTCCACACCGCGCCGGTGTCGCTCACGGACTTCACCGAATCGGCCCCGCCACCGACCATGACGACGTCGGGCTGCAAGGCGATGTGGCTGTCGGGATGGGGCGCCAGCCCGTACTGCTCCTCGGCCGATGTCAGGTTGCCGAACTTCGCGGGCGTATCCAAAGCCGGCGACGCCTTGGACGACGATCCGCCGCTGTTGCACGCCGCCAGCCCGAGGGCGACCGCCAACCCGGCCAGCGTGGCGCCCGCCCGGCGGCGGGACCGGGCGTTCACAGCCCCCCTCCCAATCCGCCGGCGAGCACAGCCTTGAACGTGGTTTCGGGGAACGCGTCGGTCGTGACGTCGACAGTCTCGTCGCCGCCGCGCAGGACCACGCCGAGCGGACCGGGACGAAACGAGTCGGGCACGTGGAACACGACGCTCTCCCGATGGGTCTCCCCCGGCCCGAACTGCACCAACCCGCCATCGCCGACGGCCTGCTGGAGGTAGCCATCGGGCCGGGACAGGAACACCTGCACGGACGGACGGAAGGAGAGCCCCAGCGCCTTGGCCTGAGCGTCGGCGGCGATCGTCACGTCCATAGTGAGTTCCAACTCGGTGCGTCCGGGCGGCGGCGGGAGGGTGGTCTGGAGGCGGCCGAGCCGATACGACCGCATCGTGATCGTCCACTCGCCGGCGGTGACGGCGGGCGCGGTAACTTTTGCCTCAACCGGCAGCGGCGGATACAGACCGATGGCCGAGCCGTCGGTCAACGGAACAGTCGACGCGGACCCGTGGTTCGAGCCGATCGCCAGAGCGAGGTCCTTCGGGTCGAGCGAGTCGACCCGAAGGAACTGGATGGTGACCACGGCCGGTTTGGCCGGGTCGACCTCGGTCGGACCGGAGACGATGCCGGTGTACCACTGGCCGGCCGACCCGAGGAGAGCCGAGAACGAGAACTGGGGCGGGGTGTCGAGCAGCCCCGCCACCGCGCCGGGCGCGGTCGACGTGTCGGCTGGCGCGCTGTCGCGGCGTTCCAGCACGGTGGCCGTACCCGTGAGGTCCGCGGTCTTGGCGACCGGGTCCCAGGCTATCCGCGTCGGCTGGAACAAGAACCCAGGCACGTTCACCGCGCTGCCGTGGAGGGCGAGGTGGAACGCTTTCGCCGGGGCGACGGGCGCGCCGCTCGCGAACACGGACAGGTCGGGTCGGGGCGGCTCGGCGGGCGATAGCGGACTCGGAGCGACCTCGGGGAGCGTGAAGTCGAGCGCCGACCGTTCAAGCAGCTCGGGGTGGAACGTCGAGAACCCCTTGGTCGATAGGCTTGTCAGCATCAGCTGATACCGGCCCGCCGCCTTGGCCGCGATCGGGAACTCGATCCAGTGCCCGGCGTCGGCCGTCCAACTGACCGGGGCGATCCCGTCGCTGCTCTGATCGGTCTGCGCGACGGTGCCGTCTGGCTGTTTCAGCGAGAGATGCTCGACCGGATAGAAGCCGTTGACGGGGTCCTCAGCGGCCGCCCATTCGTCGAAGTCGAGCCGCAGGACTCGCAGCGACGGGTCGGCCTCGGCGTCGAGGTTGAGGAACCCGCTCAGCACCCGCCCGCCTGTGACGTGCACGCCGTACTTGCCGACGCGGACCCATCCGTCGATCTTGACCGGTGTGGGCGTCCATCCGGCGAGGACCTTGCCATCGGCGAGCCGGACCTTGGTGACCGTGCGATCGGGCCGTCCCCAAAGGAGGGTGGCCGTGGCCGTGGGGTCTCGGATGAGGTTGGGGAAGGTGACGGTCTTTTCGGCCGACTGCCCTGGCGGCACGGTCACGGGTTCGGTGAGAAGGGCCGAGGTGTTGTCTCCGTCACGCAGCTCAGCCTGTCCCAGCGCGTCATGCCACTCGCCCCCGATGTTGGTGTAGCGCACACCCACGGCGAGGGTCTTGTGGGTCTCGTCGTACACGGCATCGCCGAGCCTGACCAGGAAGCCGCCATACTCGTATGCGGCGCCGAGGTGATGGAGGATCTGCCCGGGACCGAGGGCGAGCGGAGCCACGGTGCTCGAAACAGGAGTCGTTGGCGTTGTCGGCTTCGTCCCGCCACCACCGCATCCCGCCGCGATGACGGCGATCACGGCGCCGGCCGCCAACCGTCGGAGTCGCCTCACAGGTCACCGCTCTCGTTCGCGCCGCCCTCGGCCCCGCACGGCCCGACCTCAGGCACCGCGAGGATCACGGGCTGGACCGCCTTGGCCGGTTTGGTGTCACTTGGCGCGACCGTCGTCGAGTCGGGGCCCGCGGGCCGCGTGTCCGCGCCGGGCGGCGCGCTGAGCACCTTGCCGTCGGGCTGTCGGGCGGCGACGTTCTGGTCAGGGTCGGGCGGACGGGCGAAGGTGCGGGTAATCGGCGCGGCCGGCAGCGTGGTGAGGGCCATGCCCGGTCCGGGTCTCTGGCGGGCCCCCGCAGCCGCGTACGGATCCACGTCGTTCGGTCCCGACAACTTGACCGTCGCCGGTTTTGTGCACGTCGGAGGGGAGGTCACGACGGGGGGCAGCTGCTCCAGGGTCGTTGGCGTCGTGACGGGAGCTGAACCCGAGCCCCCGCACGACGCGAGCACGGTGGCGCAGCCCGCGGCCAACGCGACCCGGATCGCAGCGCGCCAACGGCACGGTTTCGGCATCGGATCCCTTCATGTTCGGACGTTTCGCGCATCATAGGCCGGGAGCAAGTCAGTCGCAACTTCCTCATCGTAACTTCATAAGTGCTTAACAAGTGGTTGCGACATTGTGTCGGTCCGTGAGGTCCACGGACAGAAAAGGAAATAATGAGCGCTGTTGGGAAGTTCGTGATGTCTGTCGTGTCGGTGGCCGCGGCCGGGACGTGTCTTGTGGTTGGTTCGGCTGTGACCGCCAATGCCGCTCCGATTGCGGTGACATCGAAAGCAAATAAGGATTGTCTACCCGAGGGACGCGACGATCAGTGGCCCGGTGTCATCAACGGCCGACCGGACGGGTTCGATCCTGGCGATCTCGGTGGTGTCTACTTGTGGCACGACACGAACGGCTTCCATCTTCGGGTCACTCATCACGGTGATGACAAGGCCGTGTTCTCGGGCGAGATCGGCACACCCCGGGGCACGTTGACCGACGTCACAGGTGTTCAACTCGAAAAGAACGACAGATTTGCGGTGGGCCCGCAAGGACATCATCTCAATTTCCGGTTCAACAATTATGGCCATGACGACGGTCTCGATTTCCGTACCAAGTGCGCGCCGGCCATCACTTTTTCTTTCAAACGTGCCGCCAACACCTTGCCTGCGGAGCGCGTATTCCTGGGCGACCAGAAGGCGCACCCCGCCAGCGACCCGTTCAGCATCGCACGCGGCATATAACCAGCAGCAATTCCTCCTCGCCGTGAGACGCTACCCCTGCGTTGCCGTCAACGCCGCCTTCCTCCGGGCACCACCCCCGGATGGAGCGGCTCATGGTGTCTCACCGCCGCCCGGTGGCCCGTCGATAGGGCCGCCTCGTCGTTCCCACCTACTCGGCCGGGCCATAATGTAGGACAATGATGACCGGATGGGAATACGCGACGATCGAACTGGTACACGACGAGTCTCGCTCAGAATGGTCGGCTAACTTCCCATCGGGACGGATCGTCGGGTACACCAGCGTGCTCGACGCGCTCGGCCAGCAGTCGTGGGAGCTCGTCGCGATCACGCCTCACCCCCTCGGCCGGTCCCATATCGCAGCGTTCAAGCGTCAGCTCCCCGAACAGACTGGGCGCTCCAAAAACGGATAGGCGGCCAAGTACCGCCCGGGACAGCCCAAGAGTCGTCCGGAGCGCCTTCGGTCAATTCCCTTCGACCCCGGCTAGGAGCCAGTCGTCGGCATTGCGATCAATCGGAGCCTGGCAATACTTACAGCCTTTGGCATCGGTATCGGGAATGGGGCCACCACAAACCGGACATCCGAGTGGATATAGACCCTCCGGCGATTTGGCATTGATATTGCGAACGAGCGTCAAGGTGTTCACGTGATGGGCAGGATCGCCGTGAGCCGCTGGCGCGGCGCTCCACTCCACCTCAATGTAGGCCACGCTCTTGTCGCCGTTCGTACCGGCCCGCTGCAGTCGTACCGCGCCGACCGCCGGATCAAACGCGGCCACCGCCCAAGTTGGCGGCTGCCCATCTTGCGCGCCGTAGCGTTCGAGCCGGTCGCGAGAGCCGGTGACCCGAGCATCGAGCCATTTCCAGAACAGCATCGACGCCCGATCTTCAATGGCCTGCTGGCTCACCGCGGGATCGTGGGCCTGTAACTCGCTCAGGTCTACGAGGGGACGATTCAGTTCTTCGAGGTACTCACCGGCTTGCGTTATTTCGGCCAACACCCAATCAAACGTGCCCGAGTTCGTGAGTTTCTTGCATGATCCGCACCGCACCACTTCACCTGACTCGATCAGCGCCCCACACGATGGGCACGCCCGCTTCTCACCTTGAACGATTGGCTTGGTCGTGACTCCGTGTCGGCGAATGAACGACCACACCTCGGTGTACGGCTCGGTGGCCGCGTGCGCGAGCCGTCGAGTCTTTTCTTCGGGCGCATCGTTGATGTCGACAGTCACGTCTTTGGCTCGGGCGTCGAGTCGCACATCCAAGCTGTCCCAGCGGTCGTCACTGGCGGCGGCGATAATCTTTCCCGTCGCCGTGAACCCCTCCATGGCATCACGCTCACCTTGCGCGGCTTGCAACCGAAGCTGCGTCTGGAAGCGGACGTATACCGCGTCGGAAATAAGCCCACGAGCGGGGCTCATGTCTCCGGCACACCACGCGTCGTTGACGAGCTTGGCGGTACCGACCACCCGTTGACAGAACGCGGCCTCATCAAAGGCAGGGTCGCGTGCCTGCAAACCGGAGAGATCGGCGGTGGGAATCGACTCCGGGAGCGCTGAAACCGGACGGGTCTTGCGCTGTTTCACCTTCGACCAAATCACCACGCCGCCAATACCCAACGCGAATAGCGCAACCACAGGACCGGGAACGCTGCCGCCGCTTCCACCTCCGCCGCCGCCGAAACCGCCCCCGCCGAATCCCCCGCCGCCGCCGCCGCCACCTCCACCTCCGCCGGAGTAGTGGCCTCCACCCCCGGCTCGCGAGATCAAGGCCAAGGCTCGGCCGGCCCCGACGCCAAACAACACCGAAGCAACCAGGGCTACGAACGCGACAGTCTTCTTTCGCATGCGCGTCACCGTAGCGCCCACCCAGGCGTCGACCGGAGCGGCCCAAAGGGCCGCGGCGCGGAGCGGGCGTCGGACCTGAGCCGCCCACAACGATGAAGACACATGAAGACTTTGATGTGCAAAGGTGACAGCCCATGGCTGTGATGACTCGACTACGTAGTCGCCAGGAGTGGAAATTCTTCGCCGTGCTGTTTCGCGCGTCGCCTGGGCTGGCGACGGCCTGGTGGACGTTGCTCGTGTTGCGGGGCCTGCTCCCTGCGCTCGTCGCCGTGGCCATGGGCACGCTGGTCAGCGCCATCCAACGCCACCAAACGCTCGGCGGTCCGCTCACCTTCGTCGGTGTCGTATTCGTCTCCTTCCAAGTATTCGTGCCCATCCATCAAGGCGTGAGCGCCAACCTCGGCAGCCGCGCCGCCAATTGGATGAACGATCGACTATTGCGGGCCACGGTCCACCCGCCCGGCATGGCCCACTTGGAGCGATCGGGGTTGATCAGCGACCTCACTGTGGCGCGCGATTTCGACCTCGGCATCATGGGACCGCCGTTGTCGATCAGCATGGACTTCATCGCCGGCGGCCTCGTCGAACTGTTGGCCGGCGTGGCGTCGGCGCTCGTGCTCATCCGGTACCGGTGGTGGGCGCCCCTGCTGCTCGTCGTCGCGTGGGGTTCGACGCATTGGTTGCTGCGGGAGAGCGCGGTGTGGAAAGACCGCAACACCGAGGAGGTGCGCGACGCACAGCGTCACGCCGACTACGCCTATCGGCTGGCCGTCGATCCGCCTGCGGCCAAGGAGGTACGGCTCTTTGGACTCAGCGGCTGGGTCGTCGACCGATTCGCGGCCCGAAGGACCCGGCTGTACGAGTTGCAATGGAAGGCGACCCGACTGCGGGAGAGATCGGTCGTCACCTGTCTGGTCGTCGTGCTCGGCGCCAACCTGGCGGTGTTCTGGACGCTTGCGCAAGCGGTCGCCGACGGACGCGTATCGCTCGCGTCGATGATCGTGTTCTTGCAGACCGCGATCGGAACGAGTGCCATCGCGTTCGGTGGACTCAGTTGGGCTCTCGACGGATCGGCTGCGCCCGCCGCCGCAGTTCTGCGCCTCGACGCGGCTATGGCGGCAGCCGGCGCGCTACCCCTCGGTCACACACCGGCCACCGGTTTACCGGCGCGAGAAATCCGGTTCCGTGACGTCACGTTCGGCTACGCCACCGAATCCGGAGAGGCGGGGCGGGCCGTGCTCGCCGGTTTCGATCTCACCATCCCGGCCGGCTCGTCGATGGCCATCGTCGGCCAGAACGGAGCCGGTAAGACGACGCTGGCCAAGCTCTTGTGCCGGCTCTACGACCCGACCTCGGGCGCGGTCGAGATCGACGGAACCGACTTGCGCGAACTCGAACTCGACGAATGGCGATCGCGATTGACGGCCGTCTTTCAAGACTTCATTCGGTTCGATCTGTCGCTGCGGGAGAACGTCGCCCCCAATGGCGCGTCCGACACCGACATAGTCGCCGCGCTCCAGGGCGCCGGCGCGTCCGACCTGTCCGCGCTCGACACGATCCTCGCTCGGGGGTACGACGGGGGGACGGACTTGTCGGGCGGCCAATGGCAGCGGGTGGCGTTGGCCCGAGCACTGTGCGCCGTGCGACTCGGCGCCGGCGTCGTGCTGCTCGACGAACCCACCGCGCAGCTCGATGTGCGCGGCGAGTCCGAGATTTTTCAGCGCGTGCTCGAAGCGACGCGTGACTGCACGACCATCTTGATCTCGCACCGCTTCTCGACAGTGCGGCGCGCCGATTGCATCTGCGTGCTCGAAAATAGCCGAGTCGTCGAGCTCGGCACTCACGACGAACTCATGGCCTTGGGTGGTCGCTACCACACCATGTTCGAGATGCAGGCGTCGCGATTCGTCGAACTCGACGACAAGGGTGAGGAGGTGATTTATGAAACCCTCGGCTGAACCGGGCATCGACCACAGCGCCGATCTACCTCCGGCGCTGTCGTCGCTGTGGCGCACCGTAAAACTCGGATACCGGGCCGAGCCGCGGCTCCTGGCGTTCTCGTTCGCCATGACCTTGTTCACCGCGCTGCCCGACGCACTGCTGGCGCTTTGGCTCAAGATTCTCGCCGACGGCGTCATCAACCATCATCGCCGGGCGGTGGTGATCGCGGCCATCGGCATCGCCATCTCGACCACGGCCACGTGGTATCTCAAAGTGCTCTTCGACCGATTGCAGCGCCGCTTTCGTGACCGCGTGGCTATTGCGTTGGAGTCCCATGTCGCCCGCCTCCAGGCCTCGGTGGCGACGATCGAGCATCACGAGCGACCCGACTACCTAGACCGGCTGTCGGTGCTGCGGGATCAAGTGTTCGCGCTCGATCACCTCTTCATGTCGCTGTTTTCAACTGTCGGCTGGATCCTGCGCCTGGCCGTCACCATCGTCTTGTTGGCCACCATCCATCCCGCGCTCATCGCCCTGGTGTTATTCGCCATTCCGACAGTCGTCATGGCCACGTGGCGACCTGGGGTGGAACGCAAAGTCGAAGAACGGGCGGCCCCTCACCAGCGTCGAGCCCGGCACCTCTTCGCCCTCGGCACGACCGCCCCTCCGGGTAAAGAGATACGCGTGACCGGAACCGGCGCGGCGCTGATCGAACGCCGCCAAACCGCTTGGCAGCAGTGGTACCGGCCGATCTCCGCCACGCGATGGACCAGCGCGGTTTGGCACTCGATGGCGTGGGCGATCTTCGGACTGGCCTACGTGGGCGCCATCGTGTTCGTCGCATCCGGGCTCGAAGCCTCCGCCGGCTCGGTACTTCTCGTGCTCGCCGCCGGCAGTCGGCTTTCGCAATACGTCGGCGGTGCGGTGGGCGAACTCGGATTTCTCCGGGGCATCTGGCTCGACTCGTCGCGACGCCTTAGCTGGCTGGAGGATTACGCCGCGTCGATCGACGAGCACGCTGATCAACCGGCGCCGAACCGACTCGCGACCGGCATCCATCTCGATCATGTGTCGTTTCGGTATCCGGGCACCGAGAAGCTCGTGCTCGACGATGTCACGCTCGACCTGCCGGCCGGCGCGGTCGTGGCCATAGTGGGCGAGAACGGCGCCGGTAAAAGCACGTTGGTCAAGTTGTTGTGTCGCCTGTACAAACCATCGGCCGGTCGCATCCTGATCGACGACGTCGACCTCCTGTCGATCCCGTCGAGTGAGTGGCGGTCGCGTCTCGCCGGGGCCTTCCAAGATTTCTTCCGGTTCGAGTTCCACGCCCAGCACTCGGTGGGCCTTGGCGAGGTGGGTCGCCTTGATGACCGGCCGGCCGTCGAGTCGGCCGTAGGCCGGGCCGGCGCCGACGATGTGATCGACCGCCTGGCGTACGGCCTCGACACCCAACTGGGTCCGACCTGGGAAGAGGGCGTCGAGGTGAGTTTCGGGCAATGGCAGAAGCTGGCCTTGGCCCGCGGGTTCATGCGCGACGCGCCGTTGCTGTTGGTGCTCGACGAACCCACCGCCGCGCTCGACGCAGAGACGGAGCACGCCCTGTTCGAGCGCTACGCCCAAGCGTCTCGCGAGGGCGCCAACACGGGGCGGATCACGGTGCTCGTCTCGCACCGCTTCTCCACCGTGCGTATGGCCGATCTCATCGTCGTGCTCGACGGCGCCCGGCTGGTCGAAGTCGGCTCCCACGAGCAACTCATGGCTCGACGGGGGCAGTATCACGAGTTGTTCGAAATCCAGGCCGCGGCGTTTCGATAAGAGCCCAAGATCAACCTTGGGGCCGACTGCGCCGATAGATCTGGATGTGAGTCTGGGAGTGGCCGTCGGCGCCATGGATGTGAGTCTGGGAGGGGCCGTCGGCGCCCTGGGAGGGGCCGTGCTCGGCGCCGCAATTGCCTTGGCCGTACTGCTTCGGACACGGTGGCCCGTGGCGGCCCCGTCCCCATCCCCAGGTTTCGATAAGCTGGCCGAGACCTTGTCGGAGGTGGCGAGATCAGCCCACGCCCAGGCCGAATCGATGAGCCGTTTGGCCGTCATGACCGCCGAGTCGGTGCGGCTGGCCAGTGGCTCATACGTGTACGAACTGCGCGACCGATTCGATGCCGCTTTGGGGCCGTCGGTGGTCGGCGTGGCTCACGTCGAACTCAGCGGCGGCTCCGATCTCGGACCGGTGGAAGCGCTCGCCTTTCAAGCCGGAGACCGCGTTCGCGCCGAAGTGCGCATCACCGTCAATCAGTCCTTTGTGCGGCGCATCGTGACGGCCCAGTGGGACCCGACGCCGGGGCGGTGCCAGGCCCATCCCGCCACGTTTGCGGCGGCCGCCGGAGTTCCAATCGCCGGCAACCGCTGGGAGCTGCCCACCGATGTCTCGCTATTCATCGATATGGCGCTCGATCTCGACGTCGGCTCATTGGCGCCAGGACCCTTCGAGACCAAAGGGCAATTGGCGCTCGAGCTGACCGACTCGCGACCGGAGGGAGTCATTTCCCGCTTCGTGATCGACGTGCGCATTGCCGCCACCGTGGTGCCCGACGATGACGGCATCGGCCTCGACGGGCCGGTCATCGACGCCGTTCTCGGCGATGAACATCGCTCCTACTTGCTTGAGAAGTCGAGCAATCTCGTTCTCGAACTGCCTCGCCTCCGAGAGTTGAACTGACCCGTACCCTGGCCCGTACCTGGCCCGTACCTGGCCGGTCGGAGGCTCGCCGGCGATGAGAAGGACTGAACATCTCATGAGTAACTGAAGCACGCTCCAGAGGTGAGCGCGATGAGGGGTACTACGACGAAGGTCGCATAGACAAACCGTCTACCGCGCCGTCACAATGAGGCCCCTCAACAATGGAAGCGGTTCAACATGCGATCGTCAACGAAGTGGTCAGCGGTTTGTTTTGCCTTGGTGGCGTTGGTCGGCGGGTCGGTTCCGGCCCTGGCCTCAGGATCGGGAAGTGGCGGCGGAGGAAGTAGCAGCGGCGGCGGTGCTCCGGGCTGTGCCTCGGTGGTTCCTGACGCGCCGTACTACTTCGGCCGTGGAAACCTGAAGTTCGTGTTCTCCGGCACTGTGACCAACTGCGGGACCGCCCCCTCTACATACACCATGCGAGTCACCGATGTCGGTGTGCACGCCGATCCACTGTGCTCGGTCGGCTCGACGAGTTACCGCTTGATTCCTGTCGCGGCCGGCGCGTCACAGTGGTGGTGGCAAGCCACCGGCTCTGGGGTTTGCCTGTACGACTACTACACCCTCCAGGTTGACGTGCTTGAGAACAACACGGTGCTGACAAGTGCGGTCGCCCATTGGGGAACGCCGCCGGCACCCTAGCAAGCTCAGCATCCTGAACCGGCCCGGCTCTCAGTAGGGCCGGTTTCGCGTGAGTTCGAATCTCGTACCCACGGCAACCGTCTCTATACTCCGGCGCCGAGGTGTTCGCGATCGTCGAATCCATGAAAGCAGGAGCGTGATGAAGCTCGCCCGGTTCACCCACGACGGACGGACCCGACTCGGCGTGGTCGAAGGAGAGACAATCGCCGACATTGGATCGGCCGATCCGACCCTGCCCACCGATGTGCTGGGCGTTGTGGGCCCCGATGGTTTGGCTCGCGCTGCGTCGTTGGTGGCCGGCGCGCCGCGTTTGGCCCTAGCTGACGTGCGCCTCGAGGCGCCGATCGCGGTTCCGCCGGTGTTTCTGGCCATCGGCCTCAACTACGCCGCTCACGTGGCCGAATCAGGCATGAAGAAGCCTGATGCGCCGGTGGTGTTCAACAAGCAAATCACATGCGTGGTCGGTCCATACGACCCGATTGAGGTACCCAACGTCGCCCCGGATTGGGTCGACTACGAAGGCGAGCTCGGCATCGTGATCGGGACGCGGTGCCGCAACGTGTCCGTCGAGCGGGCCCCCGAGGTGGTCGCCGGCTATCTCGTGGTCAACGACGTGTCGGTGCGCGACTGGCAAAGCGCCACTCCCACGATGACTATGGGCAAGTCGTGGGACACTCACGGCCCCATCGGTCCGTGGCTCGTCACGGCCGACGAGGTGCCCGACCCGCACAATTTGCGGCTACGCACGTGGGTCGACGACGAGGTGCGACAAGATTCGTCGACCAGGCAGATGATCACGAACTGCTGGGAACAGATCGCCCATCTCTCGACCGCGTTCACGTTGCTACCGGGCACAATCATCGCCACCGGCACGCCCGAGGGGGTGGGCATGGCGGCCAAGCCGCCCCGTTGTCTCAAGATCGGCTCCCGGGTTCGCATCGAGATCGAAGGTATTGGCACCATCAATAACCCCGTCGTCGCGCAGCCTTTGGCGTAACACCACCGTATAGGTGGCTTTGTGGGCGGCTCCGGGACGCAACGGATTGTCCTTGCGCGGTCAAATGACTCTATGTTCAGTGCATGAATGCAGGGGTGCTCTTAGCTCCAGAGGACGTGAATCGCTCAACGTGGCAGGGGTCGACGACCCTGCGGTGGTTCGCCGAATATGAGGGTTGGTCCGACGACGGCGAGCGGGCGGCCACAGAATCCCTTCCGCTTGGAGTTCACGGACAGCCGATTCTCGACATCGGGGTCGGGGCAGGGCGGACCACGCCTCTGTTGCGCGCGCTCAGCACCGACTATCGGGCAATCGACTTTGCGCCGGCGATGGTCGACCTATGCCACAGGAAGTATCCAGACGTCGATGTGCGACATGGAGACGCCCGCGACTTGTCGCAGTTCTCGAACAACAGCATGGGGCTCGTCGCGTTCAGCTGGAACGGAATCGACGCCGTCGGCGACACCGATCGCGCCGCCATCTTCGGGGAGGTATTTCGCGTACTGCGACCCGGCGGCGTGTTCTTCTTTTCGACCCATAACAAGCTCGGCCCCGGCCATCGTGAAACCCCTTGGCATTTCGGGCTCCGCGATCTGAAGCATCCAAAAAGCACGGCCCGCCGTCTCGCCTCCTTGCCCCTCGACGTACGCAACCGCCGACGCCTGCGACCCCTCAACCACGACGCCGGCGAGTGGTCGATGATGAACGCCGGCGCGCATCATTTCGGCATCGTCATCCATTACACGACCTTGCTTCACGCCGTCGCCGAAGTTGAGACTGCGGGCTTTCAGCCCGAGCCCGAGGTGTATGCGTCGTCCAACGGTCGCCGCCTCGCGGTCGACGACGAAACCAGTGATGTGTGGTGGTTCCATCTGTTGGCCGTCAAGGCCGCCCTACGATGCGACCCATGACCGAACTTCTGCCGCTGAACCCTGACGAACTCCTGACCACCACTCGGGCGGTGCGCAAGCGGCTGGATTTCGATCGGCCCGTCCCGCGGGCGCTCGTAGAGGAGTGCGTCGAGATCGCGGTGCAATCACCCTCGGGCTCGAATCGCCAAAGTTGGCAGTGGGTGCTGATCGACGATGTGGCCAAGAAGAAGGCGCTGGCCGACCTCTACGGCGAAGTTTTCGACGAATACATGCTGGCGCCGGCGAGCGCGCAGTACGAGGAGGGAGACACCCGGGCCGAGCGACGGGAGAAGGTCACCGAGTCGGCGAAGTACTTGCGCGAGCGCTACCACGAGGTGCCGATCATGTTGGCCGCGTACCAGGAAGGGCGGATCGACACGCAGCCGGCGTCGAGTCAAGGTGGTTACTGGGGCTCCGTGATCCCCGCGGTCTGGAGCTTCATGTTGGCGTTACGGGCCCGCGGCCTCGGCTCGGCTTGGACCACTATGACGTGTCGACGAGAGGAAGAAGTGGCCGCGGTGCTTGGCGTGCCTCACGACCAATACACCCACGTGGGCCTGTTCCCCGTGGCCTACACCCTCGGCACCGATTTCAAACCGGCTCCCCGCCTCGACACCGCCTCGGTCATCCACTGGAACCAGTGGTGACTACGGGCTGATCAAGCGCTCGCGGACGCCTCAGAACGTCTGACCGACTCGACATCGGCTACGCAGGGGTGGCTAAGGTGCGGTCGTCGCGCCCGCCAACGAAGGAGACCCCGATGTCAATGACCGAAGTCCGAGCCGATGTCATCAACCTCGGCGAGCCGTCGTTTTGGGGTCGACCACTGCCCGAGCGCTACGAAGCGTTCGCCGAACTGCGACGCACTCCCGGCCTCACGTTCCACGAGGCACCGGTCTTTTCGGGCATGCCCGAGTCGCCCGGATGGTATGCCGCGGTGCGGATGGACGACATCCACGAGATCTCGCGCCACCCCGAGATCTACTCCAACGGCGTGGGCGCGATTAGAACTTTCGACTGGCCCGAGCCGTTCTGGGACGTCTTCGAATCGATCATCGCCATGGATGACCCGCGCCATGCCCGGCTGCGGCGCCTGGTGAGCCGCAGCTTCACCCCCGGCATCCTGCGCCGCGTCGAGGAGTCGATCCAGCGTATCGCCGCCGAGATCGTCGACTCGGTGCAAGCCCGGGGTGAATGTGACTTCGTGCACGATATCGCGGCCGCGCTCCCGCTCAAAGTGATCTGCGACATGGTCGGCATCGCCGACGACGAGTACGAGTTCGTGTTCGAAAAGTCGAGCATGATCCTTGGCGCGGAGGACCCCGAATACGCTGCCCAATTCCCCGACTTCTTCACCGCCCTCATGAGTTCCGCGCACGACCTCATCGGCCTGATCGAGAGGCATTGCGACGAGCGAGAGAAGAACCCGACCGAAGATTTGACGTCGGTGCTCGTGCACGCCGAAGTCGACGGCGAGAAACTGACACGCGCCGAAATCGGCCGGTTCTTCATACTGTTGCTCGTGGCCGGCAATGAGACTACGCGCAACGCGATCGCCCACGGCATGCGCTATCTCACGGAAAACCCCGATCAAAGGGCGATCTGGGCGGCCGACTTCGACGGTGTCGCGCCGACCGCGGTTGATGAAATCGTGCGCTACGCCAGTCCCGTCATATACATGCGCCGCACCGTCGCCGAAGCCACGACCTTGAGCGGTCAGCCCCTCGCCGTGGGCGACAAGATCGTCATGTACTACCAGGCTGCTGATCGCGACGAGGCCCACTTCGAAGACCCCGAGCGGTTCGACGTGCTGCGCAGCCCCAACCTCCATGTCGGTTTTGGCGGACCGGGGCCACACTTCTGTCTGGGCGCCCATCTCGCCCGCCGCGAAATCACGGTTATGTTCCGCGAGCTTTTCCGCCGATTACCCGACATCCACACCACGGCCGCGCCCGACCTGCTCTTGGGCGACTTCGTGTTCGGTGTCAAACGCCAAGCCTGCGCGTTCACACCAGTTACTGCCGCGAAGGTCTAGACGACTCGTGTTAGTGACCGGGCGTGGCCGCAGCTGCGGGCGAACCGCCGATAAGGGGCAACTCCCGTAACCGTTGCAGCACGAAAAACAACACGACGAAGATCGCCACTACTACAAGGAACACGACTCTTGCCCCCTGTCCGAGCCCGACGGCGATGGCGTGTCGAGTGGGTTCGTCGAGCTTGGCGATGGCCTTCGGGTCACGAATGATGGTGCTCGCTTTGACGTCCGGCCCGAGGCGGCTCTTCACTGTTGCGGCAACCCGTTCAGTGAAGAGCGAACCAAAGATGGCCAGACCGATCGAGCCCCCCAGAGATCGGAAGAAAACTTGCGTCGCCGTCGCCACGCCCATGTCGCCCGGTCGATCGCTGCGCTGAATGCTGTTCTGCATGGCCACGCTACTAACGGTAAAGATAGCCCCCGTGCCGAGTCCGGCCAGCAACAGCGGAAAGGCCAAGATCGTGTAGCCGATATCAGCATCGATGCGCGCCACCCCGAGAAACCCAACCCCGGCCACGACGCACGCAACGACGACAAAGGCTTTGTAGCGCCCGGTTTTGGCGATGAGGCGACCCACGATGATCGTGCCGACGAGGGAGCCAAGTATTTGCGGAACGAGATACAGACCCGATCGGGTCGGCGAAACCCCACGGGCGTCCTGGAAGAACAACGGCAGGAAGATATTCGTGCCGAACACCGATGCGCCGATCAACACGCTCACCAAATAGATGTTGGCGCAGACCTTGTTGCGGAACAGGCTCAACGGAATCATCGGTTCCACCGCCCGCCGTTCTTGGGCGATAAAGCCCGCAACAAGGACCGCGGCTCCGACGAACAACCCGACGACGCGGCCCCGACCCCACCCTTTGCGACCCTCCTCCAGCCCGAGCATGAGGAAGATCAGCGCGACCGACAACAAGGCCGCACCCAGCAGATCGAGGCGCGTCTTGCGGCGTTTGAATGGAAGTCGAAGCTGCCAAATCGACGCGCCCAAGGCGATCAATCCAATGGGGATGTTGATCAGGAAAACCCATGGCCACGACCACCGATCGACGATGAACCCACCCACCAACGGACCGCTGATACCGGCCACGGTATAAGCCCCGACGTACAGCCCGATGTAACGGCCCCGCTCACGCGGCGTGATCAGATCACCGAGGATGGCGAACGTGATGGCCTGAATGCCACCTCCGCCGACTCCTTGCAGTCCCCTTGCGGCAATGAGTTGGCCGATGCTGTGCGCACCCGCACATAACACCGAAGCAATGAGGAAGATGACAATGCTGATGTGAAAGAGCCGCTGGCGCCCATAAAGGTCGCTGAGCTTGCCGAGGATCGGCATGGCGATGGTCGAAGTGAGAATGTACGACGTTCCGACCCACGCGTAGCCCGAGACGCCATTGAGTTTGCCGGCGATGGTCGGCAAGGCGGTATTGACGATGGAGAGGTCGAGCGCGGCCAATAACGTACCCATGAGAAGCGCGCACAACACGACTACGAGCTGCGCCATCGTCATGCCGGGGATTGTCACGCCTGGCGCTTGGCGGCCTCCAGTCGAGCGATCGTTGGTCTTGGGTTTCACCAACACGAGGCCCGATCAAACTCGGTCAGCGCCGGCGCGCGCCATTCGGATGCCTCCGTCGGCCACCCGGTGTGCCACGATCCCACCATGGATACGCAACTTCTAGTCGACCAGGCTTGTTCCAAGATCGGGGCGCTCGGAAGCGCGTTCTACTTCACGCCCGAGACAGTGGGGGTGGGCAAGAGCCTTGGCCTCAACGGTTTCACTTTCTACTTTCTAGGACGAGGCGGAGTGCTCGGCGACGTCGAGGCGCCGGTGATCACCAGCGCCTTCGGGTATTGGAACCCTGAGCTGATTACCAAGTCGTGGGAAAGCGCCCGCGAAAAGATGGCGCCGCGCGACGCCGGCCGCCGCTACATGCAGTGCGCTCACGATCTCGGCCGGTCCAAGTTCGCCGGCGTTGCTGATCTCGCAGGCTTCTGCGCCGCGGCCGAGGCCGTCAACAACGCCGCCGATCCTTCGGGCCTGGCCTTGTACGCCGGCACCGCCGCTGAGCCGTTGGCTGACGACCTGCCCGGCCGGGCCATGCAGCTCATCACCGTCTTGCGCGAGTTCCGCGGTTCAGCCCACCTGGTGGCGGTACTCGCATCGGGCGTAGCCCCCAAGATTGCCCACTACATCAAGCGACCCGACATGTACAAGACCTTCGGGTGGGGCGAAGACGCACCCCAAGTTACCGACGCCGACCGTGCCCACTTGGCCGCCGCTGACACGACGACAGACCGGATGGTGACGAGCGCATTCGGCGTGCTCGACGACGACGGGGCGAAAGCCCTGTTGGCCGGACTCGACAACATTGAGGCAGCCCTGAAGGGCTGACCCGCCGTGACCGTAACCGCGAGCGGCCTCTCGACCGAGCCGGTCGCGGTTACGGGGATGACACCGAAGGTCAGGGCTGTCGCCCGTTATAGGCCACCAGCCGGTCGATGAGCGGGGCATTCTCAGGCACCGTGACGGCGTCAGCGAACGGCGCGTCGAAATCGGGCATCGTGGACTTGAACTGCTCCCATAGTGCAGGGCGATTATCGGCCGGCAGCTGGGCTCGGATGCCTTCGAAGCCGAACGAGAGCGCCCGCTCGTCCCACGCCGGTGACTGGCCAGTCGCCTTCGCAAGGTCCCACGTATGGACCGAGAGTTCGTTGGAGTAGGAGGCCAGCATGGCCGCGCCGGGGGCGTCGGCCCAGGGCAAGTGCACCATACGGGTGAGCGTGGCGTCGTCGGTCCATGCTTGGCGCAGCTCGTGCGCGGCCGCCACGAACGTGTCACTCCACGCCCCGTCAGGCACGCCAACTCGATCGCCTACGGCCATCGGTTCCTTCTGGCGACCGATCGCGGTCAGGCGATCGAGGACTCCGACGATGTGGGCCAAGAGATCACGCACGTTCATGGACGTGCACGGGGTGGGTTGATCGAGTTGATCGAGGCGGACATTCTTTATCGCGACGCCGGCGGGAATGACGGAGGCGGCGAACACAGCCCTCGGATCGTCGATAGCAAGGGAGTTGGTGGTTGTCATGAGGTATTGTGCATGCGAAAACAGGACACCTCCTGACCGGTTTGTCTGAGACAATCAGAAATTGTGAGAGCCGATCGACTCGTGGCCGTCCTGCTGTTGTTACAAGCACGCGGTCAGGTCACCTCGGCCGAGGTCGCGGCCGAACTCGAGGTCTCGGAGCGAACGGCTCGGCGTGATTTGGAGGCCCTCGGCATGGCCGGGCTGCCCGTCTATTCGACACAAGGCCGCGGGGGCGGGTGGCAACTCGCGGGAGGCGGCCGCATCGACCTGTCCGGCCTTAACGCGAACGAAGCAAAGGCCCTGTTTCTCGTCGCCGGTAGCGCTCCGACAACGCCGGAGCTACGGGCGGCTCTACGAAAGCTCGTACGGGCCCTACCCGAGCCGTTGCGCGGCGGCGCGAACGCAGCAGCCGAGGCGGTGGTCGTCGATCCGACCCGATGGGGCGCCGAGTTTCGACCGACCACGCCGGCGCATCTTGACGCGGTTCAACTGGCCGTGATCGACAGCCAAGAACTCGACATCGGCTATCTGGCGCGGGACCGGTCATCGACGCAACGGCGGGTCGAGCCCTACGGCATCGCCGCGAAAGGGCCGGCGTGGTACCTGATCGCCAACACCGACACGGGTTTGCGGACGTTTCGCATCGACCGCGTCACGTCAGTGGCGAAGACCGGAAAAACGTTCGTACGGCCGCTCGACTTCGATCTGCTCGCCACTTGGCGAGGTATCGCCAACCGGGTCGACCACCTGCGGGCGCCGACCGAGGCCACTGCGGCGGCGAGTTTGGAGATACTGGCTTGGGTGCGATCGGCACTCGGAACAAGGATATCGATCGGGGCCCGGCGAGCCGACGGACGAGTCGACGTCGAACTGCGCGGCCACAGCGCTCATTCCCTGGCCGCCGAACTGGCCCCGTTCGGCGGGGCCATCGAAGTGTTCACGCCCGATACCGTCAGACAGCGGCTGGCGGAGATCGGTGGTGAGTTGGTCGATCGCTACGGCGCTCCACCTGCGCTCAGCGAACCATCGGCTCGGTCGCGCCGATAATGGGTACCGGAAGGTCGATCGGGAGGAGACATCCGTTGTGCACGTCGTAGATAGCACCCCACACGACCGAGTCGCGGGGCAGCGCGGCGCACCGACGGATGCGTTCCACGTCGCCGCGTACGCTGGCTTCGATGTCGTCGAACGGTAAGAAATCAATGTTTGGACGTATGCCCGTCGCCGACTCCACCTTGGTGGCTATGTCTTCGTTCGTCACCCCGAAGAGGCCGCAACCGGTGTGGTGGATCACCGCGAATTCACGGGTCCCGAGCCAGTGCGCGGACAACATCAGCGACCTGATCGCGTCGTCGGTGGCTCGGCCCCCGGCGTTGCGAAGAATGTGAGAATCGCCGACTTCGAGGCCTAACATGCGGAACAGATCAAGGCGAGCATCCATGCACGTAAGTATGACGATGCCCCGGGTAGGCGCCGCCGTCAGCATGTCTGGCTCGAAGGTCGAGGTATAGCGACGCGCCGCGTCGAAGATGAGGTCGCGCTGCCAGGCCATGTTTCAACCTTATCGGTCCGGCCGAGCGATCGTGATCTACTTGCGCATGATGTCCGGCGGGCAGACGGGGAGCGCCTGGTCCCAGTCGTACTCCCCGCTGCGAGACAAAGCCGATTAGGAACGGTTCGACCATTCGACTGGGATGTGAGCGTGACGCAACTCGATACCCCTGGCTTTGACGCCGCCGATTTTCGGCATCGTGTACGGGCTTTTCTCGAAGCCAACGCGCCCGACTTGGCCTTCCGAACCGGGACCCGTTCCCCGGAGAGCGACGCCGAAGCCGACATCTTGCGGTTGTGGGGCCGTGATGTGTACGCCGCCGGGTTCTTCGGAGCCGACTGGCCGGTCGAGTATGGCGGACAACCGGGCTACGACGCCGACCAAGATTTCATCGTCAGCGAAGAATTCGCCCGCCTTCGGGCGCCAATGCCGATTGGGGCGGGCAGCCTCTCGGCCCACACGCTCATCCAATTCGGCACTACCGATCAGCGTGGTCGGTATCTGCCCGCCATCCGCCGCTACGAGCACGTGTGGTGCCAGTTGTTCAGCGAGCCCGACGCCGGCAGCGACCTCGCGTCAATGCGCACTACGGCGATCCGAGATGGGGACTGCTTCATCGTCAACGGCCAGAAGGTGTGGAGCACGAATGCCTTTTACGCCGACATGGGCTATCTGTTGGCGCGTACCGACCCGTCGGTGGCGAAACACGCCGGTATCAGTGCGTTTGCGCTCGACATGTCGCTACCCGGCATCGAGACCCGCCCGTTGCGCGAGATGACCGGCACGTCCGACTTCAACGAAGTGTTCTTCTCCGACGTGCGGGTGCCGGCCGACGCGCTCATCGGCGGCCTGAACGACGGTTGGCGGATCGCCACCGACAGCCTCGCCGCGGAACGAGCCGGCGTCGGCGCGCTCGTGGTTCGATTGCGCCAGAACCTTGACGCCCTCATCGACCTCGCCCGCCGTGTGCCGCGAGGCTCGGGCACGGCCGCGCAGGACCCGGTGGTTCGCCAAGCCCTTGCCGGGTTCTCCGCCCGCGTCGAGATCGCCACGCTGCTCTCTCAAGCGACGATGGACCGGCGCTCTCGCAACGAGGTCAGGGCGATGGACGTCCCGATCAGCAAGCTGTCGTTCGCCAACCTCAACTGGGACATCGCCGAATACGGGGTCAACCTGGAGGGCGCCTACGGAACATTGAACGACGCCGACGCCACAGATCACGGTCGGTGGCAGGACGAACTGCTTTACGCCAAGGCTTACACGATTTCGGGCGGGAGCAATCAGGTCATGCAGAACCTGCTTGCGGAACGAGCGCTCGGGCTCCCGCGGGAGCCGAAGGGCGCATAGGGCAAGCGACCCACACCGGGCGCTCAAGACGTGCCAAAGTGGCCGCATGGAAGACCGCGTCGCTCCCGTCGTTCCCCAATGGCGAGGCGTACTCGGCCACATCCACGTCGCTCCGTACGCCTCGCAACCAATGCAGGCCCTCGAGAATTGCACCGTCGTTGCCGGGTTGGGTATACCGGAGGACCGCTACGCGACCCGAAAAGGGACGTATTCCGAGCGCCACCATATCGACCGTCAGATCACCCTCATCGAGTCCGAAACCCTCGACGCACTGAGCCGTGACCACCAAGTCACGGTGGCTCCGAATGAGCACCGCCGCAACCTCACCACGATCGGCGTTCCCGTTTCGCACCTCGTGGGCCAGTACTTCAGCGTCGGCGAGTGCGTGTTGTACGGCGGTCGGCTGAACGTGCCCTGCAAATACCTCGAGCAGCTTCTCGACCGGCGGGTGTTTCGACCTTTGATCCACCGGTCCGGGCTCAATGCGAGAGTCATCATCGGCGGTGTCATCGCCGTCGGCGATGCCATCGAACCGTGCGACGCGACTCATATCGACCCGACGTTGCGAACCGAGAACGAAACCCATGCTCTGGAAGTCCCTCCCGAGGTGTTCTGAGTCACACCGCCGCTTCACATTTGGCGAACTCCGCAATCGGCACAGGCACGACCCTAAGGCTCTGTGCGGCACTCCCCTTTACAGCTCTCAAAGTAAGAACGCCCATCCAAACGAGGCTCCAATGTTGAACAAACTCGACGACTACCCGATCCACCAAACTCCTGAACCGATCGCCCATCCGGCCACCTCGGATCGAAATGTTTATGACCGAACGTGGTTCAACGGTTACTCGAACGACGGCTTACGGTACTTCGGCATTGGAATGGCGATCTACCCCCATCGGGGCATTCTTGACTGCGCCTTCAGCGTGGTTGAAAAAGGCGGGCGCCAGCACTGCTTCTTCGGCTCTCGACGGGCACCGCTGGAGCGAACCGAGATGCAGGTCGGCCCCTTTCGAATTGAGGTCATCGAGGCGTTGCGGCGAACTCGAGTGGTGCTCGACGACAACAGCAGCGGCATCGCCTGCGATCTCACGTTCTCGGCTCGGACTGCACCCATCCAGGAAGCTCGACAAATCCTGTGGAACGGGGGTCGCCGCATGATGGATGCCACGAGGTTCGACCAATTCGGGCGCTGGTCGGGTGAGGTCCGACACCCCGACGGCCAGTTCCACGTCGACGACTCGACCTGGCACGGCACCAAGGACCGGTCGTGGGGAGTTCGCCGAGTGGGTGAAACGGAGACCGGCGGAGCCCCGGAACGGTCGCACGGTGCCTTCTTTCTATGGGCCCCGATCATCTGGGATGACCAAATTTCTCACGCCATCTTCTTCGATGGCTCGAAGGGCGAGGCGCTGGTCAGGGAAGGCATCGAGGCTCCTCTGTACGCCTCTGAGGCCGACGTGCCCGACGCCCTTGAAGGTACCGACGAACGCATGGCGACGGCCGATCATCGAGTGAAATATCACCCGGGTACCCGACTTGCGGCGTCGGCCGAAATAGACCTGATCAATCGCGCCGGACGCAGCCGGACGATTTCGTTGACTCCTCTGCTGAAGTTCCAAATGAAGGGACTCGGCTACGGGCATCCACGCTGGGGTCAAGGCATGTGGAAAGGTGAGTTGGAAACGGGAAGTGAGTCGTTTGATCCCCAAGCACTCGATATGTTGGCCCCTCAAAACATTCATGTTCAGCAAGTCGTTCGAGCTAGTGATGGTGAGCGCACCGGGATCGGAGTGCTTGAACAGGTCTGTATAGGACCGTATGAGCCGGCCGGATTCACGGAGCTTTTCGACGGCGCAAAGGGTTAGACGGCTGCCCGGTTCCGAAGGGTTCCCCACAACCCCGACAAAGGCGACGGCGCCCTTACTTTGTCACGGTCAACACGAAGGTCGCCGAGTGGGTCGTGCTTCCACTCGTCGCGGTCACCACGAGCGTGAAAGAGCCAGTCTTCGGTCCGCCCGAGACGGCCAGCACCGACGTTCCAGAGGTGAGCGACGACGGAGAGAACTTCCCTGTCGGCCCGACCGGACTGCTGCTCATCGAGAGGGTCACGACGCCGATGAAGCCCCCTGTCGGCGTGACGCTCAGCGTATAGTTGCCGGTGGAGTTGCGGGGTACCGACTGACTCGCCGGCGATCCCGAGAGCGAGAAGTCGGGCTTCGCCGTGACGCTCAGCGACACGTTGACGGTGCGGGTAAGCGAACCGCTCACCCCTGAGATCGTGAGCGGAAACGTGCCGGTCGGTGTAGCTGAACTCGTCGTCACCGACATCGTGGAACTGCCCGAGCCCGTGATCG
>JANYDT010000056.1 GCA_025359845.1 Acidimicrobiia bacterium
TTGATAGCCAAACTTATCGAGTTCGTCATCGACTATGACGCGACGGCCGGTCCGTTCAAATGGACTTACGCCGCCGACCCTCTGGTAGCATGAAATAGCATGAACTGCGACGCGCGCGTTACTTACGCGACGGTGCACTAGGCGTCTCGGGCACGGTGGTCGTCTCGCATCCGCTCAACGACGAAATCGCGCTCTCCGGGTCGACCACGGTCCACACCACCGTAGGAGGCGATGTGTACCAGTTGTCCAATCCATGAGAGCCGGAGACGGCCTGAGTGATCACCGGCGGGGTCGTGCCGCACGGTCCGGTCGCCGGGTGAGCAGCCACGTAGGAGGCGACGCTGGCCGGGTCGCCGACGACGAGCGAGAACAGGTCGATCCGGCCGCCGAGGGGCCCGGGTACCCAGAGGTAGAGGTTTCCGCGGACGACGTTCACCACTACTGCAGCGCTCAACGACCACCCCTTTGACGTGCTCGGGGTGATCTGGTTGCGCACCGTCAGAGTGTTTTCGGCCCCAATACCGTCCTGTACCCCCAGATTGAGAGTCGACGCTCCGCTTACACTGCACCCCAACACGGCCCATCGGTACACGTCACCGGCGAGATAGGAGGGCATAGATGTCTGGGCTACCCCGTTCACGTACGCGCCCCCGAGGGCCTGGGAGGTGTTCCTTAGCACGCCGTGCCCGTCTTCGATCGTCGGCGTGTTGACATAGCTGCTGAATTGCGCGGGCGTGAACGTGAACAGTGCCGGGACCTGCGTGGGGCATCCGACGGCGTCGACGTTCTGACCCGCGACCGACCCGGGGCAGGTGTCCTGGGCGTTCAGGATGCCGTCAGCGTCGGAATCCAACCCGAACTCGGCCGAATCGATGAAGATGTCCTGGCCGTTGGGCGAAGCCAAACCGGCCAGGCCGGTCCCGCTCAATTCGATCGGATTTGTGAACGTGCAGGACGTTGCAGCGCGACGGCGGCGAACGCGGCGCCGCTCGCCGCGAGAACGAAGGCGCCGATGGCGAACTGGGTGCGCGGTATTCCCAGGATGCGTTGGCCGATGGGGCCGATCTGGTCGATCAGTTCCGCCATGCCCTGATCGAAGTCTTCGGCCCTGGTGTCGTGCAAGGTTCGGGCGTTGTAATCGAGAAGACCGCGGATTCTCGGGGGCATATCCCCTGCTTCCGGAAAGGATGCCTCGCCCACGAGAACCAGGATGATCGTGATCGCGTCGCGTCTCGACAAGCCATGCGCAATCTCACCGGCTACATAGTCGTGCTCGTCCTCGAGCCGTTGCTTACCATCGGCGCCGGTGACCGTTGCCCATTCAGGGCCGATGACGACCAGTTGAACGTCGCAGCGCTCGAGGTTGCGCAGGATCGAGTCGGCGAACATTTCGCCCGCATGGATCGTTTCCGTGTCCTGGAAGACCCTACGCCCGCCGTAATAGTGCTGGAGGCGCTTGCGCATGGCGAGCACGTATCCGGCGCTGTCGGACCGCCGATAGGTGATGAAGATCCGCGGTAGCCGCCACCACGGCCGGTTCCGACGCGGTGTCGCCGGTGTCTCGTCGGTGGCCGGTGTCTCGTCGGTGACCGTAGCCATGGAGGGGACCTTAATGAGCCCCCCGCCTTAGGACCCGTCGCCACTACCCGAGTAGCACCTCTTGTATATGGCTGATGAGTCGGGTTGTCTGTGAAGAACCGGAACCGAGTTCGCCGAATCGAGGAGCCCCCTCGTCCGCTCGGAAGAGGAGCCTCCCATGGACTTGACGATGGCTGGCTCGGTAAGTGAGGGTAAACGAGGCTACGACGAAGCCGTATGAACGATGAGTTCGGCGACTTTGCCTGCTGAGATCGCGTCGGTGTTGATGACGATGTCGTAGTGGACCGGTTCTTCGGACCCCACGCCGTAGAAACGTTTCAGGTAGTCGGCGCGGCCTGCGTCATTGGCCCCGATCGACTTGGTGGCCTTCTTCTCGTCGAGCCCCTCCGCGGCGGGGAGCCGACCCACCCGCGTGGCGGGCGACGCCGTGACGAGCACTCGCAGGACATCGTCGCGCCCGGCGAGGGCGTAGGACGCGGCGTGCGAGACGATGACGACGTTGCCTTCGTCGGCGGTCTCGTTGATCGTCTGGCGGATCAACGCACGGAGTGACCCGGGATCTTGCTGAAGGACGAAGGGAACGAACGCCTCGGCGTCCCCGACGGAACCGAGGTCCCGCAGGATACGCTCGAGAAGCGACTTCCGTCGCTCCACGTCAGCGAGATCGTTGGGATCCAAGTTCTCCTTCTCGGCCGCCCGGGCGACGATCTCTTCGTCGACGAGGCGAAATCCCAAACGGTCGGCCACGAGGCGGCCTACCTCATGCCCTCCGGCGCCTGTGGCATGAGAAACGCAAATCACTGTTCGGGTCATGGCGAGACACTAAGCGTGGAGGATGGCCGGGTCAAAGAAATCGCGAATACAACACGATGGCCTGCAAACCGGCCGAGCGCACGTCCTGCGCCGTCGTCCTCGTCAGGTAAACCGGAGAGCGAGTTGAGTAGCCGTCCGCTACCCTGGACAAACACGCGGGTCCTATCGGACGAAGCGGGATCAAATGCGAGACGCAGGGGAGGGGGTCGGCAGCATGCAAGTCCGGCAAACCCCCTCAGACGGTCCGACGACCTCTGCCCCAAACCCTGAGATCGAGGCCCACACGCGGCCAGAGGATTTCGTGCGGCCCGAGATTTTGCGTCGCATCGAAGAGCGGTACTGGCGGCCCATCCAGGAGGCGACGGCGCTCGAGGCGCTGCTGGCCGACGAATCCTTTTTCGCCGATCCGGGTCGCCACGTCGGCCTGTATTCCGATCACGGCATCGTGCACGTCAGTGACGTCGCCGGCCGGGCCGCACAGCTCACGGGGGTCCTTCACGGTCTCCTCATCGCGCCGCGCTCGCCGCCGCGGCTGCGCTTCGTGCAGGGCTGCGCGGTACTGCTTGCGTACCTGCACGATATTGGGATGGCACCGGTCAACTCGGAGGGGCGCAAGGTTCATGCCCAGTTCGCCGCCCAGTGCGCCTTTGCACAGGACTTCGATCCGATCGCCGATGAGCTGTGGTCAACCGACGCCGGCGGCCTCCGTTCGCGTATCGAGGAGGTTGGCGCCGTGGCCCCGTTTTCCGTGCTGGGGCCGCTCGTCGCCCGCGAGGTCCTGTCGCTTGCGCTCGCTCATAGCAAGTCGGCCGTGCCGGGTCACGTCCTCGACGCGCCCGCCCTCCTACGCCAAATGATGCAACGGGCCGTGTTTACGGGACTGCCCGCGCAGGCGGCCGCGCCCGCGTCCGCTTTGATCGAGTTAGGTCTTGATACGACGGCGCCCAGCCCTGTCGTGGCCCGATATGCCGACCAGGCGTTCGACGCCGATTCGGACTCGTTCGCGTGGCTGGTCGGAACACACCCCGAGACCCGAGCATTTGTGGAAGACGTGATCGACGCCATCCGGGTGCTGCGAGCCGCGGATGCGCTCCGCCAGCGAGGGACCACCCATCGCACGAGTGCCGGCTTCGAGGTCTGCACCGATCGCGAGCATGGTTGTGCCGTGTTCGCGATGCGCACCGCCGACGATCGGATTTCGGTTCTTGTACGCGACGACAACCCTTTGAGCGGTGCAGAGGCGAATCTGCGGGTTCTCGACCTGACGCCTTCGGGCTCGTTGCGGGTGGCGTTGCACCGTGCACGGTTCACGCCGGGCGAGACGACGCAACGGGTGGCGCGGCGCCTCGCCGGCGTGATCATCGACATCGAATTGGACGCCCTCGGCTCGTTCCGGCGACCCCCGGTGTCTTCGTCGGCCGAACTGCTAATCGAACTGGTCCGGCCGCACGATGAACCGTCGTTCGCCGAACTCCTGCGCGACCATCTGGTGGCGAGGCAACCATCGTTGTCCGGGCGCGTCGTGATCGTTGACGAACCGAGCCGCCCCCCGAGCCCCGAATTCATTGACTGGAGCGTGCGCGGCAAACCGCTCGAGCTCGGCGAAGCGGCAGCCGCGCGATTGCTGAAGCAGCTGAACGCGCACGGCTTCAACACCGGGTCGATGGACCGGCGCACAGCTTTCGGCGGCGTTCGCCTGACCTCGGTCACTGCCGGTGAGCAAGTACTTGCCTCGCACACCGAGGCCTCCGTCGTGCTCATCCCTCTGGGTGTAGGCCTTGTGGTATTCCCCACCGGAGGCTATCCATCGCGTGTCCACCATCCGTGGCTGCCGATAGGGGTCACCGGCGTCGTCCGGGGCGCGGAACGCAACGCGGCCGTCTTCGCGGAGCGAGATCTGGAGCTGATCGCAATCCCGGCCGAAGTGTTCCTGTCCGAGTGGTTCCGTCCTTACGAGGTGGGCGAGATGCGGGTCGCCGCGAGCCAATGGCGACGCTGAGCAGTCCACATCGGTTGCTGACCCTGGAGCGCGTGGCCCTGTTTCGCCACCTCGATTTCTTCAGCGGCGCGCCGGGTCACGTGTTAGCGGCGGTGGCGGTTGAGGCTGACGAAGCGGTGTTCGCGCCCAACGAGATCATCATGCGTCGAGGAGACCGGCGACTCCCTCTTCGTGGTGGTGCAAGGACGCATACGCATCGAGATCGGCGGCCATCACGTCGAGGACATGGGCCCGGGGTCGGTCGTCGGCGAGTTGGCCGTGCTCGTGAGCGAGCCCCGCTCGGCCACGACTACGGCCATCGATGAATGCCTGTTGCTGCGACTGCGGAAGGCCGTGTTCGACGAGCTCCTCCTCGACTACCCCGAGGTCGCTCGGGGCGTCATCACCGCCTTGGTCCGCCGGTTCCGGGAACGCGATTTCGGGGTGGGATCGGACTCTTCCGACACAGGTACGTTATGACCACCGGTCGGTTGCGCAGCCCGGTCGTCCTGCTCGCCGCGCAAGGCGTGGCCCTCGGCCTTTTGTGCGGCTTCGTCATCATCCCCGCGTCGGGCATCTTCCTCGCACGTTACGGCTCCAAGGGGCTGCCGTGGGTCTATCTGTTGGTGGCGGTCGCGGGCGCGGTCACGTCTCCGGCGCTTGCCTGGGCCCTTCGGCGGTGGTCGCTCGCATCAGTAAGCGTGCCCGTGCTCGCATCG
Organism: Acidimicrobiia bacterium; assembly: GCA_025359845.1. Lineage (GTDB taxonomy): Bacteria > Actinomycetota > Acidimicrobiia > Acidimicrobiales > JANYDT01 > JANYDT01. The sequence goes on from JANYDT010000056.1 coordinate 5,110, forward strand.
GCGACCGCGATCGTCGCCGGAACCTGGCTCGGTCTCGAGCTGGCCGATGCGACGTGGCTCTCATTTGTGCTGCAGGTGAGCTTCCCCATGTTCCTCCAGCTCGGGTTCGTGTTCATCGGCGGCCAGGCCGGCCGCCTGCTCACCGTGCGCCAGATGAAGGAGCAGTTCCCGAGGATCGTTTCGGGATTCGTCGTCGGGTTCTTCCTTGCCGGTCTCCTCGCCCCGCCCCTATTGGCCATCGTCGGCGCCACCGAGCGCCTGCTGGCGGGTACGTGCGTGTGTGCCCTAGCGCTGCTCGGGCTCGTCCTACACACCCGACGCCTCTACCCCGTCGAACTCGCGGTGGTTGACGCACCTTCCATGGATACCCCGCACGTTTCGCTGCGCAGCCTGCTGGCCCGACGCTTGGTGCTATTGCTCCTCGGATACCAGGTGCTGTCGATGCTCGGCACTCAGCTCGTCGACTTCCTTGTCTTCGATTGGGCGGCGGCCCGCTACAAGTCGAGCGAGGACCTCGCACGGTTCACGTCGGTGTTCACCATCGTCTTGAACGTCGTCGATCTGGTGTTCCTCGCTTTCGTCGCCGGCTTCCTGCTGCGCCGGTTCGGAATGCGACTCGGTCTCGTGGTGAACCCAGCGGTCGTCACGGCGTTGATGGTGCTCGGCGTCGTGTCAGGGGGCGCTCTCGGCGTTGGCTCGATCGCGATGTTCCTCGCCGTGAGCGGTGGTCGCATTTCGGACATCGCATTGACCGACGGCGCGACGCGCACTGCAATCAACACCGCCTACCATGCGCTGCCACCGGGGGAGCGTCTGGCCGTGCAGGCGACTGTCGAGGGCATCGGCGGGCCGGGCGCGATCGGGGTCACCGGCGTGATCTTGCTCATCGTGGCGCGCGGCTTCGGCGGCGGCCCGCTGGCGGTCACCGTGATCACCGTTGTCGTCGGGCTGGTTTGGACGCTGGCCGGCGCGGTCGTTTACCGGCAGTACCAGACGAGCCTCCGGGACAACCTCCGGAGTCGAGTGTTACGTCCCGTCGATCTCGTCACCTATGACCAGGAGACCGAGGCCGTTGTGCAACGCCTACTGCGAAGTGATCCGATCGATGTGGCCGTAGCGCTCGAGGTCATCGCCGCCCAACCCGACGCCGCGCAACGTCTCGCCGCACTGGCCTCGCCGTCCGGCCCGCCGGACACGACCCTCGGCCGCGATACGAACTCGGCGGCGCGCATCGGCGCGCTCCAACGCTTGAGTAGCCTCGACCCGATGACGGCGACGCGTCTCGCGCTCGGGGCGACCCACGATCCCGATCCCGCCATGCGCGCCGCGGCGGCACGGGTCCTGGCTCACACCGACGACCCGACAGCGCGGGCCGCCGTTTCTGCGAACGCCGATGATGGCGATCCGATCGTACGGCTGGCCGCCATCGTGGCGCACGTTCGCGACAACGTTCAGGCGAGCGATGCAATGCGAGAGGAGGTGCGCAGTCGGCTGCACGATGACGACATCGATGTGCAAGCGGCCGCCTTCCGCGCCGCCATGGCGATCGGTGACGAGTCGATGATGGCGTTCGTGGTCGGCGCGCTCGGCTCGGCGCGTACCGCATCCATGGCTTCAACGGCGTTGAAGAGTGCCCCTGACCGATACGGTGCGATCGTCGACTCGCGACTCTCCGATCCTCTCGCTGCCCCCGCCCATCTCGTGCGTCTGGTGCGGAGCCATCCCAGGGCCACCGACCCCGCTCTTGCCGCTGTGCTGACCCGTCACGCCGATCACCGGTCACGTGAGGTCGGGTTGGCCGTGCTGGCAGCGCTCGGGAGGGTCGCGTCATCACAGGATGGCGCCCGCCTGGTGGTGGCGGGCGCGGTGACCCGCGCCGATGCGGCCCACGCGGTTCGCGTGCTGCAGGTGCTCGTGGCCCTCGGCGACGCTCCCGAAGCGCAGGGTTTGTGCGACGCCCTCGCCGACGAGCTGCTGCTCTTGCGTCGCAGGGCCCTTGCCGCCATTGGCCTGGTCGGCGATCGTGGCGTCGTCGATAAGGCGACACAGTGGCTGGAGGGCCGAGACGATCGCTTGGCCGCTCTCGCGCTGGAGACTATCGAGGTTACGATACCGGCCGCGTTACGGTCGAGTGCGATACCGCTGCTGTCTGCGGGCCCCGACCATCGCCGCCGCCTGCAACAGCTGGCCAGAGTGATTCCATCGGCGGTTTTTGCCCCGGCCTTGGACGATGCCTTGACCGACCTGGTGGAGGATACGGGCGACGTGTGGCGGCGGCCCTGGCTGCAGGCCTGTGCGCTCTACGCCGCGGTCTTGCTCCACCCTCCGGTCGCGGCTCGCCTCGTGTCGTGGGCAGCAGAGAGGGCGCAGGATGGGCCCGTGCGCGAAATCGGGGCTTGGGCTAGGAAGAATGGCGCGCTTCCGTGACACCGTCCGAGGGCAGGCGAAAAGGTTGTCTTCGAGGCATTCGCCTATTTGAACTTGAAGTTCGCGACGTGGGAAGTGCGGTCGATCAACACGACGAGCAGTTGGCGGCAGGTGCCAGCCCAGGCCTTGTCGGTCTTCCACACGTAGCTGTACTGGTCGCTTGCGGCGTCGTATGACAAAACGCTCGCACCCGCTGTTGACATCTGGTCTATCTCGCTCTCGGGCACACCCGAATCGCAGCTGATCTGGATCGACTGCGGGTAGCCCGCGGCAAAGATGCTCGATCCGTAGTTGCCGTGCAGGCTGAACTTCGCCGGGAGGGCGCTGCCGCCTTTCGCGGAATTTAGCGTTGGCGGGTTGTCGACCGGCTGAAAGAACCCCGACCAGATCACCGTCGGCGCCGCGGACAACACGCTAGAAGAGGGCAGATACGTGGGGTCGGTGAGAAACGCCGGAGCGGCGGGAGGTGGGAAGGGGACGGTGCCGAGGAACATGGCGGTGAGCGTGTGGGGGCCGGCGCCGATCAGCAACTGCGAGACCACGGCCCGACCCAGGTAGTCGGTGGTGAGCGGAACGACCCAGGTCGGCTCCGCGCCGGCTATCACGAGATAGATCGTCCGTTGCGGGATTGGCCCGCCGTTGGCGGCCGTGAGCGTCGCTCTCACACCAAGGGGCCCGGACGTGCCCGGAGGCGGCGTGAGCTCGAGCGAAAGCGCCGTGGGGCTCTTCTGCACCGACAACGGCGATGACGCCGACGAAGGGAGTAATCCGGGGTCGCCGGCGAAAAATGCTTGTACGTTCAGCGGGCCCGGCACGACGTTGAGTGGCAGCAACGCAGTGGCGACGCCGCTGGGGCTCGTCGTCGCGGACCCGCTCGACGAGCCCACCGCGAAGGTGACGAGCTTGTTGGCCACGGGCGTGCCGGCCGACGTCAGCACCGCCGACGCAGTGATGGTGGAGCCATAGACCGCCGATGCCGGCGGGCTCTGCAGTACGAGCGCCGTGGCGACCGGGACGGGCGCGGTGGCGGCCGGCTGGGAGACGCCGTAATAGGCGCCGAGTGCGTCATCCATCGTCACGAGGCCGACACCGTTGGCGGCTTGGACCATGAACCGCAGCGCCGGAGCGAGACCCGCGCCGCCGACGAGGCGGCCAACCCAGCGCGTCGAGTCCTCGGGTCCGCAGCCGCTCGGCGGTGCCGTCTGCGGTGCCGTGATCACGCACTGGGCGAGATCGAGCGGCGCCCAGCGCGCCGGCCCGTCGCCGGTGTAGGTGACCCACACCTGCTGGATGCCCGCGGCGGGGTTGCCGGTGACGCTGGCCCGGAAGACGATGTCGCCGCCTTCGACGACCGCTGAGGCGCCGCTGATCGATGGCGCCGCCGACAGCGCCGGCGCGCTGATGTTCGCGCTGTAGTACAAGCGCATGTCGACATTGCTGAAGAGACGCAGCGTGCTCTGCGTCGAACCCGCGATCGCATGGTGCTGTGCGGGTGTCACGAGCAGGCGCGTGTCACCACCGGGGTTGCTGAGCGCGTCGAAGTAGTTCACGGTTGCGAGGCGCATCGGGAAGAACACCGGTGACGAGAACGGCGTGTGCACGCCACGCAGCTCTGTCGTCGCCGCCCCGGTCAGCGGCGTGACCGTGCTGTCGGTATAGGTACCGCCCCGGAACCCCACACCGCGCAGCACCTTGCCGGTCACTGTCACGTTCTTGGAGACGAGCGGCACGGCCGGCTCGGCCGGGTTGGTGGCCACGCCGTCAGGCCCCGAGTAGTAGGTGGCTGTCACCGACGGCGTGTCGATGCCGGTGAGCGCCACGGTGTGGGGCGTCAGCGCGGCGGTCATCGACATGTCGGCCGAACTCAGCCCCAGCGTCGAGCCGGGGTTCACCGTGAACGGCGTTGTGGCGCCGATGATCGACGGATCTGTTGGCGTGGGTAAGCGGCCCGGCAGGTTCACCGACAGCATCGGTAGGCCAAACAGGGCGGCTTCGATCAGCGCCTTGCGGTGCAGGCCACGCGCGTCGGGCGTCGACTTCAGGTAGGCCTGCTTAGAACGCATGAGCGCCTGCCCGAACGAGACGGGCCCGGTGCCGTAGCGCAGCTGCAATGCCAGCCCGCTGTAAATCCGCTCGCTGTATTCGACGAAATCGGTGTCGCCGTATTGGTAGCCGGTGCCGGCGATGAGCGTCGCCTTCTTGCGAGCGGCGGCCTGCGCCCAGTCGAGCGGCGCCGTAACGCCCGGAATGGCGTCGGCGTCGACGATGTTGTACCCCGAGTGGCAGCCGGCGCTGAAGATCACCGTGTTCGTGAAGTCGGTCGCCGAGCCGGCCAGCTCGGTGCTCAGCACGCTCGTCGCGAAATCTGCCGCGAGTGCGCTATTGGCGCTGAAGTGACCAGCGAGGAACACGAGATCGTGGCGCGACCCAAAGAGCTTGTCCCGCAACTGTGTCGCGGTCCACGCCTGCGGATCCTGGGGTGAGATGTTGTTCGGCGCTATCAGCGAGTCGACCGGATTAGCGCCCCCGATGCCACGAGCGAGATCGCCGGCGACGGCGTTCGCATCATCGGCAAGGAAGTCGTACCCGGTGACGAGTGCCCTAGTAGGCTGCGCGACGACCCCGCCGGGCAGCGCGGTGTAGGCGTCGAGCATGCCGGACGCCTCTGACGCGGTCTCCACAAGGCGTCCGACCGCGAGATCAGGCGCCGGCAGCGTGGCGCCGCCTAGCGCGAGCGTGGTTGACGAGCCATACTCATCTTGACCGAGCACGTAGTTGAGGCGAAGGCTGGCCTCCGATGATGTGTCCGTGCCGACGGGGGGTGTGTAGTCGGACTCGGGCCCGAGCAGGCCCTCGTCGGGGTACCGGAAGAACGGGACGGCGCCGTCGGGGCCGATCAACACGACGTATTTGAGCGCCGGGTTTGCGGTGCGGTACGCCGTCACGATGTCCTTGGTTGCGGCGGCGACGAGGTTCTTGGCGTAGGGGCAGCCACGGTGGCCATCGGCTTGCGCGTTGAGCGCCTGGATCCGGGCGTCGCCCGCCAAGTTAACTACCGCGCCCTGAACCTCGGACCTGGCGGCGAATGCCGCAAGCTTCGTCTGCAGGGCGGATATGTCAGTCGGCGAATTGCCGGGCTGGCCCGCGGGCATCCGCGACGAGTCGAGGAGGATGATCGTCTGGAAACTGCCGGCCGGCGCGCTCGGCGGAGCGCCGATAGGGTTGACGCCAGCGCAGGCGGAATTGTCGTCTCGGGTGACCAAGAGCGTGAAAGGCGAGGCCGTCGAGAAGGCACCGTTGCGCCCGCTTACCCGGACGTAGAACGATCCCGTGTTGTTCCAGGTATCGGCGACCACAGACTCGTCGCCGGTGCCTGGCGTGGACGAGGTGGCGATCAGGCTGCGGGTCTGGGCGCTGGCGAACGTCTCGGGGCTGAACAGCAACGGGCTCACGCCCGCCGGGCTGAACGCGGACGGCGAGAACGATGAAGGGCTAAACGCGGACGGGGAGAACGCTGAAGGGCTGAACGCCGAGGGCGAGAATGCGGACGGCGAGAACGCGGACGGGCTGAACGCGGACGGCGAGAACGCTGAAGGGCTGAACACGGACGGACTGAACGCGGACGGCGAGAATGCGGAGGGCGAGAACGCGGACGGGCTGAACGCTGAAGGGGAGAACGCTGAAGGGCTGAACGCGGACGGCGAGAACGCGGACGGCGAGAACTCGGCGCTGAGTCGCGTCAGGTCGCTCGTAGAGTTCAGGGTGTTGAACGTCTGGCTGATGTCCTTGAACAGCGCGAGGTCATAGTCGGCTGGAAGGTTCTTCAGGTCGACGTGCACCTTGCTGCCGGGCTGCACGGCGAACTTGTACCAACGGGCCCCTCCCGGGGCGTCGACGTAGCCGGTGGCCGAGCCCGTCAGCGGTCCGCCGCCCGCAAGCGGGATCGAAAGCGCTCTGGGCCACACATCGTTGTCAGGACCGACGGCGACGCACGGCGATGATGCCGTGAGTTCGCCCGATGCCGACGACAGAGACACGTTTATGAACGCGAGGGCGCCAGGGAGCGTGCCGGTGACGTAGGCGGCCCCGGTCGCATCGGTGGTCGCGGCCAGGGTGCCGAGGAGGGTAGGGGTGGCGGTCTTGAACCGGCCGCCAATACACGTCGCCGCCGTCACCACGTTAACCGTGTAGGCGGTGGAGGCCTGGCCGTTGAGCTTGGCCGACACGATGGTGTTCGCGCCGTTGGGGACGGCCTGTACCACGCCGGCGGACGCGAACGTCAGCACCAGTTTCGGGCGTAACGCCGGGTTGACGGCCTCCTTCGTGTAGTAGCGGGCCCAATAGGCCGTGCTGCCGCCGGCGAAGTAGTCGGGGTTGTAGAGCTCCAGGGACAGCAGTGCCCCGAGGGTGCTCCGCGCGCCGGAAATGGCCGCGACGAAGTTGGCCTCGGCGTCGTCACGAGACATTGCCTGATCAGTGGCGCCGAATATGCCGTTGGTGGGTAGTGCCTTCGCCTCGTCGCCCGTGAAGTCGCCGCCGCACGTAGCCCGGAACACGGAAGTGCTCCCGAGGGCGGCCGCCCCGGCCCGGATGTCCTGCCCGCCCGATGCCGGGTCGCCCGGAGTAGGCGCGCCGTCGATGGGCCGGTTGGCCCAGGTGACACCTCCCTCCGTCCACGAGGTGTCGGCCAGGCGGATGAGGTGATGGTTCTGGTCACCGTCTTGTGCATACCCCGCCCGCGTGGTCATCTTCAGGCTGGCGCCGGTTACGACCGCGCCAGCCGGGATCGACGACAGGTCGAACTTCAGCAGCCCGTACGCCTGCCCCGTGAAACCTCCGAGGCGGTCAGGTGTCGATGTGCACGACGGATTCGTGCCGCCGAAGACGTCGAGGTAGTCCTGCGCGCCGAAGTTGACTGAGGGGGCCTGAGCGGAGACGAACGCATCGGCGACCGGCGTGAGCGAGATCGGGGCCGTCGCCGGGGCGGCGACCGCCGACGGTACGCCCACCGTGACCACCAAAGGGAGCGCCGCCATCAGCGCGGCCACGAGTGCGAGGCAGCGGGCCCGCCGCTGCGGGCGAGCGGGCCCCGTTCGCTTTGCGGGTTGGCGAACCATCATGAACGACCTCCGTCTACGGCCGACAGGTGCCGACATTGCATTATTGCTACTGGCATGACCGCAGTCAGAGCGCTGAGGAACGGTCCAGATGATACGCGAACGACGCGCTAGCGCGCCAGTGCCGGGCCACAGAAACGCAAAACCGCGGCAACCCCATCCCCGTGTTCCCAGTCGCGCCCTCGGGCTTGGGCTTCCGCCTGCGACGTCACGTCGATTGAGGCCGTAGCTCGGGTCAAAACCGCCGCGATCTCGGCGTCGAGCGCCGCCGCCCTGGGCGAACCCACCTCCAAGCGACAGCGGTCGGCGACCCCCATCAGCTCCAATGCCATCTCGCCCATGTTGAGCGTGGCAGCCAGCACGGCGACGTCCTCGAAGAGAAACGCCAACGCCCATTTGTCGCCGTACTGCTGGAACGCGGTCGCGGCGGCGGCGTAGTGGCGTCGTGCCGCGTCGTGGTCGCCGAGTCCGCGCTGCGCATTGCCGAGGTTGTGGTGGCTGAGGGCGACCATCCAGCTGTCACCAACTTCGAGGTTCAGGCGCATGGCTTCTTCGAAGGCGTCGCGCGCCTCTGCTGGCCTTCCCTGGAGGACCGCAATCATGCCGAGACCGGTATGCGACACCGCGATCGCCCATTGGTCTCCTGTTTCGGATCGCAGGGCGAGGGCTCGCTCGTGGAAGTCGCGGGCGGCCTCGAGGTCGCCCTCGTACTCTGAGACCACGCCGAGGTTCGACAGCATCGCGCCCATCCCGGCCCTGTCACCCAGCCGTTGTCGCACCTCGAGGCTGGCGAGGTACTTCGCCCGGGCGCCGTCGTTGTCGCCGCGCTGCGCGGCCACGGTTCCGGCCAGGTGCAGGACCTGGCCGTTTCCGGCGTCGTCGTGCAATTCGCCGAAGAGTTCGGCAGCACGATCGAGCCGTTCCTCCGCTTCGCCGAATTGGCCCTGTTTCCGGGCGACCTCGGCCAGCGCGGCCTCGCACCACGCCTCCGCGTGCCGATCGCCCGCGCTGCAGGCCAACGTCAGCGCCTCGGCTTCGACCTCGCGCGCCCGAGCCCACGATCCGACCAGCTCAAGAACCTTCCCGAGCTTCAGCAGTATGTCGGAGCGCCGGGCCGGCTCGACGATCCCGGCGAGTCGCTCGAAATAGTCGATGGCGGCATCGTTCGCGTAGCGGGCCTGGGCCGCGACGCCCGCCCGTTCGAGGTACGTGATCTTCTTCTCGCGGTCACCGCTGTTCCACCAGTGATGGGCCACAAGGTCAAGCGAAGCCGCCACGGTCTCGGGCCCGTGGCGCTCCAATTCAGCGGCGGCCCGCCCGTGCAGGAGTTCGCGCAACGCAAACGGAAGGCTCTCATACGCCACCTCCCGGGTGACAACGTGACGAAAGAGCCACGATGAGTCGGCTTCCTGATCGATAGCCACGAGATCGGCGGCGCGACCGGCGGCGAGGTGGCGTTCGACATCGTCGTTCGAACCGAGGTCGGGGTACACCCGCTGGACCATCGACGAAACGAACGTTCGGCCGAGCACGCTCGCCACCTTGAGGGTGCGCCGAGGGTCCTCGACCAGGGTGTCGATGCGGCTCAGCACCAGGCTGTGGAGGCTGCCGGGCAGGTCGAGGTCTCGAAGCTGCCTCGGATCGGCCGGCTCGATGCTACGGCCGTGGATGTAGTTGAGGAGCTCCTCCAGGTAGAACGGGTTGCCTTCGGATCGCTCCACGACCAGAGTGAGCAACTCCGGCGCGGCGACAACATCGTCACCGAAAAGTTGCCGCAACTTTGTCATGGCCACGGCTTTGGCCGCCCCCGGTCCGAGTTCATCGAGGACGAACTCGGCGAACTGGGGCAGGCCCTCGAGTCCGAGGCCGCCCCCGGGCTGATCGCCCGGACGGTAGGCCAAGACGAACAGCACGGGAAACGACGATGTCGCCCGCACGAGGACCTCGAGGAGGTCGCGCGACAGCGGGTCGATCCAATGGCAGTCCTCCAGCACGATCGCCAGCGGCTCCTGGCTCGCGGCCGCCTGTAACGCGTCGACCAGGAGCGCCTCGAGAGACGTCTTGCGCAGCTTCGCATCGAACTGACGCGTCACATCGCTATCGGGCAGGTCGAGGCCGAGCACGGGGCCGAGGAGCGCCGCGCGCCGCACCTGGCCCCGTCCGACGGCGGCCAGCGAGCGCCGCACGGCTCGACGTTGATTCGCCTCCGTCGCGTCGTCGTCGACCCCGAGCAGCGTGCGCCACACTTCGCGCCAGATCGCATAGCTGATACTTCTTCCGATCGTCGGGGCCTCGCCGAAGGCGACAATTATCCCATCAGACCGAAGTGACCGGACGACCTCGGCCACGAGGCGCGACTTCCCCCGGCCCGCTTCCGCAGCGATGGCCACGACGCGTCCTTCGCCGCCGCGTACCTCGACCCCGGCTTGCCCGATCGCCTCCATCTCGGCGTCGCGTCCCACCATTGGCAGCGGATAGCGGATCTCGCGCTCCCGCGACTGGACAGCGACGCCATCGAGCCCCCACACGTCCGCCGGCTCGACCTTACCCTTCACCTCGAGCGGGCCGACGTGGTTCCACCGGTAACGATCGCCGGCGGCCCTGCGCATTTCGTTGCTTACGAAGATGGCGCCGAATGGCGCTTTCGACATCAGGCGCGCCGAAAGGTTCACCGCGTCGCCGAGACAGGTGAACGTGCGCCGCCGGCTGTGGCCGTACGTCCCGCTCAGCAATCGTCCGCTGGTAATTCCGATCTGGAGATCACGGGCGGCCGTGTCGGCCGCCGCGGCCCGCAGTTCCAGCGCCGCGCCGGCCGCCCGTGCGGCGTCGTCGCCGTGTGCGTTCGGCGAACCGAAGACGGCATAGAGATAGGCGCCCTTGTCGCCAAGCGTGAGTTGGAGCAGGTTGCCGCCGTAGCGCGAGAACACCTCTTGGGCTCGGCGCACGAACGTGTCGAGCTTGGCCGGCGCCTCTGGATCATCGTCGTAGTCGATGCCTCCGAAGCGCACGAACATTGGGTACGCGAAGCGGAGCTCCGCGAGAAATTCACCACGGCCGGTCTGCAGGCGCTCGTAGACGGCGGGAAGCACCCACGGACGCACGAGTTCCTCTGCGAGAAGCGGGTCGGGCCGCGTCGGGGTCTCGGCCACTTCGACGAGAATGGCGTCCATCACCCCGACGAACGAGCCGTTCGCGATGTCCGAACCGTCGACCGCCTCTCCGCTCGGTAATCGGCGAAGCTCGGCCAAATGCACGCGTCCTTCCGTGGCCTTGACGGCCGACGCGGTGAGGATGACCTCCCCTTTCTGGGCCATCTGTTCCGCCTCCGCCAGCGCGTCGACGATGCCGCCGGCGAGCACGTCGATCAGCTGGATGTCTGGGTCGCCCACGACGAAACGACGGGCCGGTCCCACGGCGATCGCCACTTTGATCGCAAGAATTATCTCGCGGCCCGCGGGTGTCACCACCCGGCCGGCCGATGCCATCGTGTGCTGGATGGCGAGCCCCGCGGCGGCCGCCCGTGTGCCATCGTCGCCTTCGAGCCAGCACGTGATCGCGTCGCCGCTGAAGTAGAGGACGTGTCCGCCGTAACGATCCAAGTCGGAGATGACCGCCTGGAAGAGGCGGTTCAAGTTGGCCGTGAGTTCCTCCGCGCCGCGCTGCGGTCCGAGCTCGCGGGCGAGCGTCTCCGTCAGCGGGGTAAAGCCGGAGATGTCGGCGAAGAGGCCCGCACCCTGGACGCGGTCGGCCAACACCGATCCCGTGGCGAGCGCCCACCGGCGATCCGCCGGTAGGAACGCGAGGGGACTCTCAGCGACCATCGCCGCGCCGGTACCGAATGTGACCTTATCGTCGATTGCGCCCTCCTTCTCGTAGGCGTCCCACGGTACCAACGCCACGGCCGCTCTCCTTTCGTGGAGCCGACTTGGGACGTCGACGGGTTGAACTTTGGCCCGTGGGAACGCTAGACAAGTGCGTTCACTTCTGGAGGTTTGTGTATGGCAGTTGATTTCGCAACGAAGGCAGTCCTTGATCAAATGGTTAGCGCCGGGGGCAAGGCGCTCCACGAGAGCACGCCCGAAGAAGCTCGGGCCCTCGGCAAGGCGTTCGCGGCGATGGCCGGTCCTGCCCCAACAATGGCTCGAGCCGAAGACCACGAGGTCGCCGTCGCCGGTGGCGTGGTACCCGTACGCGTCCTCGTCCCCCTCCAGGGTGCCCGGGGTGTCATCGTCTATCTTCACGGCGGAGGCTGGGTCATCGGCGCCATCGACGAATTCGACACGATGGCCCGCAAGCTCGCCGAGCGCACCTCCTGCGCGGTTGTCGTCGTCGGCTACCGACTCGCACCCGAGCACCGCTACCCAGTAGCCGTCGACGACAGCTACGCCGCCCTCGAGTGGACCGCGGCCCACCTCAAAGAAATTACCGGCCGCGACGATGTCGCGCTGATCGTGGCCGGTGACAGCGCCGGCGGCAATCTGGCGGCGATCATGGCCCTGCGGGCCCGAGACCGCAACGGTCCCAAGATCGCCCTCCAAGTGCTCATCTACCCGGTCACCGACGCCAACCTTGATAGGCCGTCGTGCACCGACCCCGAGAACCAGCTCATCCTCACCCGCGACGCCATGGTTTGGTTCTGGGACCACTACGCCCCGGACGCTTCCCGGCGCGCGGAGCCCGATGCGTCGCCGCTGCGCGCCGCCAGCCTCGCCGGGCTCCCCCCGGCGGTGGTCCTCACGGCCGAATACGACGTCCTTCGCGATGAAGGCGAGGCCTATGCGGAACGCCTCAAGGAGGCGGGCGTGCCCGTCGACTTCAAGCGCCACGCAGGACAGATGCACGGCTTCTTCACGTTCCTCCTCCTGCCCGGCAGCGAACGCGGCTTTCAACACGTCGTCAAGGCGGTGCGGGCCTGCACGATCCGCCATTCGCAGAGCCAGCCAGCGCAACGCGCCAACTGATCGTATGTATCAACTCTAAGCTCGACCAAAGAAAAGTTCGTCCAACGAAAAGGACCCGGATATGGAATCATTCACCGCGACACAGGATCTCGACGCCGTCGTAATTGGCTCCGGGTTCGCCGGCCTGTACATGAATTACCGGCTGCGTGAGCAGCTCGGCATGGACACGCAAGTCTACGAAGCAGGCGATAACGTCGGTGGCACCTGGTACTGGAACCGCTACCCCGGGGCCCGTTGCGACTCCGAGTCCTACATGTACTGCTTTTCGTTCGACAAGCAACTCATGCAGGATTGGGAGTGGAGCGGCAAATATCCCGAGCAGCCAGAGATTCTCCGCTACCTCAATCATGTGGCCGATCGCTTCGACCTGCGCCGCAACACCCAGTTCAACACCAGGGTGATCGCAGCGCACTTCAACGAGGCCACTCACCGCTGGGAGATCGAGACCGACAAGGGCGACAAAGTCACGGCGAAGTTCCTGATCACCGGCATCGGCTGCCTCTCCTCCGGGCAGATCCCAAACATCGCCGGTCGCGATACCTTCCAGGGCGAGTCGTATCACACTGGCGCCTGGCCTCACGGCGGCGTGAACTTCGCCGGCAAGCGCGTGGGAGTCATCGGTACCGGGTCGAGCGGTGTGCAGTCGATTCCCGTGATCGCAAAGCAGGCCGACCATCTTTATGTCTTCCAGCGCACGCCTCAGTTCACCATTCCGGCCCGCCATCACACTGTCGACAAGGCGTTCCTCGACGGGGTCAAGAAGGACTACGACGCAATCTATGAAAAGGCCCGCTGGTCGAACGGCGGCTTGCCGATCGATCCCATCGAGCGATCCGCCCTCGCCGTCAGTGACGAGGAGCGCCTCGCGGTTTATGAGGCGGCATGGAAAGAGGGCGGCTTCAAGTTCTTGTTCGGTTCCTTCTTCGATATTGGCCTTGATCGTCGCGCCAACGACACCGCCTCCGAATTCATTCGGTCGAAGATTCGCGAGATCGTGAAGGACCCCGACGTAGCCGAGAAGCTTGTACCCGTCGACCATCCCTTTACCTCGAAGCGCGCCCTAATCGATACGGACTACTTCGATACCTACAACCGCGACAACGTCACGCTCGTCGACATTCGCCATGCACCCATACAGGAGATCACGCCGAAGGGCATCCGCACCGAGGACGGCGAGTACGAACTCGACATCATCGTCTTTGCCACGGGGTTCGACGCAATGACAGGCACCTTCAACCGGATCGACATCCAGGGGCGCGACGGTGAGAAGTTGAAGGACAAATGGGCGGCCGGCCCGCTTACTTATCTTGGGGTGACCACCGCCGGTTTCCCAAACTTTTTCATGATCACCGGTCCGGGCTCACCCTCGGTTCTCAGCAATATGCCGGTCTCGATCGAACAGCACGTCGAGTGGATCTCCGGTGCGATTGCGCATATGAATGAGCAAGGGCTTGTAGTTATAGAGGCCGATGAGAGCGCCGAGAAGGAGTGGGTGGCTCATGTCAACGAGGTGGCCGAACAAACGATGTTCATGCTCGCCGATTCCTGGTATCTGGGGGCCAATATCCCCAACAAGCCGCGCGTCTTCATGCCCTACCCTGGCGGTGTCGGTGCCTACCGCCAGAAGTGCAACGAAGTAACCGAAGCGGGCTATACCGGCTTCACCATCAGCAAGGGTGAGCCCGCCGTCGCCCAGTAAGAGCCATGGTCAGCCCGCCGCGCCTTAGTGCCTCAACCACAAACCCACGCCTCGTCCGGCAGCTTCGCTGCCAGGCGAAATGTGGCGTGGGACTAGGCGTAGGATTGTGGTCACGGCACTAGATGGACGACGCGGCGGTCGACCAGAGCGCCCGCCTTGGCATTTGCGATCCCCAGGTCACCCACGAAGGCCTCCACATCGGCCATGGAACTCCCCGACGCGAACGTTCGCACCGCCTCGGCCACACCGGTGACCTCAGCGAGAAACCCCTCGTGGGCGCCCATGGCCGGGTCTTCGACAGTACCTTCCACGAACACGACGACGAATCGGGCTCGCCTCCCATCGTGCTTGCGCCTCAGCACCCTGCCCATTCGCTGCACCATCTGACGACGCGACCGACTCGCCGCCAAGATGATGGCCAGGTCGGCGGCCGGCACGTCGACGCCTTCGTCGAGTACTTGCGGGGCAACAACCGCGTGCAGCGTTCCTGTCGCGAATTTGGCGAGGATGACCTGGCGGTCTTGGGATGACTGCCCAGAGTGCATCGCCTCGGCCGTGATTTCTTGGTCGCGCAAAGCGGACGCAGCGAGGGAAGCACCCGAGATGGTTTGCGTGAAGACGATGACGCGTTGCGCCCCTTCCAGCGCCGGCGCCAGCCGCGCGAGCGCGTCAAGCTTGGCCGGGGTCTCGGCCATCAACCGACGCCGGTTCGCCATGGCGGACAGGTACGTGCGGGCCAAAGCCGCATCGATGCCATCGCCGCGTCGGGCGAGCCGCGCCAGGCCTTCCACGAAGGCCGCGACGGGCGCCGCCGGAACCGCGCCCTTCGCGATCAGCTGCGCCCTGGCGCTCGCCATGAGGTGTGTCAGCTCATCGTAGGCCAACCGCTCAACAGTGTTGAAGCTCACCCCCACCAGCCCGACGGAGAACCGCGCCACCACCCTGTCGGCGATCGCTACCGCGTAACCCATGCGATAGCAGGTACCCCCGAAGTACGGATCGAGCCAAGCCAGATGGCCGTCGTCGGCCCGGGCGTACGTCGCGCTGAGACCGAGCCGGCGGGCGAATCCCACCTCCAAAGCCACACGGTTGCCCTCCGAACCGTAACGATGGCACTCATCGGCCACCAGCAGTCCGCCGGGCCTTCGGGGGCGGAGATCGGCGTCGCGCGCCGAGTTCACGATGGCCACGAGAACGTCGTGGCCACCGAGCCCTTCGCGTTGGCCGTCACCCAAGAGGCCCACACTGACGCCCGAAGGGAGACACCGCGCCAGGACGGAGTTCCACTGCATCATGAGATCCCTCGTCGGCACGATCACGCACGTCTGGCCGCCGGCCGCAAGTTCGGCCACGGTGGCGGCCACGCCGACCATCGTCTTGCCCGTGCCCGTTACCGCCTCGACGACGCCGCGCCGGTCTTGGGCCATCCACGCCGCGAGAGCCGCGGTCTGCCAGCGATACAGGACTGGCATCGAGGCCTTCGAGAGCGCAGGGATCACCGCTCCCGACCCCTTCATGCCGTTCAATGTTGAGCTACGGGTAGGCGGATCCCGCCGCGCCGCCTGCATAGCCACCGGCCACCATCGCGGCGGGTCATCGTCGTCGTGGCGGAACCGGCGGGGGTAGGCGGCCAACACCCGAGCGACGTCGGCGGCCGTGATCGATACGCGCCCGAGGGTTCGCAGTCCGTCGCGCACCTCAACCGTCGTGCGCCCCGGAGCCGATTCCAGCACCGCGGCAATTTCCTCCGCCTCGCCGTGTCCATTCATTGGCGCCGTCACTCAGACGCCTGCGGGGGAGGAACCGGACAGTGCGTCACCCGCCGTCCGAGTCGTCACTTACTCCTTCGAGCGCGACGTCTTCGGTGAAGTCGATTAAAATCTCTGACTTCGTGATCTCGGGTTGGTACGACGAGTCGAGGCGGCGCAGGTCCCAGGCGTTGATCCACGCTCTGACGTATTGGCGCATTCGGTTGGACGGGAGCCGCTCCAGGCCCTCGACATCGGGCGGCTCCCAACCGTAGGCGGCCCCGTGGATGGCCTTCAACTTCGCGTAAGTCCGGTCGAGTTCGTCGCGATCGGGTGGCTGCAGTCGGAGCTGACCCCGCTCAATGACACGCATGCCGGTTTCTGCCGCTCCGGCCAATAGATCGTGTTCGGCTGTGCCTTTCAAACGCAGCTTCTTCGGGATCAGTTCAACATCGTTCTTTCCCACCAACACTTGGGCCTCGAAGTCTTCGACCGTAGTGAGCACCGCGCACAATGGGGCCGACGGATCATGGCGGTCGCCGCGGACCCACCGCGCCACCTCGGCATACGACTTGGCCCGCTGCAACATCGAATACCGACCGATGAGTTCCACCTCGTCGATCAGGATGACCCAGCCCGCGTAGCCGGCGGCGCCGATGAGTCGCGACACGAACCGGAACCGCTGCACGGCGAGATCGCGCTCCTTCACTGAAGCCAATCGGTACGTGTTAGCGGCACCGGCCTCTCTCAGCCGTCGCCGGAGATCGGCGACCGGCAGCGGATCACCGGCCCAGAAGCGCACGATCCGATCGGCGAACTCGGCGTCTCCTCGGGCGTACTCGTGCAAGAACAGGCTCGCCGCGAAACGGCTGTCGACGGGGACATCGTCGTTGTGCAGCCAACGGTACAGCGCCGCGTATTGGTCTGACTCGGTCCGTAGCCCGGTGGCGATCTCGTCGATGGCGGAGCCAGGACGCCCCGGGACTCTGGCTTCCTCGATCGCCGCCCGAAAGAGCTTCGCCGGGTCGTGCAGCGGAGTCTCTTTCGAGATGACCACCTTCGACACCACGAAGCCGGCGTCGAGGGCCAGGTGCGCCAAGTATTGAAGCACATGGCTTTTGCCCGACCCGAAACCGCCGCCGATCAACATCCCGGGGCCGTCGTTGGCTCCCTCGCCAAGGGCCTGGCCAGCGGACACCGCTCGCACCGAATCGAGCAGTTGGGTGAACCGGTCTTCCACCGCCGTTTGGAGAGAGCCGAGTGCGGCCACGGCATCACGGTTGGGCACGCCCGCCCGGAGCGCCTCGAGGGCCCTGCGCCCGGCCAGCTGACCGGTCGACGACTCACTCGAAGAACTCATGCTGCCCCCAATCGGACCAAGGACGAATACGGATTGTCGCGCCTCACGTCGCGCACCTCGTCGAAGATACGCAGCTTCAGGGCTTGGTAGGCATCGACGCCGCGATTCGGGTCCGTGACGAACTCCGGAGCGGTGATCACGACCACGCAGCAGTGGGTCAATTCGTCGGTGTTGTCGACCAACTGGCGGAGCAACTCGTAGGCGTCGAGCAGCGCTGACTTTGTGTAATAGAGGCCGGCGCGCTCCTCGGCCCGGGGCCGCTTCGCGAACCCGAGACGGCGAATGTCGAGTTCGAGCAACAGTCCCGGTTTGCCATTTACCGAGAGCCAATGGGCGAGTGAGAACAGAAGCTGGCGGGCATTGTTGCGCCCCACCCGGCGAAAGATCATGGCGGAGTGCAGTAGAGACATTTGGCGCAGATCGCCGCGCAACCAATCCAGTACGGCGCCGTGTTCGGCGTCGGTCACCTGGCCCGTCGCCAGGTGCGCCTGGCAGAGCCTCAGCATGGCGATGCGGAACTCCTGCACCATCTCGTAGTCGCGGTAAATGCGCTGCTGCAGATATCGGTTCACGTCTCGGCTCAGCTCGGCCGCGTCGACGCCGTAGCGAGCGGCCACGCCGCCGACCGTGATGTCATCGCTCCCATCGGGGACCGGATGGGCCGCGGCCGCCCACGCGGCCCGAACCGTGGTCTTGGCCAGAGCGTCCCAGTCGATCTGGGCGGCCACCGCAAAGAACACTTGCTCCATCATGTGTACCCGGGTCAGGGCGGCGTCGACTCGGGCCACGACGTAGCCGTCGGCCACCGCGTGTTGGGCGAGCTCGGCGCTGAATGCGGCGGCGTGATCGTCATCGGTCGCCACGGCGAACTTGACGGCCCCGCCACCGCCGGCCACGAACGTGGACAGGTACTCGCCCTCGAGGAACGCGGAGTAGTCGTGGCCGGTGATCATTGCCCGTCCCGACTGAGGCTGATGCCCGCGTAAATCTTCTCTTGACCCGACCGGCTCACGGTCATCAGCACACCCGTTCCGCGGGTGAGCGCGCTGGCCGGCAGCTCTAGCTTTCGCCCGTCCTTGGTCGTCACGACCCCGCTCTGGTCGAGCAAGTAGAGGTCGCGGGCGAACTCTTGCTTTGTGTAGTCGCGCCCCGATCCTGGTAGCACGGTCAGCACGGTGTACACGTCGACGAGCTTCACGATCGATGCCTCGCGAGCGCCCGCTTTGGCGACGACCAACTCGTAGGCAAGGGCGAGCGACTCCAGGAAAGCCTCCACCTTGAACTTCGGGGGACGGGCCTGCAACGCTTTCAAAGTGCGTACCAGCACCGACGGTCGGGTTCGGCGATCTTTTCTTTTATCGATCACGACCGCGGTGTCGCCGGGCGAGATTTGCACGATGGCGGGAAAGCTGAGGATGCGGTCGTCGGACTCAAACGCATGAACTCCCTCCTCGGCCGCGAGCGCCAGTACCTCCTTGGCGTAACCGCCGCCCGCGAAGTGCGCTTGTTCGTCGAATGACCATCCATCGCGGACGTCACGGACGGTGACGCCGGCCTGGTCGCATAGCCGAATTGCGGAGTCCATCGCGGCCCGCAATTCACGCATTTGGCCGAGCGAGGCGGCGGCCTTGATCTTCTTCGTCTCCTTGAGTGCGGAGGCGATTGCTCGGACGGCAGCATCGGCCTCGCGCTCGAGCGTGGCCAGCGCGCCTTCGAGGCTGTCGTTCGATGCCATGGGCTTCTCCGGGATCGGTAGGTTGGGTTCGGGGCGGGTTCGGGGAAATTAGAAGAGCGTGGCTGCATTCATCGGGACCAGCTCGACGGTAGCGCCGTCGATATCGGGACGGAAACTGACCACGAGAGTGTCGCCGGTGAGGGCACCTACAGCGAGCGCGATCGGGCGTACCGAACCCCTGGTCGCCAGTAGGCCATCGTAGGACAACGCCACAGGTCCGTACCGCGTCGCGAACGTGCGGCGACCCCCTTCGAGCATACCGAGCGACTCGACCAATGCTTGGGGCACAGCCCCGCCCGAACCGGCCAGGGTCAAATGATCCACCTCGATACGCAGTGACCGCACTCCGCCGGGCCCCGCAGGGTTGAATGCCTCTTCGTAGGGGACTCCGCCCCACTCCGCCAACTCCCAATTGTCGGGCCCGACCCGAACGAACCGGGCGTCGCGCCGTAGCGCCGCTTCGTCATCTCTCGGTCTGATGTTGGTCGCCGTTGGGGCCCTGGAAGGAGGCGCGCCGGGCCACTCCCGGAGTTCCTCGGTGGTCATCGTGTGCCCCGCGGCCGACAGCGCTCGCGCCGCGACATCGACAGGTGAGCCGGTCATGAGCACCACGAGATCATCGACGACTCGCACCGGCTGTTGGGCCAACCACGCGTCGACATGATCACCGACCAGGCAGAGCGACTGAAAGTCTTTGCGGACGTGACTGGCGAGGCGCACGCCGTCATCCTCGCTGAGCACCCGAGCGGTCTCCAAAACTAACTCTGTCGGATGTACGGCGATCCAACCCGGGTGCTCGGTCACGGGCCGGTACGGGCCGGCCCACCAGAGCAGCAGGAGCGACCGGGTATCGGTCGTCGACGGCAGTTCCAGGCTCTCGAGCAGCAGGTCCGCGGCCGCTACCGGTGCGGCGACGCCGAGACCCTCCTTCAGGCAATCGACGATGGCGCGCAGGAGCCGGTCCTCACCGGACGC
The DNA here is from genome assembly GCA_025359845.1 of Acidimicrobiia bacterium. Lineage (GTDB taxonomy): Bacteria > Actinomycetota > Acidimicrobiia > Acidimicrobiales > JANYDT01 > JANYDT01. The sequence continues at coordinate 25,132 of JANYDT010000056.1, forward strand.
GGCCACTGCGGATCGCACCCGTTCGGTTGCCCGGTCTCGGATTTGGCGCACTCGCTGGTTGCCGACATCCAAAACCCGTGCGACCGAGGCTCCGGTAGGCGCACCCCCCAGTTGGAGGTCGAGACGCTCGAAGACGACTCGATCACGAGAGTCTCCGGTGGCGGCCAGAGCCCGGTCGAGCACCGATACGACTCGGTCCGCAGGGCTGTCGCCGTTGTCGCCGCGCGATGCGCTCAGGCGCGCCGCCGCCGCTCGGATCGCTGACGGGTGCTGCCTCTTGGCCAGCTGTGTAAGCGCGTTGCGCAGCGCCGTCGAACCGGACTCGCGCTCGTAAGCGAGCAACGCCGCGAGATCGTTGCTCGGCGTTGTCGTCCTCTCGTTGGTATCGCGGTCAGACTGAATCACTGCGGCGAGCGCGCACTCCAGCAAGGCGACCAAGGATTTGGGGCCGACGTTCATAATCTCGCTGATCTCGACCAGCGTGCGCCCGCCAAGCACCGCCCAGGTACTGGCGCCGTCTCGTTCGAGGGCGGCCACGAGACGGACCGGACAGGGGCCGGCAGCGGGCCCGCCGGGTGCGTTCACGAGCGCGGGAATCACGTCGCGCAAGCGGGACCCGGCCAGCGCGGTCAGCGTCCCGGGCCCGATCCCGTCGACGATCGCCGCTTGAAGCACTGCGAGTCCGTCGGTCGCAAGGGGCAGCGGTAGAGCTTCGAAATCGGCTGGTAAAAGCGCGGTCAGTCCGCCGGGCACGGCCAGCAACGTAGCGATCTGGAATCGCGTCGCCAGCGGCAATGCCGCGCACGGACGGAAGAGATGCCCGAGGGCGGTGGTCTCGATGATGGTTCTTGCTGGCGGGTTTGACGAGATGGATGGAGGTTACCCAGACGGCGGGGCGAAGGTGGTGACCGGATCGACGTTGATCGGCCGATCACTCCGAAGGACCCCGCGCGACGGCGCGCGAGAATCGCCGAATGAGTTTTGGTCAGTCGGGGTCACCAGCCAGTGCGAAACAGGTGCAGTACCTTCTCTCGCTCGTCCAGAAAGCGGGTCACGCGAGCTTTCGTGACGCCCGCGGAGCACTGGGGCTCACCCAGCGTCAGGCGTCAGGCAAGTTCGGCCGAGACGAGATATCAGCCCTGATTGATCGGCTGCTCGCCGGAGACGACGGCCATGAACAGGGCGAAGGCGCCGGCCTGGCGGGTGCCTTCGCGGGCATGGGGGAGCGCATCTCGGCGGCCGACCGATTACAAAACGAGCGCGCCGAATTGCTTCGGGGGATGCCCGCCGAGTTGCTGGCGGCCGAACTGGAGCGACGGGGTTGGCCGGTTGTGGCCCCGCCCGAGACGCCATGACAGAGGTATGGATCGAGCCAGGCGGCTTGGCTCGGGCCGCGGGCGCAGATGTCTGGATCAGCGGAGGTAGTTGTATCCGCCGTCGACCATCAGCGTGGTACCGGTGACGTACGCGGCGTCCTCGCTGGCAAGGTATACCGCCGCGCGTCCGATATCGGTTTCGGGTTGGCCCATCCGCCCGAGTGGGATGGACGCGAGAATGGCGCGGTCGGAATCGGGGGTCTCACCGAGAAAGAAGTCCCAGCCGGGGGTTTCGGCCAAAGGGCAGATGGCGTTGACGCGCACGCCGTGCTTGCCCCACTCCACCGCCGCGGCGCGGGTCAATACCCGGATGGCTTCTTTGACCATGGCGTATCCACCCATCGCCGGCTGGGGCATGATCGAACTGCCCGAGCCCATGTTGATGACGCACCCCTTGGTGGCCCGTAAGTGGTCGAAGCTTGATTGCATGAGTCGCAAGCTCCCCATCGGGCCGGATTGCCACATTGATTGCATATCGTCCTCCGTGATCTTGCGGACCGACTTATAGATAAGGGTCTGGGCGTTATTGACCAAGATGTCGAGTCGTCCAAAAGCCGCGAGGGTCTCGGCCACGGTGGCATCGACGTCGGCGCGCGATTCAACATCACACAGGAGCGCAATCGCTCGGCCTCCCCTTCCCTCGATCTCAGCCACGACCGCCTCACACTTCGCGAAGGTCCGACCGACGACGGCGACCTTGGCCCCTTCCCCGGCTAGAGCGAGGGCTACGCCTCGACCCACTCCCTGCCCCGCGCCGGTGACTATCGCAACTTTGCTCTCGAGTCGGTTCACGGGTCAACTCTGGCACGCGCCGCCGTGACGGCCCTTACAGGTCGATCGTCTTGGCGATGACTTCGTCACCGAAGCGCCGCAATTCGTCGCGCATGTCAGCAGTAGTTGACGCCCGAACGGCGATGCCGATGCGGTGAACCCCGACGCCCGCGTACCAGCGGGCCTCTTCGACGGTGCGGGCCCCGCCGGAGGTGAACTCGAGTTGGTCGGGGTCGCGCCCAGCCGCCGCCGTCTCACTGCGCACGCGCTCGATGAGGTGGGGGAGCACTACCTTGATGTCTTCACCGGGGAGTACAAAAGGGAAGTATCCGTCCGCGGAGCGCGCGGCGCGGCGGATGGCGGCGTCGGAGGAACCACCGACGTGCAGTGGGATCGCCCGGTTCACCGGCCACGGTCGGCATTCCACCTGCTCGAACTTCACGAACTGCCCATCGAAGGTGGCGATGTCGTCGCGCCACAATGTGCGCATGGCATCGATGTATTCGTCCATGCGCTTGCCCCGGTTGGTGAACTGCATTCCGACCGCTTGGTACTCCTCGGGCAGTTCGCCGACGCCGATGCCCAACATGAGGCGACCCTTGGACAGATGATCGAGGGTGGCGGCCGTCTTGGCGAGGACTGTGGGTTGGTGCTCGGGCACGATCAGCACGTTCGTACCGAGTTTGATTCGGGTCGTAACGGCGGCGACGTAGGCGAGCCAGGTGAGCGGATCAGGGATGCCACCGCGTCGAGCCAGCCGGTCCATCTTGCCGTCGGGCATTCCCCTATAGGGCGTCGCGTCGGGCGACTTCGACATGACGACGTGCTCAGGGGCCCATAACGACTCGAAACCCACCTCCTCCGCGGTTTGGGCCATAGCAATGGCTGCATCGGGGTCGGGAAAACCAGTGCTGGAAAAGACGATGCCCCATTTCATGGCGCGACCGGGCTGTGGACGGGTTGGCTCACGACGTGACCATTTCCAGGTTCGCCAACTCGGTCAGGCTCGGTGTCGCGGTGCGATGTGCCCAAATAGCCTCGACCACGGCCGGATTGGCGCAGATCTGGTTCGGCGTCCCATGACCGATGAGCGTACCGAAATTCAGTGCGTACACTCGGTCACGGGTGCGCAGCACCATGTCGACATTGTGCTCAATCAGGAGCACCCCGACACCGCGCTCCGCGGTGAGCTGACGGATCATCTCGCCGAGACGACGCGACTGCGACTCGTCGAGACCCGAGGCCGGTTCGTCGAGCAGTAGCAGCGGCTGTCCTCCAGCTACTGCTCTGGCCACCGCCAACATGCGCCGCTGCGCGTACGGAAGTTCGTGGACGGTCTTGTCGAGGTCATCCTGCAGCCCGAAGTCGATGACGGCGGCGCTCGCCGCGGGACTGAGTTTGGCCTGCCCCGGAACGACGAAATCGGTCACGTAGGCCACCAGGTCACGCGGGTCATCGGCAGCCCGAATGTTCTCGAGCACGGTTAGGTCGTCGAACAGCTCGAGGGTCTGAAAGGATCGGGTGACGCCGGCGCGAGCCCGGCGCTCCCGTTTCCATCCGTCGATTGGAGATCCGTCGAGAAGGACCTCGCCCGAGGCGGGTGTGACGAACCCGGTGATCGCGTCAATGGCGGTGCTCTTGCCGGCCCCATTCGGTCCGATGAGTCCCACGACTTCGCCCGTGTGGACGGTGAGCGAAAAGTCGTTGAGGGCTACCGTGCCGCCGAAACGAACGGTTACGTCGCGGACTTCGAGGGTCGCGGGCGCGACTTTGGCGAGAGGCACGGAGGATTCGTCGGTCAGCACGTGCACCGGCTTGCGGCGACTCGGAAAGCGGCGCCGCAGTCGTCCCAGCCACCACTCGTTGTGACGCCTCGTCAAGATGGCCAGACCATCGGGCGCATGGGTGAGCATGAACAACAGACCGATGCTGGTGGCCATGGCAATATAAAGAGCGACTTTCCCTCCGAGAAACGAAAAGATGGTCGTGCCCAGTGTGCCGGGCTGAAAGCCGCTGGCCACCAGCGGACCCCCGAGCGTCCCGACACCGCCAAAAACGGCGTTCTGCAGGAGCAGAATGGAACTTCCGCCATTGAACTCCGCGAAGTTCAACAGGGGGAGGCGAAAGACGAGCAGAACACCGCCGAGGCCGGCGATAATGCCACCTACAACAAAGGCGTAGAGTTTGGCGCCAACGATCGACACACCCAGGGCGGCCGCGGCCCGTTCGTTGGTGCGCACGGTGATGAGTCGCCGGCCCACGCGGCCGCGACGGATGTTGGCCAACCCCAGACCGACGACTATCAATACAATGAGCGTCAACGTTGCGTAGCGCTCGGGAAAGTCGATGCTGTTGACCCGAATACCGAAGAACGTCGGGTCGTTGGCCTTGTAGGCCAGAATTCCCCCATTGAACCTAGAGCTGGCGAACACCACCGAGTCGACCGAGATAGCGAAACCCAGTGTGACGATGGCGAGGTTTACTCCCCGCGTTCGCATACCGGCTAATCCGATCACCACCCCAGCGGGAATCGTAGCCGCCACCCGCCGCCATTGCCGCCGGAAATGGCCAGCCGTGGCGTGCGTACAAATAGGCGGCCACGATCGCGGCCACTCCCGCGAATCCCATCTGGGCCAGTGAGAGTTGCCCAGCAAACCCGGTGACGATTACGAACGACATGAGGATGACGGCGAACAGCAGCTGGATCACCACCGCGTCGATCCACTTCACCGAGAAGAACTGCCAGAGGCGAGTTGTACGACAACGACGCCGAACACGATGAGGCCCGGAGCGATACGGCCCGTACCGAGGCGGGGCATTCGGCCGAATCGCTCGTCTTTGCCGGCGACGCTGCGGCCTCTGAGAATGAGGATGATGGTGACGAAGACGAACGGCACCGCCGTAGGCCAACCGGGGGCCTCAACGTACCGCGTGACCTCCGACTGTGCGATGCCGATGGCCAAGCCCGCCAACGTCGTGATTGGGAACGAAGAGAATCCGCCGACCACTGCGGCGGGAGCACAGGAATGACAAGGAAGATGAGAAGGCCGGCGCCGAGCCCCGTAATGGGGACCAAAAGAATGAGGGCCAGCGCCGCGAGTGCGCCACCTATGGCCCAGTTCGCCGCCGCGATCACGTTGGGCGAGACGGCGAGCGCCGCGGCCGCGCGCGGGTTCTCGGCGACTGCGGCGGTCGCGACCCCGAAAGGGGTGAATTTGTAGATGGCCCACAGAGCCAATGTGAGAGCCAGCACGAGAATCAAGATCCACACGCGGTCCTCGCCGACCGACGCCCGAAGATGGTCACGCGGTTCGTGGGCAACATCGACGGCACCAGGCGGGTGAGCGGCCCGTAAATGAGCGACGCCGCGGCCGCCAAGACCAATAGGAACGCGAGCGTGGCAATGATCTTCGCGAGGTCGGACGCCTCGCGCATGCGGCGCATGATCGTTACGTGAAAGCCGGCGCTCAGTGCCGCGGAGACGGCCACGCCTGCGAACAAGGCCACAGCCGTGGGCAGTCCATGACGGACGCGTACCTCGTAGTAGGTGTACGCGCCCACCATTCCCATCGCAGTTTGCGCGAAATTGACCACGCCCGAACCGCGGTACACCAAGACCAGCCCGATGGCCGCGAGCGCGTACAGTCCACCCGCTCCCAGACCAAGGAGGGCAAAGCGGAAGGCTTCGGCCATCGGGGAGTCTTAGGTCAGTTTCCGGGCAGGGCGACGGAGTAGTCGAAGAACTCACCGGAACGACGGGGCAATCCGTCCTTGATGACATACATGAGTGACTTGGCGTTGACGAGACGCTTGTAGGCGGCGCTCTTCTGACCGCTCAACGACACAGTCATGACGCCGTCGAGGTCGAGGTTTTGCAGCCCGTTGAGCCCGACGAGCAGCGACGCGGCCGTCACCGGTCCCTTTACGGTCGGCACGGCGTTGGCCACGAGACGCCCGGCGGCCCACGAGATGACCGCCTGCTGAGTGAGCAGCGCGCTGCCATCGAACGGCGCCATATCGGCCTTGATCTTGCTCAGGATGGGGGATACATCATCGGCGTTGGACTGGGCGGCGAAGACCAGTGCCCCTTCCGACAGCCTTCCAAGGGCCTTGATGATCGGCGCCGGGAAGATGGCGTCGACTCCCCCGACCTTAACTTTCACTCCGGTCTGGCTGATGGCAATTATGGCCTGAGGTACTTGCGGCGGCGTAACGCTGAGGGCGATGCAGTTCACTCCGGCACCCGTAAGCTTGGCGATGGCGGGTGAGACGTCAGGTGCGTTAGCCGCAATCGCGGCCTTGCTGACGACGCTTCCTCCGGCTGCTTTGGCCCCATTGTTGATCGCGTCGACGAGCTGATCGGAGCCGTCAAGGTAGAGCACCCCTAACGAGACGCAGCCCGCTTTGATGAATCAGAAGCCCATGCCGGTGTACGCCGCGACTCCGTTGGCCAACGAGAACGACGTCGCGCCAATCATTTCTGTTTGCCCCAGATAGGGGATGGCGGCTTTCGTCAAGATGGCGGCGTCAGGCGAGCCCAGCGAGAAGGCCTGAACGACCGCCGCGACCTTTTGGGACACTGCGTCGCGGGCACAGCCTTGCCAGGCGTTCGGATCGCCTTTGGAATCACAGCCAACGACCTTGGCGTTGGCGACATCCTTCAACGAGGCTTTCACGGCCGCTACTGCTTCTTTGACGGTGAAGGCGATCGTGCTCGTGAAGTCGCCGATGACCATCACGGTAAACGGCTCGTTCGAGGCACCGGTGGCCGCCGGGGCGGTCGTGGCTGGGGTGGTTGCGGATGTCGCTGTGGTCGCCGATGTCGCTGTGGTGGCCTTGGTAGTGGCGGCCGCCTTGGTGGTCGCAGGCTTCGGTTTCGCTTTCCCCTTGGCCTTGGTGGCACCGCCGGCGGGCATCATCGTCATCGTGGTGGCGACACCGAGCGCCAGTGCGATGGCGAGCGTTTTTCTGAGTTGCATTGCGTTCCCGCTAGTGATGGTCTGTCACCGATGTTGACGACAGTGTCAAGACGCTATCGGGCTGCCGATGGCACGAGCAAAACGGCGTTGAAGTGGGTGTGGAACAACTCGCCTTGGACGAGGTCTCGGCTCGACTTCGGGCCGCGAATCAACCACAATGCAGCGGTGTCAACAACGATGAACTCGATTGACAACGCCAACGGAGAGGCCAGCGCTGCGCCGCGGCCGGCCCCGGCCATCGAGGCTCGTAAGCTTTCGGTCGGCTATGGCCCGATCCCCGTGCTCCGAGAGATCGATTTCACGGTGTCGCCGGGCGAAGTCGTGGCCTTGCTCGGCGTGAACGGCGCCGGCAAGACCACCACGGTGCGGGCGCTGGCGGGAGAACTCAAACCGACCTCGGGTGAGGTGTGGCTCAACGGTCGGGTATGCACGGCACCGCTGCACCGTCGGGCCAAAGACGGACTGCGACTGATCCCTGAAGAGCGGTCGGTGTTCATGACGCTCAGCACTGCTGACGATCTGCGTCTCGGGGGCCAAAGCCAGAGCCGTTGCCTGGAACTGTTTCCCGAGTTGGAGAAGTTGCTGCCGCGCAAAGCAGGACTTCTCTCGGGCGGCGAGAAGCAAATGCTTACCTTGGCCCGAGCCCTCGCCTCCGACCCCGTGGTACTGCTGGTCGACGAACTCTCGCTCGGATTGGCGCCGCTGGTCTTCGAGAGACTGCTGCTCGCGGTGCGCGCCGCCGCCGATCGGGGCGCGGCGATTTTGTTGGTGGAGCAGCACATCCGCCAGGCCCTCGAGGTGGCCGATCGGGCGTACGTGCTGAGCCGAGGCCAGGTCGCCCTCGAAGGCCCAGGCCAGGAGATGCTCGGACGGATCGACGAGATCGAGCAGACCTACCTGGCGGTCGCCGAACTGGAAAAATAGTCACGCTATCCGGCGCGGACGAGCGCGATGAGGTGGTCGACAGCTTCGGCGAGGGGCACTTCGACGCGGTCGCCGCTGGCGCGGTCCCGGACCTCGATGACTCCGTCGACCACGTTCTTACCGACCACCACGATGGTCGGTATGCCTAGGAGTTCGGCATCCTTGAATTTGACTCCGGGTGACACAGCCCAGCGATCGTCTAACAGCACTTCGATGCCCGCCGCGTCCACTCCATCGGCGATCCGGGTGGCCTCGTTGAGAGCCGTCAGGTCTTTGCCGGTAGCGACGATGTGGACCTGGGCTGGGGCCACGGCCCGAGGCCAGCAGAGCCCGAGCGAATCGTGGGATTGTTCGGCTATGGCGGCCACGGCCCGCGATACGCCGATGCCGTAGGAACCCATGGTGACGGTCTGCTTCTTGCCGTTCTGGTCGAGCACCTGCAACCCCAAGGCGTCGGCGTATTTGCGGCCGAGCTGGAAGATGTGGCCCATCTCGAGGCCCTTCTCTATTCGTAGGCCACTTCTACATTTCGGACAAACGTCGTCGGTTCGCACCTCGGCCGCCTCGATAGTGCCGTCGGCGGTGAAGTCGCGACCGGCCACGAGATCGATTACGTGGTAGCCCTGCTTGTCGGCGCCGGTTATCCACCGGGTGCCGTCGACGACGCGCGGGTCGAGCAGATAGCGGACGCCCGCAGCCTTGTCAGACCCGAGCGAACCGGGCCCGATGTAGCCCTTAACGAGCATTGGGTTCAGGGCGAAGTGCGCCTCTCCAAAGGGCTCGATCAGTGCGGGGGCGAGCTGGGCCTCGAGACGCTTCATGTCGACCTCGCGGTCACCGGGCAAACCGATGGCGAGGGGGGCGACAGTACCGTCGGGCGAGCGCACGTTGACTATGACGTTCTTCAGCGTGTCGGCCGCGTTCCAAAGCCGATCGGCTCGGGGGAAGCGTTCGTTGACAACCGCCACAAGCGTGTCGATGGTGGGAGTTTCGGGTGTGCTTTCGACCCGGGCCGGTGGCGCATCAACCCAATCGATCGCCGTCGGTACAACCGTTACGACAGCCTCCACGTTGGCCGCGTAGGCGCACGACTGACACTGGATGAACGTGTCCTCGCCGACGGCGCACGGGTTGATGAACTCCTCGCTGGCCGAGCCGCCCATCGCCCCTGACGTCGCCGCGACGATCACGATCTCGAGACCGAGGCGGGCGAACGTTTCGATGTAGACCTCGCGATGCAGCGCGTAGCTGGCGGCCAGTCCGGCGTCGTCGATGTCGAAGGAATAGGAGTCCTTCATGAGGAACTCGCGACCGCGCAGAATCCCGGCCCGGGGTCGGGGCTCATCTCGATATTTGGTTTGGATCTGGAACAAAACCAGCGGCAAATCTTTGTACGACGAGTAGAGATCTTTCACCATGAGGGTGAACATTTCCTCATGCGTCGGGCCGAGCAGATAGTCGTTGTCTCGGCGGTCCGTCAGTCGGAACAGATCGTCGCCGTAGTCGGTCCAGCGGCCGCTGCGCTCATACGGCTCGCGGGGCAGCAACCCGGGGAAGCGGACCTCCTGGAAGCCGGCCTTCTCCATCTGGTCGCGTACGATGTTCTCGACGTTGCGCAACACCTTGAGGCCGAGCGGCAGCCACGAGTAGATGCCCGGGGCGGCCCGTCGGACATAGCCGGCGCGCACCAGAAGCTTGTGGCTCGGTACTTCGGCGTCGGCGGGATCATCGCGCAGGGTCCGAATGAACGCCGTGGAGAGCTTCAGCATGGCCAGCGAGGTTACCGGTCGTCGGGGTGCCAGTGTGTAAAGTTTGCGCGGCCGACAACCGAGGGGACGATCGTATGGAGATCGACAAAGACGTGTACGTCGCTATGCGCGATGGCGTGCATTTGGCCGTCGACTTGTACCGCCCGAAAATACTCACACATCACGCCGCCGTGCTGTTGGTGACTCCATATTGCAAGGACGCCCGTTTCGCGATGCCGCTGGGGTGGGACGGCCGCCAGGTACCCCTGCCGATGCCGCCCATGCCGGCCGGGTTCAACCCGATGCTGATGTCGGTGAAGCCCCTCGTCGACGCCGGATTCGTCGTGGTGGTGGCCGACGCTCGTGGCACCGGCTTCTCGGAAGGCGAGTTCGACTACTACAACCTCGAAGGCGGCCCGTTCGACGGCTACGACATGGTCGAGTGGATCGCCGAGCAAACCTGGTGCGATGGCAACGTAGCCATCATGGGCGGCTCCGCGGCAGCCATCTCGTGCTATCTCACCGCGCTCACGCAACCCCCGCACCTCAAGGCCATGGCGCCCAACATGCATCCGGGTGACTTCTACTTCGATCAGTGGCGAATTGGTGGCGTCTTTCGGCTCGATAACCGAATCGGGTGGGCGAAAGCAATGTACGCCAACATCACCCCCATCGACCCCGGCGACCGGGCGGCGCCGAGCTACGAGCGCAAGCGCGCCGTGTACGAAGCCCGCACGGAGCAGTCCTCTCGGCGCCTTAGTGCCGGCCAGAACATCGCCAACCTTGACTGGCTCACGGAGATGTACAAGCACGCCGAGTACGACGAATTCTGGAAGAGTCGCAGCGTCATCGCTCGGGCCGACGAGATCACGATCCCCCCGCTGCACGGCGGCGTCTGGTTCGACCACTTCATCCGTGGCACCCTCACCAGCCACGGCGCCATCGCCGTCCCCAAGCGGCTCTTCGTGGGGCCGGGCAGTCTGATCACCCGGTTCGACCTCGGTGATGGCGGACTGACCGCGTTGACAGTGGCCTGGTTCGATCATTTCCTGCGGGGCGCCGACAACGGCGTCATGGATGGTCCCGCGGCCCGGCTGTACCTGCTCGGCGCCGAGCAATACGTTGACGAGCCGGTATGGCCGGTGCGCACGGAGGCGTGGGAGCTGTTTCTGGCGCCTGGCGCGAGCGGGTCAGCCGAATCGATCAACGACGGGGTGTTGGCCGTGGAGGTTGCAACCCCCGGCCGGGTGTCGATGCGCCACGACCCCAACGCACCCGTGCGCACCTGCGCCGATCCTGGCGACCAACGCCCCTTCGAGCGAGGATGCCTCACGTTCACGACTGCGCCGCTGGAGACCGACGTCGAGGTGATCGGAGCGCCCCGCCTGGTGTTGTACGCAACCACCGACGCCAGCGATGTCGACTTTTGCGTGCGGTTGTGTGACGTGTTCGAAGATGGTCGTTCGCGGTTGCTGAATGTCGGTGCCCTGAAAGGCTCGCACGTGGCCTCGCATGAGCACCCGACACCGCTCGAAACTGGCGCGACCTACTGCTTCGACATCGAAATCTGGGCGACCGCCAATCGGTTCGCCAAGGGCCACCGGATCCGAGTCGATGTCGCCGCCAGCGATTACCCGTTCTTCGAGGCGAACCCGTGGCCCAGTACCACGGAGATCATCTTCGACGAGCAGCACCGCTCGCGACTCGTGCTTCCTGTCGTGCGCCGCTGAGCCGGGCGGGCCGGGGCCGTGCCGACCGGTGATCAGCGCACGACGCCAGGCCGTCCCGACAGCGGCTCAGCGCACGACCACACGCGCCCGGGAGAGGTTCTCAATGAGACAGTTCGTGGCCGCGACGTCTCCGGTACGGTGCGAGGTCACTCGGGCCGTCACGAAGTACGTGCCCGGTGATTCGTAGCTGTGGGAGGTCGACCGCGTAAGTTCGGACTGGGTTCCGTCGACATCGTGACTGAACGGGTAAGTACCCGAGCCGTCGAAGTCCCATGCGACCGCCACGATCTGGCCGGCGCCGGAAGGGACTTTGGCATGGACCGATAGCTCGACCGGTTGTCCGGTTGACACCTCGGCGCGGACCACGCGGTTGGCCGTGGCCCGCACGATCGGTTGGATGCCGCCCCGCTCGGCTGCCGTCGCGGGCAGCGTGACCTTTCCGTCGCGGAACGTATAGCTCGTGCCGGCGGGCACTACTGCGTCTTCAACCCAGGCCACCAGGTCACGCAGGCTCTGCTCGATCATGCCCCGGAAGTTGATGAGCAAAGTGTTACTGGCCCGGCCCGGCTTCGACGGAACCATCATCGCCGGCCCGTGTTCGGCGTTCTCGGTCCACCGGAGCCGGAACCGTTGGTCCGCACCGTCGGCGCCTTGGGCCCCGAGAACGGCGCTCTCGTAAATCACTCCCTGGCGCGGCCACAGCGACGAGTCGTGGGTGTGATGGAGCCAGATGAGCTTGCCCTCATAGCGACCGGAGTACGCCTGACCGAATGATCATGTCTTTGATCCGTCCCGTGATGGCGGTGAACCCGTCGGCGTCCATGGTCGCGATGTCGCCAGTGTGCAACCATCCGTCGGAGTCGATGGCCACGGCGGTGGCCTCGGGCAGGTTGTAATAGCCCTTCATGACGCCCCAACCGCGGACGCACAGCTCGCCCGCTTCGCCGATCGCCATTGGGCTGCCTTGTTCGTCGGCGATCTTCGTTTCCCAGTGCAACAACGGCACGCCGAGCGTCTGCCCCTTCTGTTGCGTTGTCGAGTCGAGCCGGGTCATGAAGATCACCGAGCTCGACTCGGTCTGGCCCATCACCATGTTGTAAGTGACGTTGAACTCCGACTCGATACGCCGCACCAGGTCAGGCCGCACCGTGGTCGCCCAGGAGAACAGCCGAAGCGACGAGGTATCGCGTGTCGCAAAGTCGCGATGCTCCAGCAATGCGATGATCATCGTGGGCACACCGATGGCATAGGAGGGCCGTTCCTCTTCGATCAAACGCAGCATGAGCGCCGGATCGAATTCGCGCATCACGATCAACGTGCCTGACGACGCCATCGCGCCGAGTGTGCCCATTACACACCCTCCAGTGTGAAAAAGGGGAAGAGGATTCAACCAAATATAGCCGGCTTGGCGCTCAATGCGCTCGGCAATGAACCGGCCGGCGTTGACGAGACCGTAGTGATGAAGCACCGCCCCTTTTGGAGCGCCCATCGTGCCTGACGTGTACTGAATCATCCCGGAATCCTGGGCGTTGAGCGCTGGAAGCGCTTGTCGTTTGCGGATGACGGCGCGAGCGCAGAAGCCAACCCAATCGTCGAGGCGAATGACCTCCCGGACACTCGGAAGCTCATCATGCAATGACTCGACCATGGTCACGAGGTCCTGCCCTCGATGGCGGTCGGCCGCGATCACGCCGACCGAGTCGGACTGGCCGAGCACATGGCGGACCTCGACCGGTCGCAGCACCGGGTTCACGGTCACCAGCACCAGGCCGGCTAGTGCCGCGCCGAGCTGGACGAAGGTCCATTCGGGCGAATTCGGACCGAAGATCGCCACATGCTCGCCGGGCCGAAAGACGCTCAACAGCGCCGCCGCCGCGATCTCGGCCTGCTCGAGAAGCTCCTGGTACGTCCATCGTCCACGGGTCGCAAAGTCGCCGGCGCCGTCAATGAGGGCGACAACATCTGGCGACTGTTCTGCCGTTCGTCGCAGAAGCTGGCCCACGGTGACGTCGAGCAACTCTTTGGTCGTAACCGCGGCGATGTGGGACCTCTCGTAGGTCATGGTTCCGGTTTGTCGCGTCGGGTGCTCACGGTTTGAGCCGCCAGCTGGTCGGCGACCACTCGCTTTGGCACGGCAAGGGCCCACGCGTCGAACACCAGGTCGGGCAACTCCGAGGCCTTCAACACTGCGGTGTCGGCAACCACCCAGTTGTAGCGAAGATCGCTTGGCTGCGGAAGCTGAAACTTGATCGGATCGCCGGCGATCAACGAATCGCGCTCCACTTTCGGAAAGGCGAGTCCCATCAAGCGTTCGTCCCGAGAGAACGCCAGCCACACGATCCGGCCAACGCGAAACTTGATGCGATCACGCACGAGCACTTCATAGGCCCGCGGCAACGCGAGCGCGAGAAGACGGACATCGTCAACAGTGATCATCAACCACCCGGTCCTAAACCAGCCAATCCATCTCGTCCTGCGAATGCCGTTCCGACGAGTGTCGCGTCAAGCGCCGTCACCGCCTCCGCCCGAAACGACAATACCCGCTGCCTCGAACCCAGCAATGCTCACGGCATAAGTGTCGCAGGCCTCGAGGCGGCGGCTCAAGGCGGCCGCCCAACGCGTCGATAATTACGGGGTGCCGGGTCGCCGTCGCTCTCGTTTCGCGTTGGCCGCCGCCGTGCTCGTCGGCGCACTTGGCGCGTCGTTCGTAAGTGTCGCAGGACCGCCGCTGGTGGCGCGGGCGGCGTCGGCCGATTCGTCGGTCGATTACGCCACCGAGGCATTCGGCGATCCCTGGGACTACAACAACGCGCAGGACCAGATCCTAAGCACCGAAGGCCCCATGTTCGGCGCCACCGATGCGTCCATCGACGGTGGACAGCTGCATTTCACGATGGCCGGTCCGGGGTTCTTCGATCCGCTGTACGGCGGCTACCCGGGCGCGCTCATGCACGATCGCGACGGCGTGGCCCATCCCATCGACGCGTCTCGGTTCGGCCGGATCCTGTTCCGGATGAACGCTTCGGCCGAGGTCCCGGGCGGTATTCGTTGGCACACATGCTTGGCTCAAAATGATGCCTGCCAAGGCGGGTTCGGCTTCGTAACCGTGCCCGGGTGGCACACGTACGATTTCGCGTTGGTGGCGAGTGCGGCGCCAAATCTCAAGGCGCCATGGATTGGCGACGTCGTGGCGCTGCGCGTTGCGTTCTCACCGTCGGCGCCCTCCCATTTCGACGTGGATTGGCTGCGGGTCGTACCGGTCGACGCCCGTATCGACGGTCCCTATGACGGCCCCGTCCCTGTCATCGATCAGCCCGACCAGACCGGAGGGACTGACTACGCTACCGTAGCCCGCCACGGCGACGCGTGGGACTTCAGCGAAGCCAGCGACGTCCTACGTAGCGACAACGTCGTCGGAAGCGTCCACGACGGGGTCTATGACGGTACCAACTCCGGCCCCGTCGTCAACGATCCGAGCGTCGGGCTTAGGCTCGCCACGACCTTTTCGGGCGACCAGTTTCACCGGGCGACCGTCAGCTTGACCTACGACGGACCGTTCAGTCTTGCGGACCGAGAAGGCGGCGGGATGGCGGCGCGACTGCTGTGGCGCATTGCCAACACGTCGCTCACGCACGACGGCTCCGATCTCCAGCACTCCGAATTCATCGCGTTGTACCCGAACGCGAAATCCTTCACGGTCGACCTGGCCACGAGTCCGTCGGCCGCCATCACCGACGAAGGCCAGCGCGGGCCTCGGATCGGATGGGCCGGGCAGATGATCGAGATGTTGCGCATCGATCCGAACGAAGACCGCGGCACCCGTCACTGGCGCATCGACGACGTGAAGTTGGCCGACGACGACGCCACCGATCGGTCGGGCACTTTCGACATCGTGTGGCACGACGACGCATGGCGGCCCGACACGGTGGCCGACCTCGGGTTCGACACCGACGCGCGGGGCTTCGACGCAACGCCCATAGCCAGTGGCCTCCACGTCGTGGACGGGCCGAACCATTTCCTCTGGACACCGCCTCCAGGTCTTTGGGGGCCGGTGTATATCGTCGTTCGTCATTCCCGCGATGGCCAAGTGGCCCGCCGCTACTCGACCGGACCGGTCCGGGTCGACGGCCCCAATGTCGGCCCCTCTTTCCGATTCGGACCCGCAGTTGGCGGTCCGTCGAGCCAAGCGGGTCATGCTGATGTCAACCAGCCATCAGCTCGCCGTGCCACTTCCAAATCCGGCGGCGAAGCCGTCAAGACGCCAGGCATGGGAGCGGGCCCCGGGCTCCTCGCGTTGGTTGCGCCAACGCGCACGAAGCGGGCCAACACCGATTCGGGCAAGCCTCGCAGTAAGACCGGGTAGCGGCGCGCTCCAGCACGCGCCATCGGGCGCCGGTCAACACCGTTTAGCGTGGGTGACTGGTTTCAGGAAGTGAGCCCCAAGTCGGGCTTCAACCTCGTTGAACTCATGCCATGATCAACGGTCGTGGTGTTGGGTTACGGACGGGCCCGCCGTCCCATGAGGTCATATGACTGAAATCTTCCGGTTCTCGGCGTTGGGGCTGGGCGCGGGCGGACTGTATGCCCTCGCGGCCATTGGACTGGTGCTCGTGTACCGCGGCTCAGGGGTTGTGAACTTCGCGCAGGCCGCCATGGGCATGGTCGGTGCCTACGCGTTCTACGAGGCTCGGGTGGTGCGAGATATGAGAAGCCCCGTCGCGCTGTTGTTCGGTTTGGTGATATCGGCGGCCACCGGCGCGCTCTTCCATTTGCTGGTGATGCGCCGCATGCGGGAGGCGTCGATGTTGGCGCGAATCGTCGCTACGCTGGCGATGCTCGTGGTGCTCCAAGGCACATCAGTATTGATGTATGGCGGCCTGCCTCGAGTGGTTCCATCGATGTTGCCGGTCGGTCCGGTTAAGATATTCGGCGCGTCGATCGGAAAGGACCGGGTGTGGATCTTTGCGATCGTCATGGTGCTGACCACGATCCTTTGGTTCGTCTACCGGTTCACGACCTTCGGCGTGGCCACCTCCGCGGTGGCCGAGAACCCCCGAGCCGCGGCGGCGCTGGCCATCTCGCCCAATGTCATCGCGACCGCCAATTGGGCGGTGGGCAGTGCTCTCGGCGGATTGGCCGTGATCCTGCTCGTGCCCATCACCGGGCTCGGGAGCGAGAACATCACACTGTTGGTGATCCCCGTTCTGGCGGCCGCCATTGTGGGTCGCCTGTCATCGTTCCCGATCACCATGCTGGCCGGACTGGCCATCGGCGTGGCCCAGTCGTTGGCGACGCGGTATTCCGAAGAACCGGGTTGGCCGACGGCGGTCCCGTTCGTCTTGGTGGGCGTCGTGCTGTTGGCCCGAGGCCGAACTGTCGTCAGCCAAGACGAACAGTTCGGTCGAATGCCGGTGCTCGGAACAGGACACATTTCGCCCGGATTGATCGTTTTCGGGGCAACGATCACGTTGGTGTGCATCTGGCTCGTGTTCCCCGATTTGTGGTTGAACGCGTTTATGGTCCAATTGATTCTGGCGATTGTGGTGATGTCATTCGTAGTTGTCACGGGATACGCCGGACAGGTTTCGCTGGCCCAAATGACGTTCGCGGTCGTGGGTGCCCTCGGCGCATCATGGCTGATGTTCCATCATGGGTGGCCGTTCTCGTTGGCCATCGTCGGCGCCATGGTCGTCACCATCCCGACGGGCGTGCTGATCGGCTTGGCCGGCCTGCGCACCCGCGGCATGAACCTGGCCATCGTCACCCTCGGTTTCGCCGTCGCCTTCCAGGCGGTGGTGCTCGGCATCCGACGATATTTGCGCCCTTTGTTCGGGTTTCGCGGTGCGAGTCTCAAGTTTCTGGGCATCGAGGTCGCGGCGCCGGAGCACGTGAAGCGCTACGCCACGCTGGCCCTTGTCCTCTTGGTAATCGTTGGTATGGCCGTATCCAATCTCCGGCGAGGACGGGCCGGCCGTCGGCTCATCGCCGTGCGCACCAACGAGCGCGCCGCCGCCGCGCTCGGCGTGTCGGTCCTCGGCGCCAAACTCTATGCTTTCATTCTGGGAGGCGCCATTGCGGGGTTGGGTGGGGTGCTGCTCGCGTTCCGGACACCTTTCCTTTCGATCGGTGGTTTTGGAAGCTTCCAGTCGATGCTGTCGATCCAATACGCAGTGCTGGGCGGAGTGGGGACCGTGACGGGTCCGGTGATCGGCAGCGGGCTCTACCCCGAGGCCCTTGGCCCCCGCCTGTTCGCGTTCCTCGGCGGTGACGCAGCAGTGACCCTGACCGTGCTCGGCAATCTCGCCTTGCTGGTCATGCTGACCGTCGCCCCCGACGGCGTTTCGGATTGGTTGCGAAGGCGCAATCAATGGTGGTTATCGCGCCTACGAAACGCTCTACCCAAGCGACGCCGGGTGGACCTGTTAACGCAACCCGTGCTTGTAGATCTCGCCGTCGTTGCCCCCATTGTGCTCGACGTCGAGCACTTGACAGTTCGTTTCGGAGGGACTGTCGCCCTCGACGATCTCACCATGGTCGTGAACCCTGGTGAAGTGGTCGGCCTCATAGGTCCGAATGGAGCCGGCAAGACCACCGCCATCGAGGCGATCACCGGATTCGTCACGCCTAGCTGCGGCACAGTCAAGCTGAGCGGAGTATCCATCGAGCGTTGGGGCGCGGAACGGCGAGCGCGAGGGGGATTGTCGCGGTCGTTCCAGTCGCTCGAGTTGTTCGACGATCTCACCGTGCTCGAGAACATTCAGGCGGCGTCCGACAGCCGCGACGCAGCCGCCTACGTGACCGATCTGGTCAAGCCCGGTCGCGGCGCGCTCACTGATGTTGCTCGCATGGTGATCGCCGAGTTCGGCTTCGATGCCGAGATCCACACGAGGGTGCGAGATCTTTCCTACGCGTCCCGGCGCATGTTGGCGGTGGCGCGAGCGGTGGCCGGTGGCCAGTCGGTGCTGCTGCTCGATGAACCAGCGGCCGGCCTCGACCGGCCTCAGACCGAATATCTCAGTGCCGTCATTCGCCGTCTGGCGATCAAACGCGGTATCGCCGTATTGCTGGTGGAGCACAACGTCGAGATGGTGCTGCGCACGTGTGATCGGGTCTACGCGCTCGACTTCGGTCGGCTCATCGGTCACGGCTCCCCGGCCGAGATCCGGGCCAACCCCGCGGTGGTGACCGCGTACCTCGGATCGCCTATGAGTCGCGCTGCGGCGGCGGCCTCGTAGCTGTCAGTCTCATAGGTCAACGGGGATCCCTCGCCGTCGCTTATGAAACTGTCGGATGCTCAAAGCGCGGATACGCGGCCTGAAAGGCGTTGGCGACGCGGAGGATTTTCGCCTCGCGGCCGGGGAGGCCGACGATCTGCAACCCGATCGGGAGGCCGTCGACGAACCCGCACGGTACCGACAGGGCTGGGAATCCGAGCCAATTAAACATGTGCGTATGGCTCGTGTACACCGGCGCGAAGGTGCTGTGCGGCGCGAACGTATGGCCCTTGCTTATCCAGGCGGCATCCCATTCCTCGACGGGACGGGCGAGCAGTTGCGACGTTGCGCTGAGTAGGACATCGTGGGTGGCGAACAGCTTGCGGAAGCGCAGCCAATTGCGTTGCCTCGTGTCGAGCGCCGCGTTCCAGACTTCGGGCTCGGGTGGACCCCCGGGCGCACCACCCGTCGGGTACAGGTAGCAACTGGCGAAGAACCCGGGAAAGAAGTCCTCCCACACCTCCTCGGTCGCCTCGACATTGGCGCCCAGCATCGTGAACCCCAGGGCCGCGTCGCGCACCGCAGCGATCACGCGCGGGCTCTCATCTTGCGCGTACATTTGGGTGAAGCCGTAGTCGTCACTCCACGCCATCCGCATGCCGTCCACGCCTTCGTCGATGTGCGCGAGATAGTCATCAGGCGCCAATTGCTGGCAGGTGAAGTCGCGACCATCCGGTCCGGCCATCGCTTGCAGCGTGATGGCGGCGTCGGTCACATACCGGCAAAGCGGTCCCATGGTCATCATCATCGGTGAGTGCACGGGCACGTCGTAGTTCACCCACGGGATGAGGTTCGGCGTCGGATGCATGCCGACGACCCCCGAATAGGCCGCGGGGAGCCGGGTCGAACCGCCGCCGTCGGTGCCTATGGCAATGGGCACCAGTCGGGCCGCGGTGGCAGAGGCGCCACCCGAACTCGACCAGCCCGGCACCCGCGAGGTATCCCACGGGTTGCGAGCTTCGACGTCCCAGGTTGAACCCTGCGAACACGCCCGGCGAGGATTGCGACAAGTCGGTCGCGCCGCTCATCATCATCGTGTTCGTGCCAAACAAGATGGCCCCCGCTTGGCGCAGCCGTTCGACACCGAGCGCGTCCCGCTTGGCCATCGGCGACCCTGTCGCCCCCATCTGCGGCATCTCGGCCACGGCGATGTGTTCCTTCACAGATACGGGGATGCCGTGCAGGGTTCCGAGTTCATCGCCTCGGCGGACGGCTTCGTCGGCCCGTTTGGCCTGTGCACGGGCGCCGATTACGTCGAGATTGCGGAACGTCTTGAGCTGTGGATCGAGCTGTTCGATCCGACCCAGAAAGTGCTCGGTCACCTCGACCGAAGAGACATCGGCCTTTCCGATCAGCTCGCGGATCTTCCACGCCGGCATCCACGTCAACTCTTCTGACATCAGGTTCCCCTTTGTTCATCGCTGTTGAACGCACACTGTAGCAAACGATTGCCGGGTGCGGGCCGGCCCCTCACCCGATGAAACGTCCGGGGTTGAACGGCGTTGGAGTGGCGGGCTACTGTCGCGACGATCCGCGGTACAAGATCCGGCTCGAGGCCGGGAAAAGGAGGGTGTCATGGCAACATGGTTCGAGGAGTATCTCGACGCATGGAAAGCTGAAGACGTCGACAAGGTCATGGCCTGGTTCACCGACGACGTCGTGTTCGAAGACACGACCGCTGGGCACAAGGCAACGGGGGCGGTGCAAATGACCAAATTCGTCCGCGGTTCGTTCAAGGCGGTGCCCGGCGCGTCCTTCGAGTTCGTGAAAGGGTGGACATCGGCGACGACTACTACTGCGAGTGGATCATGCAACCGATGGGCGTCCGGGGCGTCTCGGTGGGAACTCGCCGCGACGCCAAGATCTGTGCCAACCGCGACTACTGGGACGGCAAGAAGTACACGATCGGCCAATGACCCGCGGCCTTGATCCGCCGCACTGCTCACGGGCACCGACCTGTCGGCACTGACTTGAAGGAGAAGCACGTGGAAGAGCCGATCATTATCGTCTCCGCCGACGACCACACAGGCGGCCCGCCCGAGATCTACCGCGACTACATCGAGTCCAAGTACCTCGGTGCCCTCGACGCGTTGACGGCCGAGAACGATGAGTGGGTCGGCATCACCACGTCCGCAGGGGGCACAGCCAAGGGTCACCCGTCGGAGGTATTGGAGGTCATCGACGAGCGCAACGCCATACGCACCGACGGCGAACTCGGGGCGTGGGACATGGCTCGTCGGCTCAGAGAACTCGACGCCGAGGGTGTGGCCGGCGAGCTGCTCCTGTCCGGTCACCAGTGCTCGACGCTGCCCTTCTTCGGAACTGTCAACCATCCGCACTCACCGGAGCTGCGAGCGGCCGGTACCCGGGCTTATCACCGTTGGTTGGCCGACTGCATCACGGCCAGTCACGGTCGGCTGTTCGGTGTCGCGGAGCCCGGCCCGTGCCTCGACATGGACGAGACGGTGAAGGAACTGCGATGGGTGGCCCACCATGGTTTCGTCGGGGTGCTCGCGCCGGGCATGGTGTTCGACGAGGCTCTCCCGTCCTTCCAGAACCCTTACTACGAGCCGTTTTGGACGGCTTGCGCGGAGACTCGTCTGGTGGTCACGATGCATGCCGGGTGGGGCGGGGTGCAGGGCCAGTTTCAGAAGTTCCTCGAGTTCAGCAAGCAACACATGGGCGCCGAAATCGATCAGGAAGCGGTCCGCAAGTTGCTCGACACCCGAGATGATTCACCGATCAGGCTCACACTGGGCCCACGCCGTTCCTTGTGGCAACTGATGCTCGGAGGTGTGTTCGACCGCCATCCCGAATTGCGTTTGATGCTGACCGAGGTAAGGGCCGACTGGTTGCCGGCGACTCTCGCTCATCTCGATCGCCGCTTCGATGAGCTCGGGTCACCAATGCGGCGACGGCCGAGCGAATATTTCGCCTCGAATTGTGGTATCGCACCGTCGTCGCCGCATAGGGCGGAGGTCGAGATGCGCCACGAGATCGGCGTCGAGCGGTTTCTGTTCGGTGTCGACTACCCGCACCCCGAGGGCACTTGGCCCAACACTTACGACTGGATTCGCGATGCGTTTGCCGGCGTGCCCGAGCACGAGGCGCGTCAGATTCTGGGTGAGAACGCCATCGCCTTCTACGGGCTCGACCGCGCTGCCCTGGTCGCCGCCGCCCGGCGGATCGGCCCGAAGCCGAGCGAGTTGCTCGGCCGCCACGACGTAGATCCCCGTAAGATCGAGCACTTCCACAAACGGTCGGGGTACAGCCGTCCGGCGGAAGAGATCGACACCGACGCGATAGACCGAGCCCTTGAGCAGGATCTCGCTCTTGGTGTGAAATAGCCGGTCGGCGGGTCGCCGCCTCGCTGGGACCGGGGCCGAGCCGTTGAGCGTCAGCGGTGGATCAGCAGGTTTTCTTGGGCCAGTACGGCGCCGAGTCGTCCGCTCTCGTTGCGCATCGTGCCGTCGTAGAGCCCGCGGATGCTGGTGGCCTTCTTGGGCCACATGTGGAGCAGAACCCATTCGTCGGCGCGAATCGGTTCGTGAAACCACATGGCGTGGTCAAGGCTCGGACCGCCGTTGCCCACTTTTCCCGTCATGCGACCGAAGCCCGATCCAAGATCGGATAGGTAAGTCAGGGCGCATGCATGGGTGAGCGAATCGGCTGGCAAGGGACTCGCAGCTCGCGTCCAGACGCAATCCGTGAAGAGTTGGCGTCCGTCGACGACCTCGCTGATGGTGACCTCGCGAACTTCCACGAGCCGATCGATCGCGTACGGAGGGCATTTGTCCGGTGGTGCTACTTCGCTCGGTGGCATGGCGTCGAGCGTCGAAACGGCGTCGGTGCTGTGAAACGACGCCAACATCGAGAAGATCACCTCCCCGTCTTGTATCGCGGACACGTGGCGGGCCGAGAACGAGCGGCCGTCGCGGTCGCGGTCGACATGCAAGATGACCGGGCGGTCGGTCAGCCCTGGCCGAAGAAAGTAGCCGTGCAAGGAGTGCGGGAGCCGCTCGGGTTCGACGGTGAGCCCAGCCGCCATGAGCGCTTGACCGGCGACCTGACCGCCGTAGAGGGCCTTGCGGTCCGAAGCCGAGGAAGGGATGGTGCCGCGGTACAGGTTGCGGTCGATCTGCTCGAGGGCGAGCACGGCGGCGAGGTCATCGGAAGCGGTCACGACCCATCCTCTCGCGTCGGTAGCGGCTTCGGCGGCCTTTACGTAGCAGTGGGGCGCGTCCGTGCGCGTCCTTCCTGCTACATGAACGGCGGCGGTCTGCTCCGCGTCCGGCGGCTACGAGGCCGGCGAGGTCGCGTTCAAAGGCTTGCCCCACCTCGTTGGCATCAACCGGTTCGGCCGCTCGGTTGAATCCGGCCCGCTTGTCGAAATGCTCGACGAGGCTTGGCGCGACGGTGTGCGTTTGCACCAGCACTTCTGAAGCGGACGGACCGATGCGGTCAGAGACCTCGCTCAGATGGGTCCGGTCGAGGCTATAGAAATCGATAGCGTTCTCGCCGAGGATCATGCGCGCATCGGGCTCAGAAACACCTGCAAACGCTACCTGGATCCATGCTTTGGTGTTCGGCCACGTGCCCTCGTGATGCGGATAGTCCATCCCGAACATCATCTTGTGGACGCCGATCTCGTTGCGCATCGCCACCTCCGCCAAGTGGATGGACGAAGGCGACACCGCACAGTGCCGCTCGAAGTATTCGCTCGGCGTCATCGACATCGACGACTTCATCTGTGTCGCGAGTTGGTCGAGAGTCGACAGCATGGTCGGCACCCAGTCAGCTCGGATTTCGGTAGTGCCAGCTTCAAGGTGCGATGGTGGTCGAACGCGCCGCCGAGCATCAACTGCCACATGACTTGGCGGGGCCCGATCTCGAGCCGGAAAGGCGACTCCTCCGACGAGTCGAGTTGCTGGCGCAGCATCGTCTGAATCTGTCGTTGATCCATCTCGCGGATATTGCCCAACGACTTGGCCATGAGATCGAAGAAGGCATAAACCATCCCCTGCGGCTGACCCCAGCCGGCGTGGACCGAGAGGACGAGACCGAGATCGGCACAAGCCGCCCAATAGGGCTCGTAATAGGAGTCATACAGCGGGGGCAGCGCGGAGTCGGCGACGATGCCGGGCACGCCGACCGACACGAAGCCGTTGGCGGCCAGCCACTCCAATTCCTTGACCTAGGCTGCGATGTCGTGACACGGACCGGGCTCGGCCACGCCTACGAGGCGGCCGCCGGACGCAGCCATGAAGTCGGCGAGCCATCGGTGGTAGGCCCGAACCCCGGCCCAGCGCAACTCGGCTGGGTGTTTGCGGTTGGCTACGCCGTACCAAAGCGGCGGGGCCGCCTGGGTGCCGGAATGCACGATCTTACTTGCGCAACCCTCGGCGTCCATCTGCCGTAGACGGACTGCGATGTCATATGAACCCGCCTCCCCGCCGTCGGCCATGGCGCCGCGATCGTCGAAGACGGCGGCGGCTTCGGGCTTCGGGTGGGCCGGTCCGGCGATCCGTTCCTTGTATTCGAGTTCCTCCCCCAGCAGAGCATCGAGGGCGGCGTGATACTTCGACTCGAGGTAAGGCCGGTAGGTCTCCAGGGGTCCGGCGGCGTGGCCGTCGCCGGACACCACAATTAGTCGATTGCCCAAAGCAGCACGCTCCGGTTCGATCATGCGGCTACGGTGCAGTCGCGTCGATGCCAATCGTAGATCAACAGCGTTTAATTCGCAATGAAAGGCTCGTTTAGTGGACGCTCGCGAAAGTTCCAACGCCATCTCGGCGGCCCTCGCCGCCGAATGGCTTCGTCCTCGTCCTAGCGGTTGGGTCCGGCAAGCGCGTCGTCCTGCGTCCTCGCCCTCGACGCCCAGGACTCGCCAATACGGCACCGTTACTTCCGCGAGCGCCCACTAGTGTCGGCCGGCAAGGAGGCCGCGCTGGCGCCTGCGACCCCAACAGCACGAGCTCTCCGGTCGCGGTTCGAAGGATTTCTGGAGGATGCAAAGACGATCAAAATCACCGGTCCGATTCACGGCGGGACACATGGCTGGCCCTACGCGGCAGCCATCGTCGACCTGGCCGACCAAGGGTATATCGAGGAGGAGTATTTCTTCGAAGGAGCCGCGCCTTCCTATCGACCGGTGGGTGACTTCGGCATCGACGGCCGATGGACGGCCGAACGCGCGGGCGAGACGGTGTTCAAAACTCGCGCCGTCGTGCGCCGCCCCCGCGATCCGGCCGCTTCAACGGCACTGTCATAGTCGAGTGGAACAACGTGTCGGCCGGCTCCGAGATCTTTGAAGGCGGCGACACGGCGGTGATCTTCGATGAGGGCTTCGCGTACGTTGGAGTCAGCGCGCAGCGAGTCGGTGTCCACGGGTTCGATGCCTACCCCCAAGGCCTGCGGGCGTGGGACCCCGAACGCTACGAGAGCCTCCACATACAAGACGATTCGTTGTCGTACGGCATCTTCACCCGGGTCGCGCAGGCGTTTGCGACCGGGCGTCCGAGGGCACCGATCGATCCCCTCGGCGGTCTCGAAGTTCGTACACTCCTGGCCATCGGCGGCTCGCAGTCAGCCAGTCGCCGTGTCACCTACATCAACGCGGTTCAGCCGGTTGAGCGCGTGTTCGGCGGATTCGTGGCGTTCACGTGGTTCGGGAGCGGCTCCAGCCTCGACGACCCGTCGCCGATCGACCTCAACGCCGGCGGTCTCGCCGCCCTCGCGAGATACCCGACGCGGATACGAGACGATCTCGACGTGCCCGTCATCGTGGTCAACTCCGAGTGCGAGACGCTGTCGTGCGCCCCGGTCCGCCAACCCGACACCGACCGATTTCGCTTTTGGGAAGTGGCCGGGGCTCCGCACGGACCCCGCCTCCACATGGAACGCATTGCGGGGAAGATGAAACGCGACGGCGCAAGTCTGCCTGGCGAGTTCGACTGGGACTCCCTTGGCCCGGTTCCGTGGGCGCCCGTCCTCGACGCCGCTATCGCCCATCTCCAAGCCTGGAGCAAGGGTGGCCCGCCTCCGCCCAGCCAACCGCTCATCGAACTCGAAGGCGAGCCTCTGCGAATCGGCCGAGACGCCGACGGCAACGCGCGCGGCGGGGTGCGCGTCCCGGAGCAGCAAGTCACGCTCTCTCGCAACATCGGCGCGTTTGAGGAGCCGGGCGCGGCCGGCCTTATGGGATCATGGTCGCCTCTTGCGGTCGAGGTTCTAAGGGCTCGGTATCGCGATCAGGCTGAGTTCATCACCCAGTTCGAGTCGGCCGCTCGGGCCGCGGTCGCCGGTGGTGTTCTACGGCCGCGCGATGCCGCCGACTCGATCGAACGGGCCAAGGAGAGGGCCCAGGACTCGCCAGAAACGCGCAACTTATTACGGGGCAGACCCTAACCATCCAGAATTACGCGAAACGGGCGCCCTCGCGGGCGCCCGTTGCAAAACTTGTTGGCGACTTAGTAGTCGTCCATCCCGCCGCCGCCCATGCCGCCGCCAGAGTCCTTCTCGGGCTTGTCGACGATTACCGCCTCAGTGGTGAGGAACAGCGCCGCTATGGAAGCGGCGTTCTGCAACGCGCTACGGGTCACTTTGGCGGCGTCGATGACGCCCGCGGCCACGAGGTCTTCGTAGACGCCGGTAGCAGCATTGAGGCCATGCGTCGGATTGGTGAGCGACTTGACCTTTTCGACCACGACTCCACCCTCCATGCCGGCGTTGATGGCGATTTGCTTGATGGGCTCCTCGACGGCCTTGGCCACGAGTCGGGCACCCGTCTGCTCGTCACCCGTGAGCTTGTCGGCGCATGCGATGACGGCTGCTTGCGCACGCAGCAGGGCCACGCCACCGCCGGGAACAACACCCTCTTCGACGGCGGCCTTGGTGGTCGACACGGCGTCTTCGATACGGTGCTTCTTCTCTTTGAGTTCGACTTCGGTCGCCGCGCCGACCTTGATGATGGCCACGCCACCTGACAACTTGGCGAGACGCTCCTGGAGCTTCTCCTTGTCGTAATCGGAGTCGGTGTTCTCGATCTCCATCTTGATCTGGGAGATGCGACCCTTCACGTCATCGGGCGAACCGGCGCCCTCGACGATGGTGGTCTCGTCTTTGGTCACGACGATCTTGCGGGCCCGACCGAGCAGATCGAGGGTCACGTTCTCGAGCTTGAGACCGACTTCCTCGCTGATGACCTGACCGCCGGTGAGGATGGCCATGTCTTGGAGCATGGCCTTGCGCCGCTCGCCGAAGCCCGGGGCCTTGATGGCGATCGACTTGAACGTGCCGCGGATCTTGTTGACGACGAGCGTGGCCAGGGCCTCGCCCTCGACGTCTTCGGCGATGATCACGACGCCCTTGCCCGACTGCATGACCTTTTCGAGGACCGGCAGGAGGTCGCGAACGGCGGTGATCTTGGAGGACACGAGTAGGAGGTACGGATCCTCCATCACGGCTTCCATGCGCTCGGCGTCGGAGACGAAGTACGGCGAGATGTAGCCCTTGTCGAAGCGCATGCCCTCGACAAGGTCCATGGTCATGCCAAAGGTCTGGCTCTCTTCAACCGTGATCACGCCGTCTTTGCCGACCTTGTCGATGGCCTCGCTGATGAGACCGCCGATCTCGGTGTCGGCGGCGGAGATGCTGGCCACTTGGGCGATCTGCGCCTTGGAGTCGGTCTCCTTCGAGATGGCCTTGATGGCGGCGACTGCGGCCTCGACGCCCGCTTCGATGCCCTTTTTGAGGCTCATCGGATTGGCGCCCGCGGCGACGTTGCGCAGGCCCTCTCGGACCATCGCTCCGGCAAGAACCGTGGCCGTGGTGGTGCCGTCGCCGGCCACATCGTCGGTCTTCTTGGCGACTTCCTTGACGAGTTCTGCGCCGATTCGCTCGTAAGGGTCTTCGAGGTCGATTTCTTTGGCGATGGATACGCCGTCGTTGGTAATAGTGGGGGCGCCCCACTTCTTTTCTAGTACGACGTTTCGGCCTTTCGGGCCGAGGGTCACCTTGACCGCGTCTACGAGCTGTTGCATGCCGCGCTCTAGGCTGCGGCGGGCGGTTTCATCGAAGGCAATGAGCTTGGCCATCGTGCACTCCTTGGGGGTCAGTTAGCACTCTTAGTGGACGAGTGCCAACATACACGCACTTCGGGGGGTGTTGGCAATCTCGACCCGAGAGTGCCAACTTCGCTCTCTTTTAGCCCTTCGCGGCGAGGCGGACCCGGGCGTTGGCTGAGCGTTCGATGAGGTAGTCGGGCACACCGAACGCGTTGGATGAGGTCTTCGCGCCGCCGTCACCGGCCGCCGCCTCTGCCGAACCGGCGCCGGCCCCGGCGGTTTTGGCGCCGCCTGACGCCTTCTCGAGCAGTTCCTCGGGGGTGGAGAGCTTGCCGCGCCCGATCTGGCCCAGCCGAGGGCCGCTGTCGAAATGCACCCAATACCGGATCCACTGGAGTCCGTTCACGAACACGACCTTGCCGGTCGAACCGGAGGGCATGGATGTGATGTCTTCGGTTAGCACCACTCGGGTGCCCACCTTCAGCAGATCGGATGCAGGAGCGGTTTTGGCGGCCATCGGAATCGGGAGCGTAGTTGACCGCTTGACGAGGACGGCAATGGTCGGGAAGGCGGGATTTGAACCCGCGGCCTCCACGTCCCGAACGTGGCGCGCTGCCAAGCTGCGCTACTTCCCGTAGGAGCTTGCGCCCCAGCATATTCCAACCTTAGCGCGCGGTGGAGTCGGGCGTGGCCCGATAATTCAGATCGGCGTCGCCCGGCTGCTCGCGATCCACGTACTCCCCGCCGCTCAGCAGCGCATCGACGGCCTTACGGACCCTGAGCGGATCGAGGGGTTTGACCATGAAACCCTCTGCTTTTGACTGGCGAGCCAGGTAGACATCGGCTTGGCGGTCGAGCAGCAGCAAGACCGGGACGTGGGGCAGCCGGCCCCCGGACTCTTCGTTGTGCAATTCGAGGCACGTGGCCACTGCGCCCATATTGCCAATCTGGAAGTCGAGCACGACCAGGTCAGGGGTCTGCTCCTGAACCGCGGCGGCTACCGCCCGGCCGGCCACGAGACTGCGTACCGAAGTCGTGCCCGGGAGAGCCGACCGAATTTCTTCATGCACCCACGGTGCGTCGCTTGCGATCAGTACGTGGGCCACGACCCGCAACGTTAGGCGCGACAGTCAGCTGAGCCGCCATCCACACCAGTGCGTCGAAGTCGTGCAAGTCGGTACCGCGATCAGTCACTGCCGTTATTGGGCCGAGCGCGTTGAGGGCGGCCCGCTGAAGTGCCGCCTCGGCGTTGAGCCGCCGAGCGTTCTCAACGAACGGGGCCACGTCGGCTGCGACCATTCCCCCCGGCAAGGGCTCGAAAGTCGGGGTTATCCGATTGGCAATAACGGCGCTCACCGAGATGCCCGAATCGGCGAGCCGATCAGCGAAGAAACGGGCTTCGGTGATGGCCTCCTGGCGGGCCGAAGTGACAAGCACCCAGGCGGTTTTGGGGGCGTGGAGAAGTTCCAGGACGTCCTGACTGCGGGCGCGGAACCCGGCCTCCATCCCTTCGAACGCGTGGAAAAACTCGATGGCATCGGCAATCACATCGCCGCCCACCACCTTGCCGACGCTACGCAGGAGCGTCTGGGTCGCGGCATTGACCAGGCGGAGTTTGCTTGGGGCCATGAAGAGGCGAAACAGGCGGTTGTCGAGCAGGCGCACGAGCCGGCGCGGCGCGGTGAGCATGTCGAGCGCGTTGCGGGTTGGAGGCGTGTCGACGATCACCAAGTCGAACCGCGGATCGTTGGTCAGCTCAAACAAACGCTCTGTCGCCATATACTCCTGAGTGCCCCCGAGCCCGCCGGAAATGTTGCGATAGAACCGGTTGGCCAGGATGCGATCGGCCTGGGCTTCGGAATGGGCATATCGCCGCACACTGTCGTCGAAGGTCTCACGAGCGTCCAGCATGCACGCCCAGAGTTCACCGCCCTCGGTTCCCACGAGGTTGTCGACCGGCACCGGATGCGGCTCGTTCTGGAGCGTGTCGAGCCCCAGAGCATCGGCCAGCCGACGAGCCGGATCGATTGTGACCAAGGCCACCCGACGCCCTTCTCGAGCGCCGATCACGCCCAACGCCGCCGCCACCGTGGTTTTACCGACCCCTCCTGTGCCGCAGCAGACCACAACGTCTGACTTCCGGAGTACGGGTACCAAAGTCATGACAGACACTCGATCAACCCACCGAGCGTGAATACCGGAAGCGCCGGCAACCCGACGACCAGGTACTCCGACAACCTCGCGATCTGTAGGCGTTGCGCCCGCACCCGACCGAGCGTGAAGTTGGTGGCGGCCGTCAACGCCGCCCACTGGTTTCGGTCGAGGTCGGCCTCGGGGAGACTCAGTGCTTCGAGTTCCGCGCCTTGGGCAATCTGGTTCACGAACACCCCGGCCACGCGCACACCGACCTGGTCACGCAGGGCGATTGCGGTTTCGAGGGTCTCATTCACCGGCGTCTCCTCGGGCAGTGAGACCAATGCCACACAACAGAGGACGGGATCGTGCAGGAGCGTCAGCACGTCCTCGGCTTGGACCCTTACCGGGCCCCCGCGCACGGCATCGAGGAGACCTTGAGGCGATCGCAGCAACGAGACGCCGTGTCCCGACGCGGGGCTGTCGACAATCACCAGATCACTATCGCCCGCGAGGGCGAGCTGTTTGACTTTGCCCAGGACGAGCAGGTCGCGCAGGCCCGGCGCGCCGCTGGCAATCACTTCGAGGGCGCCGCTCTCGGCCAATCGTTTCGAGAATCGTTGGAGGCCGTGATCGTTCAGGTACTCGACGAGCGCCCGATCGGCCGCGATCGATCGGGCCGTGAGGCCATCGGCCAGGGTGATGGGTTCAAAGCCCAACGGCTCGTCATGACCGAACATGGCGCCCAGCCCCGGGCGTCCCTCGATGTCGACCAGAGCGACCCTTCGACCTTGGCGTCGGGCCCACTCGGCCAAAACTGCGGCTACCGTAGTCTTGCCGACTCCGCCCTTTCCAGCGACGATGAGCAGTCGGGTGTCCCCCAAATCGATCATGCGCCCTCGCCTCCGCACATTACTCACCCTTCTCCTCCTAGGCGCCACCATTCTCGGCCTTGGCGCCGGATCACGCGCCCGCGCCGATCAACGACCGGCGAAGTTCGTCGACGTGATTCAGGTCCGTGGCTACATCGATCCGGTCACCGTTTCGTTCATCCGTCGGTCGATCGAGGCCTCGGTGCGTGACAAGGCCGAAGCCATCGTGATCCAACTCGACTCGTCGGGGGCGCTGCTCTCGCAAACCGCCCTCGACACTCTCGAATTCCGGCTTAAACACGAAACGCGGGTCCCGGTGATCGTCTGGGTCGGCGAAGCCGGGGCTCGGGCTACTCACGGTGCGGTGCGGTTGGTGCGCGCCGCGCAGCTGGTCGGCGTCGCGCCCGGTACCCACATCGGCCAGTCGACGCCGGCCATCGCCGGCACCGATCCACTCCAGTTCAAGACCATCAACGCGAAACAGGCACTCGCCGACGGGACCGCGCAGCTCAACTCTCCCATTTTGGGCCTCCTCGTGGCCGAACTCGACGGCCGCACGGTCAACGGAAAGGTGCTCCATACGGCCAAGGCCGTGGTCACTAACGGCAAGCCGAGCCTTTCTCCCTACGGCGTGCGTTTCGCGAGGCTCACGACTTTCGACCAGCTCCTGCACACTGTCACGAACCCCACGGTCGCCTACCTCCTTCTGACGATTGCCTTGGCCCTGTTCATCTTCGAATTTTATACGGGGGGAATCGGCGTTGCCGCGGCGGTGGGGTTGGGATCATTCGTCTTCGCCGCTTACGGACTTGGCCTCCTGCCTACTAGGGGCTGGGCGATCGCGTTGATAGCGCTGGCCGGATTTGGTTTCGCCGTCGATGTGCAAGCCGGAGTACCTCGATTTTGGACGGCGGTGGCAACTGCTGCATTCGTCGGGGGATCGCTGACGCTCTACCACGGTGATGTGCGCGTCCCTCTGTATTGGATCGCCGCGATGTCGATCATGTTGGTGCTGTTCATGGTGAACGGCATGCCGTCGATGGTGCGGACCCGCTTCGCCACACCGACAGTCGGCCGAGAGTCGATGATCGGTGCGATCGGCACCGCTCGCGACGCGGTTGGCCCTGAAGGCGTCGTGATGGTCGGCGACGCCCCGTGGCGGGCCCGAACGAATCGAGCCACGCCGATCCCCGCCGGCGACCCGATCAAAGTCGTCGCCATCGATGGACTGCTGCTCGAGGTCGAACCACTAGAGGGCGCGGCCAAAGACGCCGGGCACTAGTGCACCGTCGTGTAAGTAACGCGCGCGTCGCAGGTCATGCTATTTCATGCTACCAGAGGGTCGGCGGCGTAAGTCCATTTGAACGGACCGGCCGTCGCGTCATAGTCGATGACGAACT
>JANYDT010000057.1 GCA_025359845.1 Acidimicrobiia bacterium
TTGATAGCCAAACTTATCGAGTTCGTCATCGACTATGACGCGACGGCCGGTCCGTTCAAATGGACTTACGCCGCCGACCCTCTGGTAGCATGAAATAGCATGAACTGCGACGCGCGCGTTACTTACACGACGGTGCACTAGTTCCGTGACAGCTTGGGAGGCGGTCGATACTGAAGACGCGACATCGTTGTAGAAGCCCGCACCGATAGCGAACCGACGGTCGACTACAACTTCAGCCGTCCGAAACTCCCCCCGAGACAATCCACTTCGCCAACAATGTGCAACTGGCCATCAGCATCTAACCATGCCGATTCCACATTCATCATTGGACGATTGTCTGGACCCGGCCCGCTAAGCATTCGCACGAGTTCCGGCTAGGGGCCCAGACTGGACCACACGACATTTGCATAAAGACCGTCTTCTTATACTGCCAGTCCCATTGCGTGAAACGTTCCGAAGCGTCGAGAACGAGTCGCGCCACCACCCGCCCCAGCAGGCTGGGATTTTCGGTACGGCACGAGCAACGCGGTCGATGGTTGGGAGCAAGTCTGCTCGGCTGCCCCGGCGAACGCGCGCGGTGCTTGGGAGAAGTTGACCGTCGATCCGCGGTCGATGCGTTGGCCGCACCGATCACTTCGAGGACGCCGCGGCGTCAGCCAGTCCCGCTCCCGCGCCGCCCGCGCTGGCGGGGGCGGTGAGAGCGAGGAGCTGTGCGGCGTGCAGATCGTCGAAATCGGTGAATGGGAACGACGCGTCGCGGTCGTGTTCAGCGGCGCGTGCGGTGATGGCGGGTGCAACGGCGACGGCCCGATCGAGCGGATTCACTCTGACTGTCGCGTCCATGCGAACGATTCGACGTTGACGACTATGCCCTCTTGGGTCGACCGGGCGATGACCACCACGGCTTCGGTCTCGGGATCGGGGTTCTCTTCGCGATGGGCGATCCACGGCGGCACGTAGATGTAGTCGCCGGGTTCGGTCTCGTAGCGCACGAGGGAATCGCCTTGTTGGAAGGTGAACACCGGCGTGCCCGACACGACGTAGATGCCGGTCTCGGATTCACCGTGATGGTGGATGTCCGACATGGTCGCCGGCGCGACGTGCGAGCGGCCCATCCAGAGCGCCGATGATCCGACGGCGACCGCGGAGATGGCCTCGAAACGGCGCATTCCTCCGGTTTGGGCAGTGGTGCTCGACAGGTCGGTGCTCTTGATGTGGCGCAGCGGCGGCTGCCAGAGGTCCTTGGACATCATCCCACAATGCCCGATCGGCGGTGGCGCGCACAATGCCGGATCGGCTGTGCGCGCGGCCATGCAGGTCATCCGGCGGACCATGTGATAGCAGGCGGATCGACGCGGGCGCACAGGGGCGCCCCGCAGTCATCGGTCAGTCGAACGCGGACTGTGAGGGGGCCGAGTGCGGCGGCTTCGCGCACGACGACGGGATCGACGCGGTTGAGCATGAGCTTGGCTCGCCGGAACATGTGAAAAGCGCCGGCGTCATCGACATTGCCCCAGGTGAGGTAAGCGAAGCGTTCGCCCAGTCTTCCCTGGACCGCCCGTCCGCGGAAGTCGAACTGTCCGCTCGGGTCGACCAGGGTGTTGATTTCGAGTTCCCAGCGGGCCTCGATGGCATCCCCTCGCGTGAGGTGCTCGGGTGACGAGCGGATTTGAACGCCGACGTGGACGTTCGAGAGTGGCATGCCGTCTGATCGCAGAAGTTCGGCCCGGCAGATCCGTTCCGATCACCACAAGTATCATACCGCCGAGTCTTAATCGTGGCGAGCGCCCTTCCTGATTCGTCAAATTGGAACGTGGGCTGACTTGATGGACCCGTCCGGATCGGCCATGGCCGTCCACCACATCGTGCAACCTCTCGGGCGCTCGCTCCTCGGGTGACTTCAGCCCAAGATGACGACGTAACTCACGACGCGGCGCTGTCAGACACGCGGTCGCGTCGCGATCAACCGTGGCGTCGTGTAGGAAGGAGCCATGGATACCGAGCAAGCCTTGAGCGACCTGGTGGCCCGCGTGCGGCGTCTTGAAGACGAGCGTGAGATACGGGCCACGATGCAGCGCTATTGCCATTTCGTCGATCATGGGGACGAGTCCGG
>JANYDT010000060.1 GCA_025359845.1 Acidimicrobiia bacterium
GCCGAACCGCGGGGGCAAGGGGCGAGCCCCATGGGGGTCCGGGGGCACAGCCCCTGGTAGGGGGTCTGGGGGTCACCCCCAGGAGACGACGACGGATCCGGCTTCGCCGGTCCGTCGGCGCTGAGCGCGAGCCGAAGGCGAGCACAACAAACGGTGAGGGGGTGCGGGGGAGAGGGGCTTTGGCCCTCGCCCCCGAAGCGCCGCGCCGCGCGTTGCGCCTCTAGATTACGAAGCTTCCCACCCGGTTGACCTTGCCGTACGACCGAACTTGTACCGGCTTGCCCGTTTGCGGCGAGTGCACCATGGCATCGCCGGCGCCGAGGTACATCCCAATGTGGCCAGGCCGCCAGAGCAGGTCGCCGGGCTGGGCCTGCGCGAAGTCCTTCGGAACCATGGCGTCGCTTTGCATCGTCGACGTCCGGGGGATCTTCACGCCCGCCACCGACCACGCATACGACGTGAGGCCGGAACAGTCGAATCCGCCGGGGCGGTTACCCGTCCATTGATACAGAGTTCCCACTTGCGACAGGGCGGCGAACACCGCGACCATGCGCCGCTCGTCGGTTCGGCCCCAGGCCAGGTCAAGATCCGGAGCCGAAACTTTCATTCTCGAAGCGATCATGAGAGCCAGGTTGGCGCGAGCCTTCGCGTAACGCAGTTCGGCGTTGATCTCACTGGTCGTGGCCGGGAGCTGGGCCTTGAACGCCGACTCGATCGCATCAGTCGAGACGAGGAGGGGGGCGGCGCCACCGGTGCGGCGGGCCAGGAGCGCATCGAGAGCTTCGCGCGCCCCGACCGCCAGCGGATCTACCGGGTTGCTGGCGACCACGGCGAGGTGGACGACGCCGTCAGCGGGCCGAACCGATGAACTGGTACCCGTCGGCACGGCGCCGGGGAAGCCGAACGAGGTGAGAATGTCGTTCACCGTCGTCCCGGCGGGCCAGTCGATCGTCTTGCTATCAGCCCACGGAGTCTGAGCCGCTACGTCGTTCGTGGGAAGGGATGTCGCCGCCCCGGCGACGGTGGCGTACACGCTCGCCAGGCCACTCGGCACGAACTTCACGCCTACCAGGCCACTCGGCACGAGCGTCACCGCGGCCGTCGGCGTCGCTGGTTCGATAGTCAAATTGCTCGGCGGGACCGGCGCCATGACGACAAGGGCAGGGGCGACGAGAGGGGCAACCAGACCCGGTGCCCCGGCGAGGCCAAGGGGCGCAGGAGCCGAGAACGATTGCGCTACTTGGCCGGCGGCCACCACCACGGTGGTCGGGGCGACGAGCGACACGGGCGGGGCCACCAAATTGGACGCACCTGGCACGGCAACCGTGGCGACGGTTACGCCCGGCGCCGTTGTCGGTGTCGCCGTCAACGGGGTCGAACTCGGCGGCGTGGAGGCCTTAGCGGCGAAGGCCGGAGCCACGGCAAGGGTGGTACTAAATCCAACGGCGATCAGCGCGGCACCGAAACACAGTGGACGCGATCGACTCGGACCGGCGGGCGCGCCGACCAGGCGTACACGCTTAAGGCGGGTTTGGGGTGGGTGCTGCACGGGTTCCTCCTTGCGCTGTCGCCCTGGAGCGAGAGCCTGGGTCGGGACCAGGTGGCCCCATCCGTCCGCACCGTCCACGTAGTGGACAAGCGGTTGGAAAGTTGTATCGACGGGAAGTGGCTGACACTGTAGCGCATCTCCTACATGGATGCACGTACACCCAGACTGTCTAGTGCCGTGAGCCCGGTCGGCGAGCCCAGCGAACGACGACGGGGCGGCTGGCATCGCTCGATCGGCGAGCCCTAGGGTCGAGGCCATGCGCGCTGCCGTCCTCGAAACCCAACCGGGCGAACTGATCATCCAAGACATACGTCTCGACAAGCCGCTGGCCGGCGAGGTGCTCGTGCGGACCGTCGCCGCAGGGCTATGCCATTCCGACCTCCATTTCATGGAGAACAAGTGGCCGGCCCCGTGCCCGGCCGTACTCGGGCATGAATCGGCCGGCGTCGTGGAAGCCGTCGGCGAGGGCGTCACTTACGTGCAACCGGGTGACCACGTCATCACCTGTCTTTCGGCCTATTGCGGCGGTTGCGATTATTGCCTCACCGGACGACTCCATCTATGCAACAACCGAGCCGCCATCGACCGTAAGCCAGGTGAACCGCCCCGGCTGTCGCGTCCCGACGGATCCCCCGTCAACCAATTCTTCCGGCTCTCGAGCTTTGCCGAACAATTGCTAGTGCACGAACACGCGATGGTCAAGATCGACAAAGACATGCCGCTCGATCGGGCCGCGCTCATCGGCTGCGGAGTGACGACCGGCCTTGGCGCCGTGTTCCGCACCGCAAGGGTCGAAGCCGGATCGACAGTCGCAGTGATCGGCTGTGGAGGGATCGGACTGAACGCGGTGCAGGGCGCGCGCATCGCCGGCGCCGGGCGAATCATCGCCATCGACATGCACCCGGCCAAGCTCGAGATGGCGGAAGAGTTCGGAGCCACCGACGTGATTGACGCCAGCAAGGTCGATCCAGTGGCGGCGGTGAAAGAACTCACGAAGGGCGGGGTCGAGTACAGCTTCGAGGCAATCGGACTGAAGTCAGCCGCACAACAGGCATTCAACATGCTGTGTGCCGGCGGTCAGGCCACGGTTATAGGCATGATCCCGATGGGCGAGAACATAGAGATCCATGGCCCCGACCTGCTTTCGGAGAAAAAGCTCACCGGCTCGAACATGGGCTCGAACCGCTTCCGCGTCGACATGCCCCGGTACGTGGATCTGTATTTGCAGGGCCGCCTCAAGCTCGACGAGCTCGTAAGTGCCCGCATCAAGCTCGATCAGATCAATGAGGGTTTCGCGACGATGAAGACGGGCGCGGTGGCGCGCAGCGTCATCATGTTCGACTGAGCCGATGACGGCTGGATCATCGACGTGAACGCCGGCGAAATACTTGTTTTCGGCGATCCCGATCCGGGCGCCGCCGTCTACCGCGCGGCCGGAGTCGTTGCTTCCGGGGGCCGCCTTGAGGTGAGCGACGATACACTTTGCCCATGACCAGCGCGGTATGGCCACGGGCCCCGGTCCTGAGCATTTGGCGATGGACCGTCGACCGGTACGAGCGGGCCGCCACGGCGGGCCTCTTCGGGCCCCAGCCGCACGTCGAACTGATCAACGGGGAGGTCATCGAGATGGCACCGATGGGACCGATGCACGCCGAGTTCACCCGGAGAGTCGGTCGAATTTTCGCGGCGTTGTCAGACAATGCTTGGACCGTTGGCGGGCAGCAGCCCGTTCGAGTGGCCGACGACAGTCAGCCCGAACCCGACGCGTGGATTGCCCGCGGGGGGCGCGGGACGTACCTCAACCGGCATCCGGGCCTCGGCGACCTCGTCCTTGCCGTCGAGGTGGCCGACTCGTCGCTCGCTCTCGACCGCACGACGAAGTTGGCGCTGTACGCCCGGGCCGCTATTCCCCACTACTGGATCATCGACGTGAACGCCGGCGAAATACTTGTTTTCGGCGATCCCGATCCGGGCGCCGCCGTCTACCGCGCGGCCGGAGTTGTTGCTTCCGGAGGCCGCCTCGAGTTGCCCGAAGTACCCCTGTCGGTGGTAGCCGCCGACATTCTGGACTGACGCTCGTCCCTCGCTCTCACGGGGCCGGCTCGATTCTTGACTAGTTTGGTCGGGAATCTGATATCGTCAGGAGATGCGCAAGCTGATCGGGTTCCCTAATTCGGTCAACGAGGTCTCGGCCCGGCTGGTGGCCAGCGGCGTCGTTGGTATGTGCGTAGCGGTTCTTGCGTTTCGTTGGACGTGGGTGCTCGTGCCCCTATCCTACGGGTTCGTGGCTCGGCTGCTGACCGGACCCAAGCTTTCCCCACTCGGCCAGTTCGTCACCAAGGTCGCCACGCCTCGAATGCCTTTCCCAGAGAAGCTCGTGCCCGGCCCCCCGAAGAGGTTCGCCCAGGGCATCGGGGCCATGCTTTCCGTAGGTGCCCTCGTAGCCCATTTCATGTTCGGGGCGACCGGTCTGGCTTTGCTTCTGGTGGCTGCGATCACGGTCGCAGCCACGCTGGAGGCCGGTCTGGGTTTCTGCCTGGGCTGCAAGATCTTTGCCCTTCTGATGAGGTTCGGGGTTATCCCGCCCGAGGCGTGCGCCGATTGCAACGATCTGTCGTTGCGGCTGCATCGCGCTGCTTAAGGGTCCGCTAGGGAAATAACTCCGGCGTTTCTGTCGGCCCCGGACGGCGCTGTCGGCATCCTCCCCCTAGCGGATGAGCAGGGCAAGCGGCGCGAACGGCGAGTCTTCAAGCCCAGCCCCGGTTGTGCCGATCACCTCCTTATGGTGGTTCCTACATGATGGAGTATCGATTCGCGCTGGCGTTGGCGCTGGAGCGGTCGCATCTGCACGTGCTTGTGTCCTCCAACCTCGATGTCCTCTGGGTGGCGCCCGTAGTCGCCGAACTCGGAGGCTACGAGCCAGAGGAGCTGATCGGTCGCAACGCCACCGAGTTGATCCACCCCGATGACCTGATCACGCTCGCCGATGTTTTTGCCTATGAGCTCTCGCATCCGTTGGCCGGCGACGCGAACCGACATCAAGACATCCAAGCCATCCGATACCGCGTTCGACTGGCGGATAAGGCGGGCGGGTATACGACGTTCAGCGCGTCCGGTACCAATCTTCTTGCCCACCCTGACGTTCAGGCGCTCTCGATCATTCTGCGGGTCGAAACGTACCGCCAATGCCTCGATGACGCGTTGGAGGCAATCGTCACCGACCAGCCGTTTGAGGTCGTTAGTACGGCCCTTTCCCGCGCCTGTAGTGTTGCGTTCGGACCCGAATCCTCGGCGATGATTATTGTCAATGGGGTCGACGTGCTCGGAGAATCGCTTCACCAAGAGGGGCCCGGTCTTGTCGCCGCGATCGCCGATTTCGATGAGCGCCTTAACTATCCCAAGGTGCTCCCCTCATCATTGTTCGTCGGGGGTCACGCCCTTCACCCGGCTGGCCGAAGCAGTCACCACGAGGCATGGCTCGTGGTCTCGCGCCAGGAGGCTCCAACCCCCCATTCGACTTCGGTATGCATCGACATCGCTCGAATCTTGCAGCTCGGCTTACAGCATCGCGACGACAAGGCATCCCTGGAGCGAGCGGCCGCCATTGATCCCCTCACCGGCGCCCTGAATCGCTCGGCTTTCCGGGCCCGTTTCGAATCGGAGGTTGCCTCCTCGAACGGGGCCTTCGCCTTGCTCGCCTGTGATCTCGACGGGTTCAAGCTTTGCAACGATGAGTTCGGTCACCCTATCGGTGATGTCGTACTGATCCAAGTTGTCGAACGGATCCGCCGCTGTCTCAGAAAGTCCGATCTCGTAGGTCGATTCGGCGGTGATGAATTCTTCGTGATGCTATCGGGAGCTACTGAGGAAGAAGCATTGACCGTGGCCGGAAGAATTGCCGCCGAGATCTCTGCCCCATTCACCACACCCAGAGGTCGGGTGACTGTCGGAATTAGCATCGGGGCGGCGCTGGGTGTTGGACAATCGTTCGAACGAGCGATTGAGCAAGCCGACGAGGCGCTCTACCAAGCCAAATTCGACCGTTCTGGGGTCGTTCTCGCAGCTGCGTGACCCGGGACCTTTGGGGTCTATATCTGTAGGGTCTGGTCGCTGAGTCGGTCAACTTCAGCGGCTCAGGCCGGTGTGCCGTGGCGACCCGCTCCCGCCGCGAAACGAGCCGCGCCTTCGCGGCTTTCGCCGCTCCGGAGGGTCCGCAAACCAAGCACCGACTCGTTCAAGAGCGCTTCATCAAGCCCCATTCCCCACTGCTCGTAGGACGATCGCCGATCGGAACGTAGACATCGTTGCGGAAACCCACTCAGTTGGTCGGCTAAGTCCATCGCCGCGGCGAGGGCGGTACCGTTCGCGACCAAGCGATTGGCCAGGCCCATCGACCGGGCTTCCTCGCCGGAGACGCCGCGGCCGGTCAAAATGAGGTCCAATGCGTGAGAGTGACCGATGAGGCGCGACAACCGAATCGTGCCGCCGTCGATGAGAGGTACACCCCACCGACGGCAGTAGACCCCGAAAACGGCGTCCTCCGCGGCCACCCGAAGGTCGCACCATACGGCTAGTTCGAGCCCGCCGGCCACCGCGAATCCCTCGACCGCGGCGATGACCGGCTTTGTGAGCAGCATTCGGGTTGGCCCCATCGGTCCATCCACGGCCAGGTCAGCTACTACTGGGTGGCCGCGCCCCTCCGAGACCCCTTTGAGGTCGGCCCCTGCGCAGAACGTTCCCGACGAGCCCGTGAGTATGGCCACGTCGACAGCGTCGTCAGCGTCGAAGTCGCGAAAGGCGCGGGCCAGCGAGAACGCGGTTGGGCCGTCAACGGCATTGCGCACCTCAGGCCGATCGATAGTGACGATTCGGATACTACGTACGGTCTCGATCCGGACCGTCTTGCCCCGGGTCGGGCGGGCTTCGGTCGAGCGGGCTTCTGGTGGGCTCTCGGAAAGGGACGGCTGCGATGGGTCACGCTGGGCTTCGGCCATGCCGCAATTTAGGTCCGGCCCGGCGATGACGCCGACGTGTTGTCGGCCCTAGTGCACCGTCGTGTAAGTAACGCGCGCGTCGCAGTTCATGCTATTTCATGCTACCAGAGGGTCGGCGGCGTAAGTCCATTTGAACGGACCGGCCGTCGCGTCATAGTCGATGACGAACTCGATAAGTTTGGCTATCAA
>JANYDT010000141.1 GCA_025359845.1 Acidimicrobiia bacterium
ACCTCGCTCATGTTGGCGTCACCGACAATCACGTGAAGGCGTCGATACCGTTGCGAGTCGGCGTGCGGCTCGTCACGAGTATTGACGATCGGACGTTTCAGGGTGGTTTCGAGACCGACCTCTTCCTCAAAAAAATCGGCCCGCGAGCTGAGCTGAAAATCGACCCGCGCCCCGGCCAGCTCGGCGCCTACCTTGCCCGCTCCGCAGAACACTTGGCGGGTGACGAAGAAGGGCATGATGTGGGCGACGATGCGGGTGAACGGGACCGTACGGTCCATCAGGTAGTTCTCATGGCAGCCGTAACTGTTGCCCTTGCCGTCTGAGTTGTTCTTGTAGACGACGATTTCTTGGCCGGCCGGTAGAGCCGATTTCACGGCCTCCATCGACCGACGCATGACTACCTCACCGGCCTTGTCGAACAGGGTGGCCGACAAGGCGTCGCGACACTCAGGACTCGAGAACTCGGGATGGGCGTGGTCGACGTAGAAGCGGGCCCCGTTGGTGAGAACGGCGTTGACGAGATGGGTCTCGATTTCAGGAGGAAGAGCGCCGAGAAGGGCGAATCCTCGGGCATCGAGTCCGGGCGACTCGTCTTCGAAGTCCCACCCGACGCGCCTCGAAGATGGACGTCCTAAACTCGATAGGTAGGCGTTGACAAGTTGCGATGAGGCGACTATCGGATTGGAGTCGCCCCCGCGCAAGATGATGCCGTATTCGGTCTCGATCCCGCAGACCTTGGGGAGGGCCATGAAGACCGACACTAAACCAGTTCGGCCGCGGTTCGGTCCACCGAAGCCGTGCGCCGGGGCGCCCCTCCTACCGCGAATGTCTGGTCGGCGTTATTCGATGGCCTTGAGTTCACGCATTAGGTCGTTGATCTCGTCGCGCAGGCGCGCCGCGTACTCGAAGCGCAGGTCGGTGGCGGCCTCGCGCATCTCGTCTTCGAGGGTGCGGATGAGGCGCTCAAGTTCCCCCGCCCCCAGATTTTGCAGATCTCTCGCCCGACCCGTGTCTCGGCGGCGCGACCGGCGATCCGACCCCGGTACGTTCTGGAGTCTCGCGGCTTCGTCAGGGCGGATCATGGCCAAGATGTTGGTGACCGCCTTGCGGATCGACTGGGGATCGATTCCGTGCTTGAGGTTGTGCTCGGTTTGAAGTTTTCGGCGTCTCTGGGTTTCGTTGATGGCTCGTTCCATCGACCCCGTGAGCTTGTCGGCGTACATGATGACCTGGCCGTTTATGTTGCGAGCGGCCCGGCCCATCGTCTGAATCAACGAAGTCTCGGACCGCAAGAAGCCCTCCTTGTCGGCATCGAGAATGCACACCAACGACACCTCAGGAAGGTCAAGACCTTCGCGGAGCAAGTTGATGCCCACGAGAATGTCGAACTCGCCTAAGCGAAGATCGCGCAAGATCTCGATCCGCTCGATGGTGTCGACCTCGGAGTGGAGGTAGCGCACCCGCAGGCCCTGCTCGAGCAAGTAGTCGGTCAAATCTTGAGCCATGCGCTTGGTCAGGGTCGTCACCAAGACGCGTTCGCCGGCCGCGATCCGCCGGCGGGCCTCGTCCATGAGGTCGTCGATCTGGCCCTTGGTCGGCCGTACCACCACTTCAGGATCGATCAGACCGGTCGGACGCACGACTTGTTCAACCACTTGGCTGGACTGCCCGATCTCGTACGCCGAAGGGGTGGCCGAAACGAAGATGCACTGGTTCAGCCGCTCGTAGAATTCGTCGAATCGCAGCGGCCGATTATCAGCCGCCGAGGGGAGTCGAAAACCATGATCTATCAGGGTCTCTTTGCGGGATCGGTCACCTTGGTACTGACCGTGGACCTGGGGGACGGCCTGGTGGCTCTCGTCGATGACGAGCAGATAGTCCTTCGGAAAGTAGTCGAGCAGTGTGAACGGCGGGTCTCCGGGGCCGCGCCCGTCGATGTGGCGGCTGTAGTTCTCGATTCCGTTGCAGTAACCCATCTCGGCCAGCATTTCGAGGTCGTACTGGGTCCGCATACGCAGCCGCTGGGCCTCGAGCAGCTTGTTTTCGGTCTCAAACCATTTGAGCCGCACCTGTAGCTCGGTCTGGATACCCTCGACCGCGGTTCGAATGCGATCCTCGCCGGTGACGTAGTGGGTGGCCGGAAAGATCATGACCTCGGAGAGCGACTGCAGTTGTTCGCCCGTCACCTGGTCAATCA
The DNA here is from genome assembly GCA_025359845.1 of Acidimicrobiia bacterium. Lineage (GTDB taxonomy): Bacteria > Actinomycetota > Acidimicrobiia > Acidimicrobiales > JANYDT01 > JANYDT01. The sequence goes on from JANYDT010000141.1 coordinate 2,198, forward strand.
TGACGAGCTTCTCGACAGTGTCGCCGAACATTTCGATGCGCAGGACTTGTTCCTCGTAGGCGGGATGAACCTCGATCGTGTCGCCGCGTACGCGAAAACTGCCGCGTACCACCTGCATGTCGTTGCGGTCATACTGGAGGTCGACCAGCTTGCGCAGGATGGACCGTTGGTCGTAGTCGACGCCGGTATGAAGTTCGAGCAGCTGGCCGCGGTACTCCTCCGGCGAGCCCATGCCGTAGATGCAGCTCACCGAAGCGACGACGATGGTGTCTGGACGGGTCAGCAGGGCGCTGGTGGCCGAGTGCCGGAGCCGATCGATCTCATCGTTGATCGAAGAGTCCTTCTCGATATACGTATCAGACGAAGGGAGATAGGCCTCGGGCTGGTAGTAGTCGTAGTAGCTGACGAAGTACTCGACCCGGTTTTCGGGGAAGAACTCCCGGAACTCGTTGGCCAACTGGGCGGCCAAAGACTTGTTGGGGGCCAGAATGAGCGTCGGCCGTTGCGTCTTCTCGATGACCCACGCGATCGTCGCCGACTTTCCTGATCCGGTGATGCCGAGCAACGTCTGAAAGCGGTCACCGCGCTGCACTCCCTCGGCCAGGCCGACGATCGCGGCAGGTTGATCGCCGGCGGGAGCGAAGTCGGACACGACCTTGAAGGGCGGCACGAGAGCATCGTAGCGTCGAACGGGTGTTCCGTGAATGCGTCAAGTAGGCGGCGCGGTCGCCCTTCTATGATGGGGGAGTGCCGGAACTGGAGACCTTTGGCCCGGTCCAGATGCCGACTGGTAGGTCGCCGTGGGGCGATATCGGCGCTACTCCCGATTTTCCGTCCTTCGACGGTAGTCCCACCACCGTTCTAGCCATCGCCGACACTCCGGGCTCGCCCACCCACGAACTGGCTCGAAGCCTTTGGCAGACGGGCGTCTTGGGGGCCCCAATGGAATACTTCGACTTCGACCACGTGAGCTTTTCGTTGATCGTGGCTTGGCGTACTCCTCATTGGGAGTTCTACGTACAGGAATTGAAGCGGAGGCGGACGTCACCGAACGGGGTGTTTTCGGTGGTGCTGTCGGGCGGGGACATCCTGCGGCTGAGCCTCCTCGGAGTCGACGTCACGCCGACCCATGTGGTGCGAATGCGATCGGAGGACCAGAGCCGCCACGTAGGCGAGACTTTCGAGCTCCACGCCGAATGGGAGGCCTGGTGCGATCGCCTGCATGGCGCCCAACTCGTCGTGACCAACGAGGACTTCCGCCGTGACCCTGAAGCTGTAGTCCACGCTATCCGCAACTGGCTGGATGGTCGATCGTTCGAGCCGTCGGTCGCGTCCGACCCGCTTGCTACGTCTGGCGGAAGCGGCGTCTCCGCCCGTTCGTGGTTTTCTGGCGGAGTCGCAAATTGGGTCGACCTACCCGAGTTCGGCGGTGAGGTAACGACCTTTGTCGTTGCCTCCTCGCCCCGGTCAGGCAGCAACGTGTTCTGTGAAGCATTGGCCCGCACCGGTCGCCTCGGCGCCCCGATCGAGTACTTCAATTTAGGTACCTGCGTGCAGCTAGTCATGACGTGGGGGGCTGGTTCGTTGGCCGACTACGGCCGAGCGATGGTTCGGCGTCGCACCACGTCGAACGGCGTGTTCGGACTGAAGCTCCACTACAACCAATGCGAGGCCCTCATGAGCAAGAAGGTGTCCTTAGACCCAACAGCATGGGTAATGATCGAACGGGCTGATGTCGTCGCGCAAGGAGTGTCGTTGGCAAAAGCGATGCAGACCAGGGCGTGGAACTCGTTCGGACGCGCGGCCGTGGTACCCGCCTATGATTTCGGCCAAATAGCGGTCAGTGTCCAGTTCGTTCGAGCGAACAACGCCGGGTGGGAGCGGTATTTTGATGAACGCGGGATCTCACCGTTGCGGTTTCTATACGAAGAAGTGGTGATGGATCCGGATGCGAGCGCGCAACGGGTGATCGAATTGCTCATGCTGGGCGACGACACCGCGACGGAGATGTCGACCCCGCACTACCTGCGCCAGTCCGATCAGACCAACGAGGAATGGATCGCTCTGTATCGGTTGCAGTGCCGCCGCCGGGGCATCGATGCGGAGAACCCCGAACTTTAGGGCCACGACCACGAGTCGAGCAGAAGCCGAAGCCGGTACGGGCCGGGCGGCGGCCCTATGGTGACAGAGTGCCGGATTTTCTTACCTGTGGCCCGGTTCTCGTACCTCCGGGCCGTGCTCAATGGATCGATATCGATCAGTCGCCCGATTTTCCGATGTTTGTGGGCCAGCCTTCGAAAGTCCTCGTCATCGCCGATACACCGGGGGGGTCGAGCCGCTACTTGGCTCGGCTGCTGTGGCAAACCGGCGGGTTGGGGGCAGCAATGGAGTACTTCGACCTCGATCACGTGAGCTTCACCTTGGCAGGCCTCTGGGGCACCTCTAACTGGAGTGCCTACATTGAAGAGCTGGCCCGTCGACGAACATCTCCGAACGGAGTTTTGGCGATGATCCTTTCGTGGGTTGACGTCACGTGTCTGAGCGGATTAGGTGTGGAAATCACGCCCACTCATGTTATTCAAATACGAGTCGATGATTTGGACGGTCAAGCGGTCGCGGCCGCAGCCGCGCTCTGGGATCGGAACGGAAATGAGGACCCCCCTTATGAAGCGCGTTACATTCAAGCTGTTGCAAATCAAATAGGTGCCTATCAAGGGAATTGGGACTCTTGGTCGGCGGCACAGAAGTGCGCTCGACTCATGATCTCCGCTGAACACCTCGCAGAAGAACCCGCTGCGGTGGTAAGAACCATTCGTGATTGGATGGAAGTTGAGGAAGGCGCATCGATCCAGCCTCCGACCCTCTCTCCAGTGGTAGCCCGCCCGAGCTGGCTTCGCCGTTACCGCCAAGAAAAGGGATCATGAATATCGATATCGAGTCCCACCGATCTCCGGGAGTTAGCGCGCTTCCAGTTGATCCCGATCATTATTCTGGTAACGATCTTCAACCCTTCGACGGCGAGATTACGAGTTATATCGTAGCGTCGTCACCGCGTTCCGGTAGTACATTGTTCTGTGAGGCTCTCGCCCGTACTGGCCGTCTTGGTATGCCCCTGGAGTATTTTAGAATGCGACATTCAGTTGATAAGGGCCGCTCTTGGGGAGCAAGATCGCTGGCCGAATATTGCCAAGAGATGGTAAAACGTCGTTCCACGCCAAACGGTGTCTTCGGAATGAAGCTTCACCACGATCAACTCACCTTCCTGAGGGCACGAGGAGTTCTCGTCGACCCAACGGCCTGGGTGTCTATCGAGCGATCCGATCGCGTTGCCCAAGCCGTGTCATTTGCCCGGGCCCAACAAACAAGGGCATGGACGTCGTACAGTTCCAGCGATGCCCAGTCTGAATATAACTTCACCCATATCGCTAGTGCTGCCCGAATGATTCGCGACCAAACTGTCGGGTGGGAGAAATATTTCGCCCGGCTTGAAATTTCTCCGCTCCGTTTCCGGTACGAGGAGGTGGCTAACGATGTGCAGGCCAGCGCAAAACGGGTGATGGATCTCCTTTTGGTGGCGGATGACGAGCCTGCGGTCGTTTTCAGCCCATCCCATGAGCGCCAAGGAGATTCGATCAACGGCGAATGGATCGCTCGTTATCGAGAGGAATGCGGGCAACGAGGCGTAGACCCCGAAAACCCCGAGCAATAACCCGACTAACTACTAACTTCCTACGGTGAATTGGGCAGGCTGAGAATCCACAGCCAGGCCGTCTCGACTTCGTCATCCAGTTGATCGGGTGAGCCCGAATTGTCGAGGACGTAGTCAGCATCGGCCAGCCGCTCAGACCGTGTTTGCTGGCTGCGGATTCGGGCCCATGCGTCGGCTTCTGTGAACCCCCGATGGGCCACCAGCCGGGTGACGGCTGTCTCCGGGTCGATGTCGACGACCATCTTCGCCACCATCTCGGCCCGTGGTGTCTCGAACAACAGCGCAGCATCGAGAATGACAATGACGTCAGAAGCGATCAATGCTTCGATTTCGACGCCGATCTCGGCTCGGATGGCCGGATGGGTGATCGCATTGAGATCGGCGAGGGCGGCGGCGTCGTTGAATACGATCGAGGCCAGGGCGGCTCGATTCAAGGTACCGTCGCCTTGCAGCACACTTCGGCCGAATTTTGCGATCAACGGGTCGTAGGCCGGCCCGTCGGTCTGCACCACTCGCCGGGCGATGATGTCAGCGTCAATGATCACCGCGCCCCTCTTCTCAAGGCGCGTCGAAACCGAGGACTTTCCCGCGCCAATTCCTCCCATAAGCCCAACCAGCTTCATCCGGGGCACGGTAGCGCAGTAGTGCGGCCGCCCCGTCCGGGCCCTCCCGTGCGGATAGGCGGTCTGCGCTCAAACGGACTGCTCAAGTGGAGTGAGCAATCCGACGATGCAGTACTTGTGAGGGCATTGCGCCCATCGTTAACACCAGCCGAGCCTGCGCCATCGACCCTGTTTCGCCGCGCCTTGGCGGTGGTGCGGGCCCCAGGCAGGGTTGACGCGCTCGGGGTTTCTCGACCTTTTCGGCCCTCGCTCCCGAACGACCTCGGTCGCACCTCCGTCCACCCCGAGGTACCGACCAAGATCGAGCCCTCCGACGCGCTCGAGCCGTTCCAGCAGTTGGTGTTGGTGGTGCGATGGGGCGTGCTCGCTCTATCGTTCGTCCAGTGGTCGGCCAGCTCGGGACGTCCGATCGGCGGCGGCATCGCCCTGCTCGCGATGCTGCTCTGGACGGCCATACGCACCTTGCGACCAGTACGCTTCGACGGATCCACGCCGGCGATAGCGCTCGCCATCGTCGCTGAACTATTCGTCGGAGTGGTCGCGGTCGTCGGGACTGGGCATTGGAACTCGCCTCTGGTCTTTTGCCTCCTGCCGGGAGTCGTAATCGCCGGCTTCGCTCAGAGCGGACCCACCATAGGCTTGCTCGGTCTCATGGTGGGGCTGGTGGTGACCATCACCGAGGCCGGAGGCAGACTACTGGAGGCAGAGCACCTACGCACGAGTCTGCAGTGGACGACCGAGCTGGCGCTGGTGGCTTTGGTGGCCGGGGTAGGACACCGGATGCTGAGGGAAGCGGAGAAGACCCACAACGACGCGCTCTCCCGTATGAGTCAGCTGACCGAAGCGAACGATCTTCTGCAGGCCCTCCATCGCGTATCGCAAACGCTGCCGTCCAGTCTTGACCTCGACGATGTGCTTACCTCGACCGTGACAACCGTTCGCGAAATCACGGAAGCCCCGATAGTGGCGATCTTGTTGCGCGATGACACATTGCCCAGTTGGGTGGTCGGTCGCGCCGAAGGTGTGCGGACTCCGGCGATGCTAAATCCCGATGAACTGCCCACGGGCGTTCGGGCCGCTGCGCAGTCGAGAATTCCGGTGGCCGCGGCCGTCGCTACAGGGTTCGAGGCGCAAGGCATGACGAGTCCTGACACCGCCAAGATGCTGGCGGCAACGGCGGTGAAGGGACTATATGCGCCCCTTCTTGCTCGTACCGAACTGCTCGGGGTGCTCGTCGTGGAATGGACCAGCTGGGACGCGGACGTGGCCCGGACCAAGGAGTTTCTATCGCGGTTGGGGGAGCCGGCGGCCATCGCCATCGACAACGCACGATGGTTTCGCCGGATTCGAACCGCTACCGCGGATGAGGAGCGAACCCGAATTGCCCGAGACCTCCATGATCGGATTGGCCAGTCACTGGCCTACCTCGCCTTCGAACTCGACAGGTTACGACGACAAGCTGTCGATACCCCGCTCGAGAGCGAACTTGATCGCATGAGAGGAGAGGTGCGCAAGGTCGTGGGCGAGGTTCGAGAGACCCTTTACGACTTGCGGACCGAAATTGATCAACGAACGGGCTTGGCGGCCACGCTCAGTGGCTTCTTGGAGCGGCTAGAGCATCGAACGTCTATGAAATGCACGCTGGAAGCCGATGATTTCGATGGTGGAACGGCGAAAGAATTGCCGATGAGAGCCGAACGCGAACTTTGGCGCATCGCTCAGGAAGCGATCACCAACGTGGAGCGTCACGCCAGCGCCTCGAATCTGCGAATCGCGTGGCGAAGCAACGGACACCAGGCGCTACTCGAGATCGCCGACGACGGCAAGGGATTCGGCGCCGGCGCCGGCCGAGCTGACTCCTACGGAATGCTCGGAATCCGGGAGCGGGCAGCCGCAATCGGGGCCCGGCTCGAGATGGAGTCATCACCCGGTCAAGGAACCCTCATCAGATGTCGATGGGAAGAAGAACACCGCAAACCAGGGAGTACGCACACGCCATGACCACAATCATCGAATCCTCAATGTTGCCCGATCCGGCCCCCGCCTCGTCAACTCTCGGCGTCCCTGCCGTTCCTGCTATCCGGTTGTTGCTCGTCGACGACCATCGGATGCTTCGAGAGGGCTTGCGACGGGCGCTGGAAGAACACGGTCTCTATGTTGTCGATGAGGCCAGCGACGGCGAGGAAGGTGTTCGCAAAGCGATCGCGTTACGACCCGATGTCGTGTTGATGGATGTATCCATGCCGGTTCTCGACGGGGTCGAGGCGTGCAAGCAGATTCGCGCCGCCTTGCCGGCCACTCAAGTAGTGATGCTCACGATGCACGCCGATCACGATGTGGTGACCCGAGCGGTCCGCTCCGGAGCCGCCGGGTACCTCGTGAAGGACTGCTCGACCGAAGAGGTCGTCGATGCCATCCGCCAGGCCGCAAACGGCGAAGGGGCGTTGTCGCCCGAACTCGCCGCGTCGATGTTGCGCGAAGCGCGCCGTCCGCTCGTGGGCCCGGGCGCGGTCGTCGATTCGATCATCACGAAGCGAGAGGAAGAGGTCCTCCAAGAAATCGCTGACGGATACTCGACGACGGAGGTCGCGGCGCGCCTCTTCATCAGTGTGAAAACGGTGAAGAATCACCTCGCGTCGATTTACCAAAAGCTGGACACCGCTGACCGGACACAGGCCGTGGTGCGGGCCGTGCGAATGGGAATCATTCGGCTGGACTAGAGCCTCGAGGGGGGAAGGGGAACCCTTCCCCCCTCGCACCCCCCCACCTGATGGTGCTCGCCTTTGGGCTCGCGCTCAGTGCCGACGGACCGGCAAAGCCGGATCCGTCGTCATCTCCTGGGGGTGACCCCCAGGCCCCCTACCCGGGGCTTTGCCCCCTACCAGGGGCTTTGCCCCTTGCCCCCCGTTGGGGCTGCGCCCCTTGCCCCGCCTTCCCTCCGGCTGCCTTTGGCCCGGCTGGGTTGGCTAGAGCTAGAAGAGGCGCAGGATGTTGCTGGGCAGGGAGCGGAGGTCGTCGTAGTCCACTTCTACGCAGAGGAAGCCGCGGTCGGTGGCGAGGGTTCGGGCTTGGGCTTTGATTTCTTGGGCCACGAACACGCCCCGCACGGGGGCGAGCAGAGGATCGCGGTTGAGAAACTCGAGGTACCTGGTCAGCTGTTCCACGCCGTCGATCTCGCCGCGCCGTTTTACTTCTACCGCCACCGCTATGCCGTTGGCATCACGGCAAAGAAGGTCCACCGGACCGAGCGCGGTTGGGTACTCGCGCCGAATCGTCACCATTCCGACCTCGAGCACGTGCGGGCGCTCGGCCAGGAGCGCCTGGAGCTGGGCCTCGACACCGTCCTTTTCGAGGCCGGGATCGCGGCCGAGGTCATACGCTGAGTCGGATAATACTTCGTGCATGGTGATGACGAGCCGTTCACCCCTGGAACCCGTGACCGTCCAATGCAACGGTGTCTCGGTCAGCACGTTCGGAGCGGTCATCCAGTTGAGGGGCTTATAGGCGCCACTGTCGCTATGGATGGCGACGCACCCGTCGGCTTTCACCATGATGAGCCGGGTGGCCTCTTGCAGGGACGCGGCGAGGCGACCTTCATAGAGAACCGAGCAACGGGCCACGACGAGACGCACGTTCCCCAGTGTGGTCGATGTGCAGCTCAAAAGAGCGTCATCGGATCGTGAACGCGTTGGCCGAAGAGGGCGTGCACCCGATGGCGCTCGGCGTCGTAGTACGAATCGCAGTTGGGGACCTCGGCGGTGGGAAACGCCGGATAGTCGCTGCGGGCGGTGGAGCACCCGCGGACCATGGCGTCCACATGCCAACTCGGAAGATCGCGATACCGGGAGACGCCCGAGTACGCTTCGAGGAAGGCCGGACCGGTCGGCGCGATTGTCGCTGGTACCCCAGGATCGGCCCGCTTGAAGCGAATCGATCCAATCCAAGACCGTTCGCCGAGTGCCGACTCGACCAACAGATCGAACCAGTCGCCGTCGCCCTCCGACGCGCCACGCTCAAGCCGAACGACCCATTCGCCTTCGGTCCAGACCACGTTGCGGCGCACACCGACGAAGCGACCTTCATGGGTACCCTGCTGCACGAACCCATCGGGCGGCACTGCCGTATCGCCAAGATCGAACGTCCACCAAGTCGAGAAGATCCAGCCTTTTCCGGTCGAATGTCCGTCGGGATGCTGAACGTCGGTCTGAACCCCGAAGTAGAACATCTGACCATCTATGTATCCGTTCCAGAGCGCGTAATAGAGGCCGACGTCGGAGCCTGGATCGTTGTGGAAACAGATGTCGAAGACGAGCTGATCAGTCGGACCAGGCAACGTCCAATGGGTATAGATCGCATGGCTCGGGAGAGGGATGTGGCGGCGGAGACTTCCGGCCATCAGGTGCACAAATTCACAAAGTTGGCCAGAAGGGCGATTCCGGTGGCCCCGGACTTCTCGGGATGAAACTGCGTGCCCCGGACGTTGCCTCGCTCTACGATTGCCGTTATTGCTCCGCCGTAATCGCAGATGGCGACCACATCATCATGAATCTCTGGCGCGTAGCTGTGCACGAAATACACCCACGCCGGGTCGGGGAGCCGGTCCAACATCGACGTCGGCCCTCGGGCGGTCAGCGTGTTCCATTGCATTTGCGGTCGCTTCACGCCCTCGGGAAGCAGTCGAACCACCCCGTCGAAAACGGCCAGCCCAGCCACTCCACCGAACTCGTCGGAGCCCGAGTGGAGCATCTGCATACCGACGCAAACGCCTAGAAAAGGCCTTCCACAGGCTATCGTCTCGAGCACGATCGTGCGAAGGCCGGCGGCGTCGAGGCTCTCCATGCACCGACCCATCGCGCCGACTCCCGGAAGCACGACTCCATGCGCGGCCATTATGATCTTATGATCACGGGTGACGATGGCGTCGGCGCCAGCGCGTTCCAATGACTTCTGGGCCGATCGGAGGTTGCCGATGCCGTAATCGAGGATCGCCACAGTGGGTCTGTTGGGGGCGGTGTTCACAGTACGCCCTTGGTCGACGGGACACCCGACCCTGAATCCAGGCGAACCGCGTCGCGTAGAGCGCGAGCGACAGCCTTGAAACTGGCCTCAAGGATATGGTGCGTGTTGCGCCCGGCCCGCATGCGGATGTGCAACGTGATGGCCGCAGCCGTCGCCAATGCGCGCCAAAACTCTTCGGCCAATTGCGGATCGAATCCCGGCTCCCCGATCAGAAACGTCTGGCCGGTACCGCCCGACGGATCGAGCTCATACACAAGAAACGGGCGGCCGGAGAGATCGACGGCAACCTCGATCAGGGCTTCGTCAAGGGGCACCGCGATCGACGCGAACCGTCGCACTCCGGTCTTTGTGCCGAGGGCTTCACGGAGGGATTCTCCGAGCGCAATGCCAACGTCTTCGATAGTGTGATGGGTGTCGACCTCGAGGTCGCCTTTACACCGAACGGTAAGATCGAACCCCCCGTGTTTTCCGAGTTGGGCGATCATGTGGTCGAAGAATGGTATGCCGGTGGCGACGTCGACCCGGCCCGTCCCGTCCAGGTTGAGGTTCACCGAAATGGACGTTTCCTTCGTCGCCCGTTCACGCGAGGCAGTCCTTTGGTCACCATGGTTGTCGGTGCTCACGAGTTTCCCTTTGGTTGATTTGAGGAATAGACCGGCGACGTGTTCACGGTATCTCCGACGAGTCGATCAGGGCCCCATCCAACGATGCTTCGAGGGCATCGAGAAAAGCGTCGTTTTCGTCGGCGGTGCCGATCGTGACCCTGAGGCAGCCGGCGAGTCCCGGCCACGATGAGCAGTTGCGCACGAGAACTGACCGGTCGACCAAGCGCTGCCACACCAGGTTGGCGTCGACCGCCCGGGGTCGAAACAAGATGAAGTTGGCCGACGATGGCCACACGTCGACGGCCAGCGACCGTAGTCCGGCGTCCACGCGCTCTCGCTGGGCCACAAGCTGCTCGACTCTCGCCGCCATTTCATCGGCGTAGCCGAGAGCCAAAGTTCCGGCGGCTTGCTTGAGCGAGTCGAGATGATACGGAAGTACTACCTTGTCGAACTCGGCCACCATCCACGGCGGTGCGAGAAGGTACCCGAGTCGCACCGCGGCCATCGACCAGGTTTTGGAATACGTGCGGCTGACGACGATGGGGGAGTTGTCGTCCAGGAGCGACTGCGCCGACCACGAAGCGAACTGCCCGTAAGCCTCATCGACGAACACCAACCCGGTCGTGGCGGCGAGCGTGTGACGAACCAATTCCGGTGCGGCGAGGCCTCCCGTCGGATTGTTCGGCGAGCACAAGAAGATAATTTCGGGGTGGGCCTCGTCGATGACACGATCGACTTCGGCTTCAGAAACCGAGAAGTCGACGCCTCTGGCGCCGTCGACAACGCGCGCCCCCGAAGTCTGCGCGATGTGACGATGCATGGCATAGGTAGGCTCGAAGACAGCCGCGGTGCGACCCGGGCCGCCATAGGTCAGGCACACCGTTTGGATGACCTCGTTGGAGCCGTTGGCCGCGAACACCCATTCGGGACCAACCCCGTGCAACTCGCCGATCGCCACCCGCAGGTTCCAGGCGGCCCGGTCGGGGTACCGATGAAATTCGATGCGAGAGACTTCCGCGGCGAGCTGCGCTTGCCATTTTGCCGGCGGGGGAAATGGACTTTCGTTGGTGTTCAGGCGGACTCGAACCGAGACTTGCGGCGAGTGGTAGCCCTCCATGGCCACTACGTCGGGACGGGGTTGGACGCGTTGCGCCGCGGTCGGACTCGGAGGGTTCGGCGCGCTCATGACCGGTCACGACGCTACTTGGCCGACTCGGCGTGTGAGCGCGGAATTCGACCTTGCGGTTTCGCGCCGTTGTCTCGTGGGTCGATTCGGACTGCCAAGATAGTGTCGTGTCGAGAGTGAATCAGCGGACTGGGGCCGGTCTCGCGGGACGGACGCCGGCCCATCCAAATGCCGCGAACGGCCGCGAACATGCGCCTGAGTTCGCGGCAATGGTGGAAGAAATCGCGGGAATCGGGCGCCGCATCGACGCGTTGAGTGGCGCTCTAACCTCAATCGAAGGGGCCGAGGTAACCGTCAGCGACCTTCGGGCCGTCGAAAACCATCTTTCGTCGGCCCGTCGTCGACTTGACGGACTCGTGCGCACCCTCCGATAAGCGAAGGCGCCACGACACCGGTTGGACGCGCCCGAGTCTCGTCTTAGGGCCCGGCGACGATCAAAGATAGTGACCGGTGGCGATCAAAGGTACTGACCGGTGGCGACGCGCTCGATGGCCCGACCTCCGAGAGGCGCTTGGTCTTTGCCAAGCGATGAGATGGTGCGCACGTACACGATTCGCTCACCCTTCTTGCCAGAGATCTTGGCCCAATCATCGGGATTGGTAGTATTGGGCAGGTCTTCCTGCTCCTTGAATTCCTGAGTCGTTGATTCGATGAGATCGGAACCCCGAATCCCTCGCCCCTCGCCCGCGATTTGGCGTTTGATTGCCAACTTCTTGGCTCGGCGCACGATGTTTTCGATCATGGCCCCCGAACTGAAGTCTTTGAAGTACATGACCTCCTTGTCGCCGTTCTGGTAGGTGACCTCCAGGTACTTGTTCTCCTCGCTCAGGCGGTACATGGCCTCGACGGCTCTATCAATCATTTTGGCGATGGCAGCCTGCCGATCGCCATTTCCGAGGGTCTGGACCTCGGAATCGTCGAGGGGCAGATCTTCGGTGAGGTAGCGCCCGAATATCTGTTTCGCCGCCCCTTCGCTGGGTCGCTCGATCTTGATCTTCACATCCAGTCGACCCGGACGCAGTATGGCCGGGTCGATCAAGTCTTCACGGTTCGACGCTCCAATGACGATCACGTTCTTCAACGTCTCGACGCCGTCGATTTCGGCGAGTAGCTGGGGCACGATCGTCGACTCCATGTCGGAGCTGATGCCGGTGCCGCGAGTACGAAAGAGCGAGTCCATCTCATCGAAAAACACGATGACCGGAACGCCCTCTTCGGCCTTCTCACGGGCCCTTTGAAAGACCAATCGAATCTGCCGCTCGGTTTCGCCGACGTACTTGTTGAGGAGTTCGGGACCCTTGATGTTGAGAAAATAACTTCGGGCTGCCGGCTTGCCGGTGACCTGGCTGACTTTCTTGGCCAGCGAGTTCGCCACGGCCTTGGCGATGAGGGTCTTACCGCACCCGGGGGGCCCGTACAGCAGAATCCCCTTAGGGGCAGGGAGTTTGTGTTCGGCAAAGAGCGCTTGATGCAAAAAGGGAAGCTCGACCGCGTCTTTGATCATTTCGATCTGCGAATCGAGGCCGCCAACATCTTCGTAGGCAATATCGGGGACTTCTTCCAGCACCAGCTCTTCGACTTCGGGACGGGGCAGTTTCTCGACCAGGAGCCCGGCGCGGACGTCGAGCAGGAGCGAGTCGCCGGCGCGAATCCTCTCGCCGGATCCGATCGACGCGAGCAAGCTGTCAGCCAGTTCCACGACGCGTTCTTCGTCGGCCCGACCGGTAACGATGGCTCGCCGCCCGTCTTCCAGGAGTTCCTTCAGGGTGACGACCTCTCCGGCCCCGTCGTGGCGTCGGATCGATATCACGTTCATGCTCTCATTCAAGAGCACCTCTTCGCCTCGGCGAAGTTCGCTACCGTCGATATTGGGATGCAAGGCAACGCGCATCTTGCGCCCAGATGTGTGCACGTCGACGGTGTCATCGTCGTTCACACCGAGGAATACTCCGTAACCGCTGGGGGGCTGGGTCAGTTTCTCGACCTCATCTCGGAGCGCGGCGACGTGGTCGCGGGCCTCCCGAAGGGTATAGCTCAACTTTTCGTTTTGGCTCGACGACTGGGCGAGCTGACCCTTGGTTTCGAGGAGTCTCTCCTCCAGGGTGCGGACGCGTTTCGGGGCGTCTTGCAGCTTGCGTCGGAGCGAGACGATTTCTTCTTCGAGGATCTTGGCGTGCTCTTGCAGCTCGGCGACTTCTCGCTCGTAGTCGCCCAGACGCTTTTGGAACTCGGATGACGATTCAGTGCTCGACATGTGGTCGGGTACCTCCTTGGGGCCCCACGATAGTGCGAGACGCTGCCAAGTTGGAGCACTCTCTTGGTATTTTCACGGAATTGACCGGTGAAATTGCTTTTCACCGAAAAGGCCACTAGGGTTGACTTCGCTACCCGACCCTCTTCAAAAGGCAGGACAGACCCACATGGGCATGAAAGTTTGGATTGATCAAGACCTCTGCACCGGTGATGGTCTCTGCGAGGAGATCGCGCCTTCGGTGTTCACGCTCCTTGACGACGGCCTGGCCTACGTAAGGGAGGGGTCGAAGGTGTTCTCCGATCCTGGCGGCCCTGACGGGTTGGCCAATGTCGCGGAGAACATGGCCGACGCCACCATCGAGTCGGCTGAAGAATGTCCGGGCGAATGCATTTTCATCGAGGTCGAGTAAGGGTCCTCGCAGACCCGAACGAGCGGAGTTACGCCGAGACGAGGGCCCCCGGAACCCGTCCGTAGAGCGTCGTGCGTTGTTCGAGAACCCGCCCAAGAGGCTCGATCAGCGCGCGGAAGTCTTCCTCGGTGGCTCCTTGGCCGTGAGCGGCCCCGGCAGCCCGTGAAATATTCTCGTCCATAAGCGTACCGCCCAGGTCATTGCACCCCGCTTGCAGAAGCTGGCGGACACCGGCGAACCCGGTCTTGACCCAGCTGGCCTGAATGTTGGGCACCAACTCGCGATAAGCGATCCGAGCCACTGCATGCATCAGGATCGCCTCCCGGAAGGTCGGCCCCCGACGTGACTTCTTCTGAAGATAGATCGGCGCAGCCATGTGCACGAACGGGAGCGGTACGAATTCGGTGAATCCACCCGTTTCTTTCTGCAGCTCGCGGGTGCGAACCATATGCCTGGCCCAGTGGACTGGTCGTTCGACCGAGCCGAACATGATCGTGATATTGGAGTTGAGACCCACCTCATGGGCCGCTCGATGCGCTTCGAGCCACTGCTCGGTGTTGACCTTGTCTGGGCACAGGATGGCCCGTATCTCGTCGTCGAGAATTTCTGCCGCGGTGCCGGGAAGGGTGCGTAGGCCAACATCACGGAGACGGGCCAAATACTGGCGTAATGGCTCTCCCAGGCGGCGAGCACCCTCGGTAACTTCGAGCGCGGTGAACCCGTGCACGTGGATATCGGGAGCCACCGCTTTTACGGCGCGAGTGACATCGAGGTAATACTCGCCGTCAAAGTCAGGATGGATGCCGCCTTGAAGACAGACTTCGGTGGCGCCCAGGGCGACCGCTTCTTCGATTCTCCGCTGGATCTCGTCGAAGCCGAGCAAGTACGGAGTGCCCCGCAGATTGAGCGAGAGCGGACCCTTCGAGAAGGCGCAGAACTTGCACTTGAAAGTGCACACGTTGGTGTAGTTGATGTTTCGATTCTTTACGAAAGTGACGGCGTCGCCGACGATTTGGCGCCGCAGGTGGTCGGCCACTTCGGCCACTTTTGCCACCTCTGCCCCTCTCGCCGAAAACAGGGTTGTGATCTCGACCTCACCCACTTCCTGACCCAGTAGAACGCCGGCCAACACTTCGCCTACGGCGCCTCCGGCCCGGGCGGCACGGGGTACTAGCACCGCCGGGTCAACCGAAGCCCCCGAATACCATTGGGTCGAACGAAGCCCCGGATGGACCCACTCGCCGAGATGGGCGGGCGGTTCCTCGCCGGCCGAGGTGTCGCTCTTGCCGACCAATTCGACGCGAACCCCAGGGGTGGCGCGCTCCGGCCAGAAGCTTCCGGGATCGTCACGGGCGAGAAGGTCCGCGTCACAATGGTCCATGACCGGGAACCGCAGGGCGGCGTCGAGCCATTCGGTCGGCCGGGCCACGAATTCGGGATAAATCGTCAAGCGCGGCGCCAAGCTGAAGCCCTTGGCTTCGGTAACTTCGCGGATCCGATCGACGGCCGGCCACGGCCGCTCCGGGTTGACGTGATCGGGCGTGATGGGCGAGACGCCACCCCAGTCGTCGATTCCGGCGTCGAGCAGCGTACCGAAATCGTCACTCAAGTTGGGCGGGGCCTGCAGATGCACATCGGTGGGCAAAATGAGCCGGGCTGCAGCAATGGTCCAGAGATACTCCTCGGGAGGGCAGGCAGCGACTCGGTGCATGGCTGTGCCCTCCTTTGGGAGGAAGTTTTGCACGATGACTTCTTGCACATGGCCGTGGCGGCGATGTGACGCAGCGATGGCCTGAAGCGCGTCGATGCGATCTTGGCGATTCTCGCCGATCCCGACGAGAATTCCTGTTGTATATGGGATTTTCAGTGCGCCGGCCGCTTCAAGGGTGGCGAGGCGCCGATCGGGGGTTTTGTCGGGCGCGCCGCGATGGCAGTCAAGATCTTCGCGCAACGACTCGATCATCATGCCCTGGCTCGCGCTGACGGACCGCAGCCTGGCCAACTCTTCGGCGTACAGCGCACCGGGGTTGGCGTGCGGGAGCAGGCCCGTCTCGTCGAGGACGAGCTTGCACATGGCCACGAGATAGTCAACGGTTGACTCGTACCCGTTGATCCGAAGCCACTCTTGAGCCAATGGGTACCGAAGCTCGGGCCGCTCTCCCAGGGTGAACAGAGCTTCGTGACAGCCCGCCTCGGCTCCGGCGCGGGCAATGCCCAAGACTTGATCCGACGTCAGGAACGGAGCGCCTATGCGGGCCGGCGCCTTGGCGAAGGTGCAGTAGCCACACTTGTCGCGACAGAGTTCGGTGAGAGGAATGAACACTTTGGGGGAGTACGTGATGCGGGTTCCGAACCCACTGTCGCGAATGGCGGCGGCCTCCGACAACAGGTCGAAGAGCGGGGTCGAGGCGGCGAGAAAAGCCGAGTCGCGTGAGGCGTCGCGCGAAATAGCGGTAGGCATGACGGCATCATGACTGACCGATGCGGGATACGTCTAGCTAGACTAGGCGGGATGCGTACGGCAACCCAGATCGCCATCCGACTTCCGCAGCGGCTCGTCGACGAACTTGACTCGCTGGTTCCGGTTCGGTATGAGACGAGGGCCGACGCAGTCCGTGATGCGCTCGAGCAGCTCCTCGTAGCGGTACGGCGCGAAGACCTCGAGCGCCGCTACGCCGAGGGCTATCGCGATGTGCCGATGAGCGACGCCGAGCTGCGCTGGATCGACGTGGCATCGTCGGAGCTGTTGCTCGAGGAAAGCTGGTGAGCCCGGCCCGAAGTCGCTCCGACGCTCGGCGCAGCGACATCCGTCGCGGCGAAGTGTGGTGGGTCGATGAACCGGTTTCGGGCCGCCGCCCGGTCCTGGTGTTGTCGAGGCAGTCTTCGATCGACGTATTGCCGACAGTGCTCGTCGCCCCTATCAGTCGTACGGTGCGGCGCATTCCGAGCGAGGTCCGCCTGGGCGAGGACGAGGGTCTATCGGTTGACTGCGTGGCCTGTCTCGATCACGTCCGTCCGATCCGTAAGACGTTGCTGACCGAGCGCATCGGCCTCGCCAGTTCCGCTCGACTGGTTGAGGCCCACGAGGCGCTCCGATTCGTCATCGACGGATAAGAAAACGTAGAGACCGATTCTCTAGTTGGCGTCGTCGATTCGAGCCAGCACCCAATCCTCGTCGCCGGCCATGATATTGGCCTTGCAGTACTTGCATATTCCTTGTAGGTCAACTGAGAGGGGAGCGCCACAGTGTGGGCATTTGTTATTGAGGG
>JANYDT010000175.1 GCA_025359845.1 Acidimicrobiia bacterium
CGGTGCTGATCGCGGCGTTCGAGGGTTGGAGTGACGCAGGCGACGCCGCATCATTGGCCGTCAAGCATTTGGCCACGCGCTGGACCGGTGAGCCGTTCGCCGAAATCGACGGCGAGGAGTTTTTCGACTTCACATCAACCCGTCCCCACGTTCGCATCGTGGGCGACCAGCGGGTGATCGATTGGCCGACCATCACCTTTTCGTCGGGCACCATGGGTGCCGATGGGCGCGGCGTGGTGATTCTGTCCGCCCACGAACCGCAATTGCGGTGGAGGACGTTCTGCGGGTTGGTGCTCGAGGTCGCCCAGGGGTGCAAGGCCGAACTGGTACTTACTTTGGGTGCGCTGCTGGCCGACGTGCCGCACTCGCGACCGGTCCGCATCACCGGAACGGCCGCCGACGCCGCCCTCAACGAGCGCTACGGACTGGCGAAGTCGCGCTATGAGGGTCCGACCGGCATTCTCGGCGTGCTTCATGATGCGCTGGGCACCGCCGGCCTGGCGTCGGCCTCGCTGTGGGCTGCCGTGCCGCACTACGTGCCGGGCTCGCCGTCCCCGAAGGCGGCGCTGGCGTTGGTGGAGCGGACATGCGCGATGCTCGACACGAGCCTTCCGACGATGGATCTCGAGATTGCCGCCGCCGAATACGAGCGTCAGGTCAACGAGGTAGTCGAGGCCGACGACGACATGCGAGGCTACGTCCGCCAGCTCGAACAGTCCCACGACGAAGGCGATCTCGACGACGATGACGACGATACGGATGACGACGACGGAATCGACCTCGACGCCGGGGCCGTCACGGGAGCCTTGACCGACGAGCACGGCAACGTGCCCTCGGGCGATGCGCTCGCCGCGGAGTTCGAGCGGTTTCTGCGCGATCAGGGCTGATCAGGGGCTGATCAGGGAGCCACCTCGCTCCCTCCGGGTTCACTCCGAGGGCGCACCGCGGAGGTCGGTGCTGGGCCTAAAGCGTCGGCGGCAAACTGTCGAGCAACTCGGGGAAACAGCGCCGCAGGAACTGGATGACCACTTCCTTGTTGCCGTGGTTCCAGTTCCAGCGCAGCCGGGCGATAGGAAGCTCAGCGGGGCAGTCGACCGGCTTGGGCTGAATAGGACGAGCGGCGGGTTGCGGGTTGGCGGTCGGGCGGGGGGGCGGCCAACGCCGGGGCAAGGGTCATGGCCGTGCCGGTGAGGAGAGCAGCGGTGAAGGTGAGGGACTTGAGTTTGTTCATGTGCTGACGTTGACAGAGCGCTTGTGAAGCGCGTGTCAGCACCAGCGTAAGGAATGGATAAACGTCTTATGCCGCCGCGAGTTGCTCGCCGAACTCTCGCATACCGTGGGGGGCACCGTAGACTTCGAGTTTGGCGAGAAAGGGCACCGCGTCGAACGACTCCGGCCCCAAAACGCCCACGCCATTCCAGTCACCCGAAGCCAGCAACTCGAGGGCGATCACTGGGTTCATGGCGGTTTGCCATCCGACGGCTTGGCAGCCGTATTCGCGCATCGAATCGGCGTTGTCAACGACGCTATAGAGAAACACCTCGCGAGTCAAACCGTCGCGGCCCAGGCCTCGTACCCGCGTGCCTGCGCAGGTCTTGCCGTGCATTCGGTGACCGAGAGTGGACGGGTCGGGCAAGGTTGCGGCGACGACGTCACGCGGCGCCACCTCGACGCCACCCACCCGGACGCGCCGGGTCCCATCCATCCCGATGCGGTGAAGCGTGCGCAACACCTCGATAAAGTCCCGTCCGAGACCGTATTTGAAGGTGACCCGTCCGACATCAAGTACCCGAGGAATCATCAGCACTTCCTCGTGTTCGACATTGACACATTCGAGCGGGCCGATCCCCTGCGGAAAGTCAAAAATCTCCGGTTCCGAGAAAGGCTCGGTGGTGAACCAGCCTCGCTCGCGCTCGTAAACAATTGGGGGGTTAAGGCACTCCTCGATCGTTGTCCATATCGAAAATGTCGGGGCGAACTCGTAGCCTTCGATTACCAGATTAGAACCATCGCGCACGCCGATTTCGTCTATCCGAGAGAAAAGATGGTCGGCGGCGTAGCGGGCGAACACCTGCGATAGTCCAGGATCAGCGCCCATCCCGACTAGCGCTAGCAGGCCTCTAGCGGCCCATCGCGAAGAGGCTCGGGTCTGGGCATCTCCGAGGGGCACGCCCAGTTGCGAGTAGGGGTGCGTCGGATGCGGCTGCGACAGGTTCATGGCCATGTCGAGGTAATGCGCTCCCGCGGCGAAGGCGGCCGCGAAAATGGGGGGATTGCATCGAGGGTCGCAAGCGTTGACCACAACGTCAGCGCGGTGACGCCGCAATAGTGCTTCGATGTCTGAAGCGCTCGAAGCGTCGATGCGCTCGGCGAAACTGTGAATACCTCCCTCGGCGGCCCCGGCGGCGGCCTTCTGGGCTCGCAGCAGGTCGACGTCGGCGACGACGAGACGGTCAATGAACGTTCTCCGGGCCGCGATGGCGGCGATGGCCGAACCAACGGCACCCGAACCGATAAGTACTACACGCATAAATCCTTCTGGGTCGGCGGATAGGAAGCGCCCTCACATGCGGTGTCGCAACGCCCGAGGACGCGCCTCACAGCACGCCGATCCCGGCATCGAGGGCGGAAATTAGGACGTCGATATCGGCGTCCTCAATGACAAGCGGTGGGCAAAAAGCCAAGGTCGAAGGGGCGATCGGGCGGCAGACGGCGCCGTGGGCGAGCATCTCCTTGCGGACCTTGGCCGGATCGAAACCGTCATGTAGGCCGACCGCCCACATCGCGCCTTCACCCCGAACTTCGGTGACCTTGTCGGTGTGGGCGGCCGCCACGCTGCGCAAGCCGGCCGACAAGCGAGCGCCCACCGACTTGGCTCGATCGACCAGTCCTTCGCGCTTCATGATCTCGAGGTTGGCCACTCCCGCGGCACACGCGACGGGATGGCCGCCGTAGGTGTAGCCGTGACGGAACAAGAATCCGACGTCGGCCTCCAGCGGGGCCCGGACGGCCTTGCCCACGAGCACGCCGCCCAGCGGTACATAACCCGACGTGACCCCTTTGGCGAAGGTAAGGAGATCGGGAGTGACGTTGTAATGCTGCGCCCCGAACCACGACCCGAGACGACCGAACCCGCAGATGACTTCGTCGAAGATGAGGTACGCACCGTGCTGATCGGCGAGCGCCCGCAATCCCGTGAGATAGCCCGGCGCCGGCGGATACACGCCCGGAGCGCCGATCACCGGCTCGG
>JANYDT010000176.1 GCA_025359845.1 Acidimicrobiia bacterium
CGGGTATCAAGGTGACGAGAACACCCGCTATCTCTCACCCGCGCCGCTGTACCACTCTGCCCCGATGGGGTTCTCGATGGCGACTCAGGCTCTGGGCGGGACTGTCTATGTCATGGAGCGTTTCGATGCAGCCGACGCCCTCGACTGCATCGAACGCTTTCGAATCACGCACAGCCAGTGGGTGCCAACCATGTTCAGCCGACTGCTCAAGCTGCCTCTCGAGGTGCGCGCCAACCGGGACTTGTCGTCGCATGTGTGCGCCATTCACGCCGCCGCGCCATGCCCGGTCCCGGTCAAGAAGGCGATGATCGACTGGTGGGGACCGATCATCCAGGAGTACTACGCGGGCACGGAAGGCAACGGCGCGACGGGGATTACGAGCGAAGAATGGCTGGCCCACCCCGGGTCGGTCGGTCAGCCCCGCGGGGCCGTCGTCCACATTCTCGACGAGGAGGGCCGCGAACTGCCTTTCGGAGAGTCGGGAGCGATCTATTTCGAATCACCGACGGCTACCGCTTACGCGTATTTCCACGACGCCGAGAAGACGGCCGGGGCGCGCAACGAGAGCGGCTGGTCGACCCTCGGTGACGTCGGTTACCTCGACGACGAGGGCTACCTGTTTCTGACGGACCGCAAGGCGTACATGATCATCGTGGGTGGCGCGAACGTCTATCCGCAGGAGACCGAGAACGTCCTCAGCATGCATCCGAAGGTGGCCGATGTGGCCGTGTTCGGCGTGCCCGATGAAGACATGGGCGAAGCGGTGAAGGCCGTCGTGGCGCCGATGCCCGGAGTGGTCGGCGACGCCGCGCTGGTCGCAGAGCTGACTGGGTACTGCAAGGAGCAGTTGGCCACGATCAAGTGTCCGAAATCGATCGACTTCCTGGACGAATTACCGCGTCTCCCGACGGGCAAGCTGTATAAGCGCCTGCTTCGCGACCCGTACTGGGAGGGACGGGCGGCGCGGGTATAGGCGGATCGGTTCGGCCGGCGCATCCCCTCCTTTCCGCACAGGAGCTGGGCTATTTGATGCAGACCCCGAGGTCGACCGGAAGCACGACGCCCGTCACATAGCGAGCCTCGTCGGACGCCAGCCACAGCGCCGCGTTGGCCACGTCGACAGGTTCGATCCACGGCTCGGGGATGAGGTTCACCCGTCGCCGCAGCACCTCCATCACATCCTCTCGGGTCGGCTCGGCTATCCCCGGACAGAACAGCTTGTAGAGCGAGTCGTGTTGGATCATCGGCGTGTTGACGGTGCACGGCGCGATCACGTTCACCCGGATCCGGTACCGGCCCACCTCCTGGGCCAAGCTCTTCATGAAGCCGACCACGCCGGCCTTGGCGCCGCTGTAGTCCGACAAGTTCGGGACGGGCCGCACCGCCGCTCCCGACGCCGTGATGATGATCGATCCGCTTTGGCGCTCGATCATGTGGGGGATCACCACCGAGGTCGTGTTCCAAACGCCCGTAAAGTTCACGCCGATCACGTCGTCCCACTGTTCGGGGGTGATCTCCCACGCCTTCGGTCCCATGGGCGAGATGCCGGCGTTGGCGCACACCACGTCGATGTGGCCGAATTCGGCGATGGCTTCGTCGACGACCGCTTGCAAGGCCGGACGGTCCCGCACGTCGGCTTTGCGGGCAATGATGCGCCGATCCTCGGCCTCGACGAGTCTCACAGTCTCGGCCAGATCAGCCGGTGTCGCCGCCGGATACGGAAGCCACCCATACGGATCGTCGGCCACGTCGACGGCCACGATATCGGCCCCCTCCTGGGCCAGTCGCAGCGCATGCGCACGGCCTTGGCCGCGGGCCGCGCCCGTGATCAGGGCTACCTTGCCTTGAACTCGTCCCATGAAATCGCTATCTCTTTTCTTCGCTGGACATGGCGAGCGACCTTAGCGGCCGGCCCTCACGCAGCTCTACTCATGTGCCATCCACCTTGTGGGTTGATCGGCTCTGGCAAGCTTGCACCGTGACGTCGAACCCGAAGCCAGGACCGGCCAAGGCTGCCCGGAATACCAAGCTCGCCACGCTCGACTACACGAACGCGCCACCCGCGGCATCGGGCCGAGCGGTGCTGCGCCACCGCCTCGGTCCGATGCCGAAGCCGGTGACACTCCGGGCGACCATCGAAACCGGGCCGCAGGCGGCGCGGTTCCGAGTCCTCAGCCTGACGCGCACCCGAGCCGACGGCACCGCCGTCGGCTCGGCACCCAGCGGGGGGCCGCTGCGGGTACAGGCAGGCGAGGTCCTCGAGATCGCCGTCGAGCACG
>JANYDT010000236.1 GCA_025359845.1 Acidimicrobiia bacterium
CGGTCTAGCCGTCGATGACATTCCTCGCACACGACCGCCGCGGTCGGACAGTCCGATTCTTGGACTTGTCGACTCAGGAGTCATGAGCGCTCACCCGTTACTCCAAGGCGCGGTTCTCCAGGCAGAAGCCTTGTCGCCGCATATCGCTGACGGCGAGGACCGTCACGGGCACGGCACCCTTGTCGCGTCGATCGCGCTTCATGGTGATCTCGATCACGCGATCACAAGCGCGCTTATGACACCGATCGCTCGTGTCGTGTCGGTCGCGGTGCTCGATGCCCAGAACATGTTCCCGGACGACTCGCTGTGGGAGTCCGATCTTGCGGAAGCCATCGCGTACTGCGCCGAACAGGGAGCCAAGGTCATCAACCTCTCCCTGGGCGAACTGGCCAAACCCTTCAAGGGGCCTCGACAACATGCTGCCTCTGCGATCGTCGATCAACTCGCCTTGCAACACAGTCTCGTCATCGTCGCAGCGACAGGCAACATCGACCCAAGGTCGTATCTCCCAGCCAAGATTGTTGACTCTGCTGAGTACGTAGCGCATCTGCTGGAAAGCAAGAATGCCGGGCTCCTGGCACCCGGAACATCAGCGCTCGCGCTCACTGTCGGAGGCATCACTGCGGCCGATGCCGCGGGCGGGTTGTCGAGCCGCGAGTGGGTCGAACGAAAACCGCACGGCAGGAGCGGGTGGCCGTCGGCCGTCACACGGTTGGGGCCTGGTGTCGGTGGAGCGATCAAGCCCGAACTCGTTCAGGTTTCCGGGACGCTTGCGTTCGACCCGACCGGCGTCGCGCTCCATGACAACGAACTGAAAGTCACCGGTGCTGGAATCCGACCGGGACGGCTCCTCGCGAAGGATGTCGGGACGAGCTTCGCAGCACCTCACGTCTCACGTGTTGCACTCGCAGTCCTGGCACGGTATCCGACGTTCTCAGCGAATCTCGTACGTGCACTTACTTTGCTGGGCGCTGCCCGAACGTGGAACGGCGCTGAACTTGTGATCGATGGTGCTGCTGCACGAGCACATGCTCTCCGCCGACTTGGTGGCTTCGGGTCCACGTCGATCGCAGGAGCGTTGGACGTAGACGATCACCGAGCAGTTCTGGTCTCCGAAGGCACGATCGACATGGACGCCGTCCACATCTACGAGTTGCCCATCCCGACATCGTTCTTCGAATCCGGAGGGGTTCGCACCCTCGATGTCGCTGTTGCTCACGATCCACCAACCAGGCTCCAACGACTCGACTACCTCGGCAACAAAATCGAGTTCCACGTAGTGCGGGGCATGACGATCGACGAGATCGCCGAGACGTTCGCGAACATCGACGACGAGGATGGAGACGACGAAGATCTCGACGGCGGTGACGACGACGAGCAATCGGATGACGTCTCCTCCGCAGTCGCGTCGGACGCATCGAACGAGAAGCCGGCAGGACCTCCAAAGATAAGCGCGCTTGGTTCCAAACGCGTCGGATTCGACGCGCCGGTGAAGCTGCTTTCGAGGGGCGCGAACCAACGAGGGACCAGGACCTTCACCCAGAAACTTGCCAGTGCCGACGCTCCCTGGCACATCGTGATCCGCAGCGTGAACCGCTGGTGCGACGACACGATGAATCAGGACTACGCGCTCGCAGTCTCGTTGCGACGCGACGACGACCGGACCGAGATCTACGCCGAGCTTGCAGCGCAACTCGAAGCGATCGTAGAAGTTCGCATCGAGATAGAGGTCGAAGCCGAGCTGGAGCTGTGAACGAGTGAGCCTGTGCTCATCGTCGGACAACTCGAATCGGGCACCGAATGAAGCCCGGAGGTGTCGGCTCCGAGACGAATTTGCGGTGGTGAGCGCCGCAGTCGAGAAACCCTCACCTTGGGAAGAAAATGCTCGGGGAAACGTCGACCCGTTTCTTACCCTCGCCGCGAGCGATAGTAAGCGCGCGTACGTAGACCGCTCTACGAACTGCCTGGACTGGGGCGTATTCGGTGGACAAAACGTGGACGCAGACGTATAGAACCGCAGGTCATGGACTGTATGGACACTTAGCATCACCTTTTTTTGCCACGGTGAGGGTCGCGGGTTCGAATCCCGTCTTCCGCTCCAGACAGACCGGGCCTGACCTGGGCAGATGCTGGTTGTAGCAGTGAAGGCCGGCGCGGTTCTGCCCATCACTGCCCGCGACTTGCCCATCACGAAACCTCAGAACCTGCGCCAACAGGCCGGTGTAGGGGTTGGTGAGTGGAACCGTCCGACAGCGAGGCCCGAACTCGTGGGAGCTGCGCGTCTACGGCGGCACCGACCCACTCACCGGCCGCCGACGATGGGTGTCCAAGACCGTGCGCGGCAGCCGCACCCAGGCACAAGCCGAGCTGCGAACCCTCGCGCAAACCGCGAACGTGGCGGCGATCGTCGGAGCGACCACCACGATGGCCGAGCTGTTGGAACGGTCGTTCGGTGTCGCGTCCGTCCGGTGGGCGCCGACCACGGCACGCAACGTTCGCTCGATCATCGACCGGCAACTCGCGCCGAACATCGGTGCCGTGTTCGTTCGCGAGCTGACGACCGTGACCATCGATGAGCTGCACGCGCGACTTCGCCGTCACGGCCGACTCGATGGGGCGCCGCGGTCGGTCGGCGCGGTTCGACGGGTGCACGCGGTGTTGCAGTCCGCGCTCGCGCAAGCGATGCGATGGGAGTGGATCTGGTCGAACCCGGCATCGTCAGCGTGCCCGCCACCGTCCGAGCCGGTCGAGGTGCGTCCGCCGGCACCAGCGGAGGTCGCCGCGCTGCTCGCGTTCGTGCACGACCGCGATCACGCGTTCCATCTGTTCCTCATTCTCGCCGCCACAACCGGCGCCCGGCGGGGTCAGCTGCTCGGGCTTCGCTGGTCGGACGTTGACCTCGCCACGGGCTCGCTGTTGTTTCCAACGGGCGCTCGTCGATGGAATCAACGGGCCGGTCCTGGCCCCGTCGAAGAACCACCGCTGCCATCGACCGTTCCTCGACGACACGACGGCTCAGATCCTGCGTGCATTCTGCCAAGGTTTGCCGGCGAAGCGGCAGGGACGGGACCGGTTCGTTTTCAGCACCGACCCAACCAGTGCGCGACCGTGGATGCCGAACTGGGTGACGAAGCGCTTCAGTGACCTGCGAACGGCGGCCGGGCTCGGCCACTTCCGACTTCACGATCTCCGGCACTTCATGGCCACCGAGAAGCTCCATGCTGGTTTCGCCATCCCCATCGTCGCTGAACGACTCGCCCATGCCCGCTACTCGACGACGCTCAACCACTACGCCCACGCCGTTCCCGGCGGCGACCGCGCCGCCGCCGAAATCATTGGCAACATCGTCAGGCAAGCCTGATGCCGACACACAGTCGGCGACAAGCCACCACTTTGGGCAGCGCCAAGCGCTATGACCGTCGCGCAGGCGCAGCAGTCAGCGTCCGAGCCCGCCAAACCGCCTGGGGACACGCCTGGCGGGTCCGATGGCCGCTCACCGGCATCCTTGTGACCGCGACGTGCATCGGGATCGGGCTCAACTTCTGGATGATGCGCTGCGGACCTGACTGGCTCGCAGGAGCTCTCACCGGCATGTACGCGCCGCTGTGCTCGGTGCCGGAGCGTGGAGCTTTGCTGCGGCCAGCGGCGTAGTCCCGAAATTGATGGGTGCCGATGATGAGGACGATACCGCCGCTGAGCTACGACGTCTGAGCAGGCACGGCTGGGTGGTGTTTCATGACGTCCACTTCCTGCATCGCGCCAACACCGATCACGTCGCGATCGGTCCGAAGGGCGTATTCGTGTTCGAGACGAAGTGGACAGCGCCCTCAGACCGCGACTCCGACTACGAACGCCGATTGATCGCCGACGCAGCCGTCCAAGCGTCGCGGGCAGCACGAACTCTGTGGCAGCGCCTCTACGCAAGGCCGCATCAACTCGACATCGCTATCCAACCTGTCGTCGTCATTTGGGGTGGTTCGACGAACCGCCCACCGATAACGACGGAGACCGAGCCATGATCGTGAATGGACGTGCAATTCGTGACTGGGCGGACACACTTCCGGACCGGACGGTGGACTACGACCAGTGCCAGCGAATCGAGACGGCAATCGAAGCGTTTATCGAGGTCCGAAGGGAGGCGTGCAGATGTCAATGTGTTCGTGGAGCAGGGCGTTGGCTTAGTCATGCAGATCGCTCTCATGATCTATGTCGGATTTGCCGCCGTGGTCTACGCTCGCCGCGCTTTGATGGCCAGCGTGCTTGGTTCAGCCTCGCGTCTGCTGCATCGATCGCTGGGCGAAGAGCACGGCCCCGGTCGAAGTTGGGAGCGATTCTGCGTATCGCGGCCTTCTGGGTTGAATCACCTCAGCAGTGCGGGTCCCCTTCGGGTTCCGGGTAACGGAGCGGACAGGACGGCGCGAGTGCTTCGCGGGTGCGCTCGTCGACCTCGGTGAGGAAGGTTGCGTGGAACCGGTTGATGGTGTTGCTCAATCCAACGGTGAAGCAAATCTCGATGATCTGCTTTTCACTGAAATGCGCGACTAGGCGGGCGTACAGTTCGTTGGTGATCGGTTCATTCCGAGTCGATACCTGCGCGTATTCCACGATCGCCCAGGACGCGTCGTCGTAGATGTCCTGTGGGCGAGTGGCGTCTCCAAGATGCCCGAGTTGCGCTTCCGACAGCCCAGCCGCTCGACCGAGCAGCACATGGGTCGGAATTCAGTAGTGGCAGTCGTTGGTCACGCTCGCTGTCAGATATGCCAGTTCACGCTGCGCGGGTGTCAGCGAGTTCTCGAAGTACACCGCGGTACCGAAGTCGACCAGCGCCCGGAGCGCGTCTGGGTGGTTGGCCATGGCGCGGTAGACATTGGGATCAACCGTTCTGTTGCGGTGCCGACTCACCGATCTGAGCACCTCGACCGCGACTGGATCGGCAGTGGGATCGTTGGAGTCGACGAGCGGTATCCGAGTCATCTTAGTGTCCCTCACGAACGAACGACGAGATGTCGTCCCGGCTATCTTAATCCCCGTCAGTGAGGCCCACCCGACCCGGTCGACACGAATCACATCGACGCGATTACCCGCGCCGCGCCGGTGGTTCAGCCCGGGCAACCGAGCGAGGTTGCCCGGCGACCTTTCCTGGGGGCTCGTCCCACGCGCGCACAACCGCGGTCGCGGATGGACTGATGCGCGACTCGCTGCCGGCGAGGAGCGGCTGCGCGCCCTTGGCTTGCTCGACGGGCACATCATTACCCACGAGCGGCGCCAGGTACGTGAAGCGATCGAGACATCAACTGACGCGGCGATGGCAGGAGCGTTGGCCGTGCTCGGCGACGAGATCGAGAGATCCTCGCCGCGATGGAACCGTTGAGCGGCGCATCTGCGACGCGGGCGGCTACTTCACGCCCCCCGTGCGTTTCGCCTACGCCAAGACTCAGCTCGTGAGCCACGCTCCTCCTTACGCTCATCGCCGGCGAACTCCGGGTTGCACCCGAAGAACGTGTGAAGTGGTGTGTACGCTTACAGCCGGACCAGCGCTCGATCGCGACTGCGGTCGTGGAGTTTCGGAAGCGGAGGTAGCTGAGGCGATCGGCTGCTCGTGTGATCGAACCCCCGTCTCGAACGCGAGGACTGAGCGCTGCGGACGCCTGCCCGAGATCGATCGTTCCGGGCCGTGCCGTGTGGTCCGGCAGCAGCGGTGTAGGTGCGAGTTGAGCCCTACTCAGGACGCCGTGGAACTAGCGGGCTTCGCGCGGATCCCGATAACCTCTTAAGCGGCTTTAGATGCTGGCGTAGACGGGTTCGCAGTTGCCGGCACGCTTCGATTCGTACATGGCGCGATCGGCAGCGGCGGTGAGGGTGTCGGCATCGACGTCCTCCCTCGATGCCCAGGCCACACCGATGCTGGCTCGTATGCGCATGGTCAGGCCGCTGACCCATTCCGGGGGGTCCGCCACCGCCTCTGCGAGCCGCAGGCCGATCTGTTCCGCCAGCTCCAGAGTGCCGACGTTGGGGAGTACTACGATGAACTCGTCACCGCCCAGTCGCCCGAGGATGTCCTCGGCACGCATCGCCCGTCGCAGCCGCCGCGCGGTGCTGGCCAAGAGGAGATCACCGGCCTTATGGCCAAAGGTGTCATTGACGTTTTTGAATCCGTCGAGGTCGAGGAATACGACAGCTGTCCCCGGAGATCCCGCACTGTATTGGCCGAGGCTGCGGCCGATCGCCGCAAGCATAGCAGCACGGTTGAGACATCCGGTGAGCTCGTCCGTCGTCGCCTGGCGCTCCAACTCCGCCCGCAGCTCGGCGGCCTCCGTCACGTCATCGATGCACAGCACGGCACCCGCTGGGGCTCCATCGGCGTCGGTGAGCACACGCGCCGCTATGGCGCAGCGCATGAACCGGCCCGTGTCGGGGATGCGGATCCGAACTTCGACATCGGCGTCGCGCCCGTCGTCGAGCGCGCCGGTGAGTGCGGCATCCAGCTCAGGGCGGTCCTTGACGGCCACGTTGATCAGTTGATCTTCGACGCTGGCGCAGCGCTTGATTCCGAGCAGGCGGTGAAGCCGGCGGTTCGTATAGAGGATGCTCCGGTCGCGTGCGACGTGCAGAACGCCGGAGGGCAGCGCCTCTGACCGCGCTTGTCGAAATGCCCCACTGATGCTCGTCGAATTTCCCCACTCGTGAGCGTGGTCAGCGTAGTGGTTGGCGGTTGCCGGTCATGGTGGTGCGGAGGGTGTTGTTGCGGGCGTGGTGGTCGCGGAGGCGGTAGGAGTCGCCGTCGAGGTTGAGGACAACTGATCGGTGGAGGAGGCGGTCGAGCATGGCGGCGGCGACGGTGGTGTCGCCGAGGATGTCGCCCCAGGCGGCGACGCCTCGGTTGGTCGTGATCACGATCGAGGTCTTCAGGTAGCGCTGCGACACGACTTGGAATAGCGCCGAGGCGGCTTCGGCGGGAAGCGGCAAGTAGCCCAGCTCATCGATCACGAGCAGCGTTGGGCCGGCGAAGAAGCGCATGGTGGTGGCCCAGCGTCCTTCGAGGGCGGCGCGGTGGCAGCGGGCGGCGAGGTCGGCGGCGGTGGTGACGTAGGTGCGGTAGCCGGTTTCGGCGGCTCGTCGTGCGAGGCCGACGGCGAGGTGGGTTTTGCCGACGCCGGGTGGTCCGATGAGGAGCACGTTGGTAGCTGTTTCGAGGTATCGGCAGGTGCCGAGCTCGTTCATGAGGGCCCGGTCGACGCCGGGTTGGGCGTCGTAGTCGAAGTCCTCGAGCGAGGCCGGCGATGGCAGGCACGCGAAACGCAGCCGTCCGGCGAGACGGCGGGCTTCGGTGGCGGAGACCTCGATCGCTAACAGTCGTTCGAGCGTGGCGGTGACGGACAGCTTCTCGGCGGTGGCGGCGTCGAGAACGGATGGGAGCGCTTCGGCGCAGTCGTAGAGGCGGAGAACGGTGAGATGCGATTTGAGTGTCTGGTAGAGGCTCGCTTGCGCAGCGGTGGACGGTGCCGGCGCCGGCGCCTTGGTTGTGGTGGTGCGGGTCATGTGAGGGTGTTCCTTTCTTGCGCGGCTCGGGCGTAAGCGGCGAGGTCAACGACGACGTCGTCTCCCGCCGCCCGCCTGGAGACGGGGTTGTCAACATTCATAGGTGTGCTGATTGTCTGTGTGCTGATGTTCTGTGCGCTGGTGATCTCCTTGGCGGCGGCGAGAGCGGCGGGGCCGGGTGGGATGCGTTGCTTGCGGCGGTGTGGTGGCCCGTCGTCGAACGCGGCGAGGGCGGCGTGTTCGAGCGCAATGACGTGGCCGTGGTGGCGGACCATGACACCAGTGCCGTCTGCTGCGAGGGTGTGTCGGGCGATCACGATCCCGGCCGGTGTGGCGATGTTGATGTGGGCCTGGTGCAGGAGCCGGGTCACGCTCACCGTGGCGTGGGCGAGTTCTGGTGGGACGGAGTAACGGTTCCCTCGGAACGCGACGAGCGCCTGCGCGCTGACCCGCCGCTCCACGCGCAGTGTCGCTGGGAACGGTGCAGGCATGGGACGGAGTCGCTCGCTGGTGGCGTGGACGGCGACCGTGGCCCGTAGTTCGCCGATCACACGGGAGCGGCCATCGCCCGTCGTCCGGCGCAGAAGCGCTCCAGTGAGGCCTGGGCGCCCTCCAACGTGATGTCGTCGGGCAGGGTCCGCCACCACGCCTGCGCAGCGGTGTGGTTGGCCTTCTCGACCACGCCCTTGCGGTTCCCGTGTCGTGGCGGGCAGATCCGCACCGCGACGCCGTAATGCTTCGCGACATCGGCGAACGAGGCCGTGATCCGACCGGTCGCCGGGTGACAGACCGTGGCCATGCGATCGAAACGCCACTCGTTCGTGACCCCGCCCAGCGCCCGGCTGACCCGGTCCAAGCCGTCGATGACATGGGCCTGGTCCATCGATTCCGCGAGCACGGCCCGCCACCGGCCGGAGTGAGCGAGCGCGCCGACGAACAGTCGCGCCGGGCCGTCCCACCCCCACGATGGCGGCGGGTCGGGCAAGTCGACCCAATCCCATTGCGTTTCCACGCCCGGCGGGTGCTCGATCACCGCCACCGCACGGTGCTTCGCTGGCGCGCACGGTTCACAGTGCGGACGCAGACTCCGGGTGCGGACCTGGTGCGTGAAGACCGGATACGACCGGTCGAACCCGAGGGCGACGATCTCATCGAACAACACCGTCGCCCACACATGCGGATCCTCCGTCAGCCTGGCCCGGATGTAGGCCTCGTAGCGGTCGAACGGGTCGTTCCCGGACGGTTGTCGGGCGCCGGCGGTGCGATTGCCGGACAGGTACGCCCGGATGGTCTTGCGGTCATGGCCGAGATGGCGGGCGATCGCGGAGATCGTCCAACCCCTCTTGCGGAGCGCGTGCGCGTCCACATCATCCTCCCGTGTGAGCATTGAGACCGGGGCTCCCTTGCTTGCCGTCGTGTGGTCAGAGACCGACAGCATCAAGGGCGCCCCGCCCTCATTGGTGGAGCCCTACAGGTGGGGAATTTCAGCAAGCAACTCTGGGGAACTTCACACGAGCGTGGTCACCTCGGTCAGTCGTGCAAGCAGCTGCTCGCGCTGGCGCAGTCGCTCCAGTGCCGCCATCTCGTCGGAGATGTCGATCATCTCGCTGATCACACGGCCTTCCGTGTCCAGCTGGTTGGTGTTCGTGATCTCCATCCACACCCAAGAGCCGTCCTTGCGCCGGTGCCGGGCGCGAAGCCGCGTCCCGGCCCCGCCCGTCCTCGTGACCATGTCCATCCACGTCTCGACGGCGCGATCCTGCTCATCGGGATGGATCAGCTGGAGGGACCGCATCCCGACGAGCTCGCCGGGCTCGAAGCCGAGGATCTGGCAGATGTCCGCATCAGCGAAGCGGATCACGGCCGAGCCATCCTTGTCGATGCGTCCCCTGCGGGGAACGACCGGAGCCAGGCTCGCAGCGACCAGATCCAAGTCGATCGCGCTCTCGGCCACGATGGCTGCGAACACCACGCCGAGCAGGCTTCGAAGGTCGATGAAGTGATACGAAGCGTCCACACCGTTGATAAGCACGACCGACGCCACGGCCGCGCCTGCGACCTTGGCTTCATTCCACGCCACAAGCACGCCATTGCGAGAACCGGGCGCCACTAGCTCGATGACCGAACGAGTCCGAACGACACGCCGGAGGTCACAGGCGATCGTGCTGGGCATCTCGACGGCGAGACCATCGGCGTCTGCGGCCAGCACGAGCGCTCCCCCCTCCTTGTGCAACAACACCCGGAGAAGCGCCTCGCGCTCCGCATCATCGAGCACCAGCAACGCTTCCTCCTTCCTCAACTCCCCGGCCAAGCAATAAGAACACCATCGTCAGGCTGCATGCGCAGCTGTACGGCACACTTGAACAACTCCAGATCAACTCCGGGGAAGTGGTGGCTGGAATGCGTCGCCACAGTTAGCGAGCGCCAGTTCGACCTGGTCACCGCCGAGCGTGACCTCCACGGCCACGGTCGCCGCCTCGTTACTCGCCCGCACCGCGTTCGAAAACAATTCCGACATCACGAGTGCAGCATCATTGACAGCATCAGGGCGGACGTGGTCACGTTCAAACGACACTCGGGTGATCGCCCGCGCCGCAGCGCCCTCTGCATGATCAGCTGCCAACTGCATGACCTGCCTGCACGTACTCGTGTGGTACCCGTGTCAACAGACGCCATGACCGGCTCGCTTCCAAGGCGCCGTCAAGCCGGTCCTGCGGGTTGTCGCCGAGCGCGGTACGGTCGCCTACTTCTCGCCGACGCCCTAGACCGGGTTGAAGACGGTGCGACCACCTCCTCCTCGACGGGGCGACCTAACGGCTCCAGATCTTCGGCAGAAGGTGGTCGCGGCGTCGGTGGGTAAGTCATAGGCTCGGGTCCGGCCGCTGGTCGAGCGTGGCGCGGGCAGCGGGTGACATGCGCTCGGCGTCGACGACGTCGAGCATTGGTGTGGCCGCGCGCGTCGACGTCGCGTCGCACCCTTTGCCGACCCACGCGACGCCTAGTCGGCGGCCGGCGACCTTGACGTCGACCGTCGATCCGTAGTCAGCAAATTTTCGGCTTTAAGGACGCGGACAGCGGGTTGCGGCTGAAACCCTCACCTTGGAAGGTGATGCCCGTGGTGTTGGAGGGCAGTTCCTAGAAGCGGTGCATAAAATATGTACACATATCGGTCGTGCTACTTTCGTGCCACTTCAGCGGGATGGGACCGGCATTTCGGGGTCGTGAGAGGTATAACGACGAAGGCATCCGCCTACGCTGACCTGCATAGACGCTGGTCAGACCAACGCTTCGTATCGATGACCATCGATTTGCCAAGGTTAGGGTCGCTGGTTCGAATCCCGTCTTCCGCTCCAACGAAACCCCCTGATGAGCAGGGGTTTCTGTTTTCACGTGATGCGTCGATGTCTGTTTGCCCATCACTACGTCAACCACGACGAAGCAGCTCGTAGGTGGTGGGTCGACCGCGGCCGCCGTGCTGGAGCACGAGGCCGGCAGTTCGGAGTTCGCGGAGTCGTCGCCGAATGTTGCAGGTTCCAAGGCTGTGGCGGTGGCGATCTTCTCGACGTCGAGTGGACCGGACCCGAGTGCTGCGAGCACTCTGGCTGTTGTGGTGCCGGGTCGGTCAATTGGCGTTTTTGCGGGTTGGTCTCGGTGCAGGACGACTGTGAATCGAACTCCGCCGTTCGGAGCGGTTCGGATTTCTGTTGGGCTCTACCGTGACACCCATGCCGGGGCATCGGCGAGCATGCGGGGAATCGGGCCGTCGAGGCGTCGACTGTCGAGTGCGCGTGTCTGGCTTCGGTCTGGTCCGGGAGCGAGAACGGCTTGTAGGCCGGTATCAGGTAGGTGCTGCTGCGGATAGACGTCGAGGGCTAGTAATCCCGCCACAGATGGGAGCCGGTCTTCGCCGACCGTCACCCCCATCCTCCAGAGGAGCTCCTCGCTGCGCCGATGTGGGAGAGCTGTTCCGATCCTCCGCAACAGGCACGGTCAAAGTCCTCCTTCAAGGAGGCGTACGACGCGCCCGGGGACGTCGTCTATGCATCGCCTGGAGCGTCCTCGTGAGCGCGGAGCCGGCGCAGGACGCGACGCAGGACGTGTTCGTGGCGGCGTGGCGCAAGGGGGTCGACTTCCGCTCGGATGATCTGGCCCGGCACCTGGCACGCATGGCGCACAGCCGGGCGATCGACATCGTGCGATCCGAACAGCGACGCGACCACGAGGATCGCCCCGGAGCGATCCTCGGCGTCCGATCCTGCCTTACTCGTGATCGGCCACGGCAGGACTTCGCGTTCCGCGATGTGGTCCCGTCTGCGCTCGCTGCCCTCCCACCGCCGCAGCGGCAAGCCATTGAGCTCGCGTTTCTTTCATGATCTGATCACGGTGTCGAGCATTCGAGCACTGTCTTCGCGGGTGTGATCGCGGCGCTTCGTGGATCGATGACGATCTTGGCGTGCTGTTCGGGATCGGCGAGCGCGTCGAAGGCGGCTGCGATACCGGCGAGGCCGACGGTCCCGGTGACGAGCGGCGCGGCGTCGAGTGTGCCGTCGGCGAGCATGTGGAGCGTGTCGAGGAATTCGAGTGGGTCGTAGCCCACAACGAAGCGAAGGTCGATCTGCTTGTTGATCGCCATGACGGGTCGGAACTGGTCCGGTTCCATGCAGACACCGGCGATAACGACACGAGAGTTGAGCGGTGCGGCGGTGATGATCTGGTCGATGACGCCGGGAACACCGACGCATTCGAACACGATTGGACGTTTCGGCTTGGTCTTGCCGAGCTTCTCGAGGTCTCGGAACGCAACATCCCAGGACACTGGGAGTTTCCGGAGTGATTTCATGATCTGGAGGGCACCGGAGACGTTGTCGCTGATCGATGTGGTGTAGCCGCGGTCACCCATGGCCGCGTAGGGGGAGTCGACTCTTGGGTCCACGACGACGGTTGCCCCGCAGGCGGCGGCGAGTACCCGTCGGCCGGGCGAAAGGTCGCTGGCCACGATGTGTTCGACGCCCTTGGCTTTGAGCACGCAGATGACGGCTAGGCCGACGGGACCGCAGCCAATGACCAGGGCAGCGTCGTGGGTGGTGATCTCGGCGCGACGGACGGCGTGGTAGCCGATTGCCATCGGTTCGGTAAGCACGGCGATCGCGGGTGAGAGTCCGTTCGGTACCGGGAACATGAACGCCTCTTCAACTACGACCTGTTCGGCATACGCGCCCGGGGCCGACGCGGACAGCCCGATCGCGTGGACGCCGTTTTCTTTGCGGATTAGCGGCATGGCCACAACCGGCGTTCCCGGCTTGATCTTCTTGTCCGCACCGGGCCCGTAGTCGGCGACCAGGCCGCAGAACTCGTGACCGAAGATGACTTGTTGATCGCTGCGGCCGAATCCGTCGTAGCCGGCTTCGGCGAGCACATCGGCCTGCGCGTCGGCGTGTCGTCGGGAGTGCAGGTCAGACCCGCAGATCCCACAGCCGGTCACGTCGAGGAGAACCTGACCCCTACCCGGAGCAGGATCGGGGAGGTCGACCACTTCGAGTTCGCCGTGTTGGCACGCGACGGCCTTCACTGCGGGAGCAGACTGTCGTCGAATGGCGCGAGCGGCTTTATGAACGCCTCGAGCAGCTGCCCGGCCTGGGCTGCCGTCAAGACGTCGGCCGGGTCGAGCTTGAACAGTCCAGCCTCAGCCGTGTCGAACTCCCAGACATCTTCGCCGAGTAGACGACAGTGGTCGTCGTAGGGCCAGAGCATCATGATCTGAGACTTTTTCAGGTACATGCGTCCGGGTCGACATCGAGCCCGGCGGCAGCGAGCACGGACCCCAGCGTCTGCTGATAGCCGATACCGCGACCAACAATCATGTGGTCGCCGACGGCCACGCTTTCGTCCTCCACGTAGAACACACACACTGATCAGTCGCAGTCCAGTGCGCATACAGCATCGCGACCTGGTCTTTCCCTTCGAGGGTGAACGGCGGCTGCCCGGCCAGGTTGAACCGATAGAAGGGATGGTCGACGATGAGCGACGGGTCAAGGATCTCCTGCCAGCGACCGGCCGATTCGAGGTAGCGGTGACGGAGGTAGGACTCAAGCAAGTACCGGTGCCGCGGATTCTCGGTCCGCCCGAGGACTTTTTCGACGGCCACGTTCTGCTTGGTGATGTCGAGTCGACTCATGTCGATCGTGGACGTCGAGAGCGGTGGAGAATTGGTCATCTACTATTATACACATGGTCGATAACGATGCGGGTGCGCGAGGTGCCCGGAGGCGGCTGTCCGTCGAGGACCGACGTTCCGAGCTCCTCCGGGCGTGTTTGCATCTGATCGGCACACGCCCGTGGGACGAAGTGTCAATGGCCAACGTCGCCGACGCAGCTGGCGTATCGAAGCCGCTCCTCTACCACTACTTCGCCACCAAAAGCGATCTTTACTTGGCCACCGTCGCATGGGCAGCAGAGGAACTCCGCGCAGCCACGCGTCCCGACCCATCCTTGCCGGTCGGCCCGCGGATGCGTGCTGCGCTCGACGCGCACCTCGACTGGATCGACGATCACGCACTCGCCTACCGGGCAGTCATCCAGGGCGGGATCAGCTCCGACAGTCGCGTCCACGCCATCGTCGAACGATCCCGGTCAGAGGTCGCGGACCGTCTGGCAGAGGCATTCGAACTCTCGAACCTCACCGCCAAGCAGCAAATAACCTGTCGCGGATGGGTTGGATTCCTCGAAGCCGCCAGCCTCGAATGGCTCAACGAGCGACCCATCACCAAGCACGAACTCGCCCAACTCCTGCAGCACTCAATCAACGCACTCTTTCCACATTTCCGCCAGCACTCAAGAAAGTAGATCCACAGGCCACCCGCAGCCAGCTCATGACCCGGGGCGTCAATGTCGACGAACCCTCCTCGCCCGAGTCCTTGAACCGATTACGGGAGGCAACGTCGACGGTCGTGGTGCTCACGTGAAATCCGGCGCTCGTGAGGGCTACCGCGGCTGCGTCTGCATTGTCGTGGCGGCGCTGACGCGCCGGGCGACGGCCTGGCTGATGGAACCGGCTCCGATGACCGACGATGACGTCGCTGTATAGCGCTCCTCGCCAGTTGGTCCGCTGCGCCTGTCCACCCCGACGTCACCGAGACGGAGAACGAGTCCCATGCCTGAACAGCCATCACCCACCCAGCAGATGATCGGCTGCAAATTTGTTGACGATCGGCCGTTGCAGCCGGAAGGCGTTCGTCGCAACGGCCGCCGGGTCGCTCGTCTGGACCGAAGTAGTGAGCCCATTGCCTCGACGGGCCGCAGCCCGTGCCCTATCCAGAACCTACTCATCGCGGCCATGCACCGCAGCTCGCCGCCGGCCGGTAAGGGCGCGCCGCTCGGATCGGGTGGACGGAGCCGTCCCCGCCGGTGCCGGTTCGCAGGTCGCGCCCAGCACGCACCTCGAGCGCCGGCCCTGGCATCAGGCTGCCACGAGGATGGGCGCGGTGCCAGGTGCCGTGGTGTCGCTTGGCCGGCTCGCCCGTGTGCGCCCGCCCGCCGGACTCAGTCGCGTGTTGGAACATCAAATGGCGTGATGGAACCACACGCGTGTGGTCCGCCGACCGTCAGTGTCCGCCGAACCCGTTAACGGTGTTGTCAGCCCGAGAACCGGGTCTTCATGTCGACGCCGCATTTGGCCAACATGTAGGTCGTTAGCTCGTCTGCATCATCAAGAAACGTGGTGGACAGACCGGAGAGTGCCTTTGCGTCGTCGATGAGACTTTCCATGCCGTCGACGATGCTTTTGCTTCCATCCAGGGACGCCACCAAATCGACTCGCGTCGTCACGAGTTCAGCCGCGAAACGTAGCGCGGAGCTGCGAATCTCGGTCGGTGCCGCTTTGGTGACCGGTGTGATGTGAGAAACCGTGTCGGCCACCCATTGCCGATCGGTGTTGCCCGCACCCGCATTCCAGGCGATCTCCCACTCGACCCAAGCCTTGGACGCCGCACAGAACTTGGGGAGCGAAGGTATTGCGGGCGTCGTGGCCTTCTTCGCAATCGTCACCTTGGGCTTCTTCGTCGCCTTCTTCGATGCGGCCATCGACGGAGCCATCGAAGCGAAACAGCCGAGCGCCAGACCGCACAACAGAACCGCCGTTGTTGTGCGGGGTCGTCACATCATAACTAAACCTACCACTCCGTACGCAGGGGCCGGCGTGCTCGCGGGGGCGCGCACTTCGCTCGGGCCGCTGGCCACTGCGACCCGCACAGTCCCGGCCACATGCGGGTGATCGCCGGTGGCAGCGCGTCGGGTTGCGTTCGTTGGTGGTTGGGTCGAGGGCCCGAACGGCCCGGTGCTGTCGGACACGAAGACCTCGCGACGCCATCAAGTGCAAGTTGATGCGGTGACGCTGGCGCTGTTGGCGAAACGTGCCGGTCCTGAGTTGTGTGGGTACGTGTTCAGTGACGATGACGGTTCGACTGCGTGGAAACCCAACCGGGCGACGAAGTCATTCCTCCGGGCTCTCAACGGTGCCGGGCTTCGCAGGTTTCGTTTGCATGGTCTGCGCCATTTCATGGCGACCGAGCTGCTTCAGGCTGGTGTCGCGCTGGCGGTCGTGTCGCAACGACTTGATCATCAACGGAAGTCGACCACGCTCGGCTACTACGCACACGCGGTCCCATCGGGCGACGCGCACGCCGCGGACGTCATGCGGTCAATCATCGACAACGCCCGAGGGGCCGCATGATAAGGAGTCACTTGCGGAAGTGACGATGTCAGGGTAGCCTGACATCATGAGTGTCCTTCTTGACGGTTTGCCATCGGATCCGTTGGAGGCGTTGCGGGAGCTGACCCGGACCGAGGCGGAGCTGGGCGAGCTCCGGCGACAGTTCGTCGCTGACGCGCGCACGGCGGGGGTGTCGTGGGATCAGATCGGCGAGTCCCTCGGCATGACGCGTCAGTCGGCGTGGGAGTACTTCGGTCGTACCGCACGTGAATCGATGGCCTCCCGCGTTGCGACCTCGTCGTTGGACGAAGACGAGGCGATGCGGTTGGCGGTCGAGGAGACACGGGAAGTGCGACGACGGCGTGCCCGCTGAGCCAGTCCGCGTCGTCATCGACGCGAACGTGTTCGTGTCGGCCGCGATCGGGCACGGACCGTCAACGCGCCTGATCGACCAGTGGATGTCGGGCCAAGCGTCGTTCGAACTTATCGTGTGTCCGAGATTGATTGGCGAGATCAGTGATGTCCTCGACCGTCCGCGGCTGCGCAAGCGAATCAGCGCGGAGGACGCCCGCGAGTTCGTGGCGACGATCTCGATTCTGCCGAACCAAGTTCCTGACCCGTCGGAGATTGCCGTCGCGACTCGCGATGCCGACGATAACTATCTGGTCGCGTTGGCGCGAGAATACGACGCGAATTGGATCGTTACAGGCGACGACGACCTCCTTGACTGGGAGGAACAGCAACCGCCAACAATCGCGCCTGCTGCGTTCGAGAAATGGCTTCTCGAACGGCCGTGAACTTCGCTGGGTCGGTCGACTTCGAACTCAGCTCGATAGTAAGCGCGCGTACGTAGACCGCTCTACGAACTGGCTGGACTTGGCCGTATTCAGTGGACAAAACGTGGACGCAGGAGCACGTAACCGCAGGTCATGGACGTGATCGGTGAATCTCACGGACCGTCACCGCTACCTTGCGTGCTGGGCCAGCTTCGGGAGTACTGGGCCTACGGCGACGCTTGACCGCTTCCGATCCGTTACCGGGCGGCTGTTCGGCGCAGCTCGACGTGAAGGCACCGCTCGGCCCCTCGTAACGCGTCCTCCACGTCTTCGGCGGTGGCGCCGCGGGCGAACACGAAGCCGAGATAGCGGTCGCCCTCAGGGAGCGGTACTACGGGCCGCCCCGCAGCGATGCTGATCTCGACGCCGACGATGCCCTCGACGCTCAGTGCCTCGTCCTGCCCCGTCACGCGCTCGAGGATCCCCCCCGACCGGATCGGCAGCATCATGACCCCCGAAGCCTGCGCCTCCCGCTCGAGGCGATCGAGACCCAGACCGAGCGCCTGGCGAAGGATCACCTCCTCCAGGCTCACGCCCGCCCCGAACCGTAACGCTCGGCTGCAGAGACCGCCGATGGAACGCGCCGCCAGTTCGAGCATCGTGACCTCGCCCCCCGCCCCGATGCGCAGCTCGGCGTGCACCGGCCCTTCCCGCAGCCCCAGCGCAGCGGCGGCCCGTGTGGTGGCGACCGTGATCGCATCCAGAACCGTGGTCGGGTGCCGTGACGGAGTGACGTAAATCGTCTCCTCGAAGAACGGGCCGTCAAGAGGATCGGGTTTGTCGAACATGGCCAGCACGTCCAGGCGGCCCTCGACCAGCAGCGCCTCGACCGCTACTTCTGCCCCGTCCACGAAGCGCTCGACGAGCAGTGGCTCCTCGCAGTCCCCCAGAATGGCGCGCACCC
>JANYDT010000239.1 GCA_025359845.1 Acidimicrobiia bacterium
GAGTGTCGCGTCGGAGCTTGGAGTGAACGCGGAAACGCTCCGTGTTTGGGTGAATCGTGCGAGGTACGCTGATCGGAAGACGCAGGGTGTCGTCGCGAGTGAGGATGAACGAGAAATGAAATTGTTGCAGCGACGTATCGCTGATTTGGAGATGGAGAACGCGTTCCTAAAAAAAGCGGCGGCCTTCGTGTGTCACGAACGTGGGGTGCGACTGGTGTAGTGGTTGTGTCTTGTGGTGCTGTGTTGGAGATGGGGGTTGGCTCTCTGGGATCGCCCTGCAGGGGGAGGTTTCAAACCACCGCATGCTGCGTCGGTTAAGAGCCGGGGTGGTGAGCGTTTGCGGAAAGGCGCACCGTTGAGTGTGTCGAGGTATGGACTGGGAAGACGAGCGTGAGCGAACCGCTGATGAAGTGTCGAAATGTTTAAGGTGACATCGAAACCGGGGAGGAAGGCAGCTCCGGGATTGGCCGAGAAGATACCTGTTTACTGTCTTGGTGGTGTCCGGCATGAAGGCGGCGTGAGTCCAGTCCAGGCTCCAGTGTGGAACGTGAGAACCTGTCGTTTCGTTGCTGGGTCCGCGGTTCGCGGTTCCGGCCCGGGAGGGTTTCAAGCCGCAGGAACGGTGAGAAACGAAGTACCGGTGCGGGGCACAGGGACGGACCGTCTCGTAGTAGTGGTGATGTCTGGTAATGCGGGCGGAGCGAAGGGGACGGATTATCGGGGTTTGGTTGCTGGTCAATCATTTTCGAG
The DNA here is from genome assembly GCA_025359845.1 of Acidimicrobiia bacterium. Lineage (GTDB taxonomy): Bacteria > Actinomycetota > Acidimicrobiia > Acidimicrobiales > JANYDT01 > JANYDT01. The sequence goes on from JANYDT010000239.1 coordinate 751, forward strand.
TGGGAGGAACCGGTGAACGAATCGAAGCAGAATGCGGCTGAGAAGCCGTTTGATATTTCGAAGAAGGTCGTGTTTCTGGCCTGGCTGAAAGTGAAGGAGAATGCGGGCGCTGCCGGGGTTGACGGTCAATCGATTTCGATGTTCGAGAAGGACCTGAAAAGGAATTTGTATCGGATTTGGAATCGGATGTCGTCGGGAAGCTATTTTCCGCCTCCGGTGCGTGCGGTGGAGATACCGAAAGCAGGAGGGGCAGGGGTCCGGGTGTTGGGGGTTCCCACCGTTGGTGATCGTGTGGCGCAGACCGTAGTCCGGTTGGTCCTGGAACCCGACGTGGAACCCTTGTTCCATCCGGATTCGTATGGCTACCGGCCGGGTCGTTCGGCGCTCGACGCGGTCGGTCAGTGCCGACAACGGTGTTGGAAGAGTGACTGGGTGATCGATTTGGATATCCGGGCGTTCTTCGACTCTTTGGACCATGGCCTTGTTCTGCGGGCGGTAGCGAAACACACGCAACTGGCATGGGTGTTGTTGTATGTTCCCGGTGGCTGGTTGCACCGTTGCAACACACCGATGGCACCCTGGCGGCAAGGGATCGGGGCACCCCTCAGGGGTCAGCGATCTCACCGTTACTGGCAAACCTTTTTTTGCATTACGCGTTCGATCGGTGGCTCACCCGGGAACACCCGGAGGTGTCGTTCGAACGGTACGCGGACGACGCAGTGATCCACTGCGCGTCCAACCGTCAAGCGGTCGAAGTGTTGGATCATCTGAAGGCCCGAATGGCTGATGTCGGTCTGGAGTTGCACCCGGATAAGACGAAGATCGTGTATTGCCAGGATTCGAACCGGTCGCGTTCCCATGAGCATGAACGGTTCACCTTCCTCGGGTATACGTTCAGGCCCCGACTCGCGGCCGGGGCTCATGGCCATTTTGTGAGTTTCGCGCCGGCTGTGTCGGACGTAGCATCGAAGAAGATCCGCGCTGAGATCCGTGGATGGCGATTGCATCATCGCAGCGAATCCTCGTTGAGTAGCTTGGCCGAACACATCAATCCCATTGTCAACGGGTGGATCACCTATTACGGCCGGTTCTTCCGGTCAAGGCTGTACCCGTCGCTGCGCAACATCAACGAATACTTGTTGCGGTGGGCGAAACAGAAATACAAACGACTACGACGACGCACTACCCGTGCCCGGGCGTGGCTGGCCGATATCGCGGTCCGTGAGCCACGCTTGTTTGCGCATTGGCGGCTCGGGCTCACCCCCTGAGCCGTGCTCGATAATGGGAGCCGTGTGAGTCGAGAGGTTCACGCACGGTTCTGAGAGAGCCGGGGGGCGAGATTCCCCCCGGCCACTCACCTTCGCAGCAGCACAAAACCAGAAGAATGGTTTGCGTAGATCGCGGCGGAGAAGGCCAACTTTCCGGTGGCTCGGATGTGTCGGTGGGCGGGTGTGTCGGCGTCGGGTTACTACGCGTGGTGTCGTGCTGCGCCGACTCGTACTGATCAGGCCCGGTCTGCGCTCGTCGTGGAGGTGCGTCGGGTGTTCGACGCGTCGAATGGCACGTACGGGTATCGGCGTGTTCACGCCCAGTTGGGCCGGGAAGGTCACGAGTGTTGCGACAAGCTCGTAGCGTCGATTATAGTCGGCGAGGGCCTGTTGTCGTGTCATCCGGCGCCGTGGCGGTACAAGACTGAGCAAGGTGCCGGTCAGGGCCCTGTGGATCTGATCGGGCGTGACTTCACTGCTACACGGCCGGGGGTGCGGTTCGTGGGTGACATCACTCAGATCGACACGTGGGAAGGACCGGCGTACCTGTCGACGATGATTGACTTGTTCAACCGTGAGATCGCGGGCTGGTCGTTCGCGGACAACTATCACACCGATCTTATCTGCGAGACGGTTGCTATGGCACGTCGTAATGGGCGGGTTCGACGGCGGGCTGTTTTTCATTCTGATCGGGGGTCGCAGTACACGTCGAGACAGTTCGCTGGGTGTCTGAAAGTGAATCGGATGCGTGGATCGATGGGACGGGTTGGGACTTGTTATGACAATGCTGTCGCTGAGTCGTTCTTTGCGTCTTTGAAGAAAGAACTTGTCGACCGGACTGTGTTTCCAACTCGTGAACATGCTCGTAAAGCTATTGCAAACTATATTGAGATATGGTATAATGAGCAGCGTCTTCATTCAGTGCTCGAGTATCAGACACCGAATGAGGTACGTGAAGGGTTCCGAAAATCAACCGCTGCTTGACACCACGCGAAATCGGTTCCGCACTCCAAACCGCCCGGCACGCTAGGACTAGCTAGGGAGTTACACCGTTGTCGTACAGTCCCTCGCTCGCTCCGTGCGATTCCGCTCCCGGACTTCACTCACGAAGCCCTGTCAAACCACATCTCTAAGCTAAACAAAGCGTGCTGAGCCTCCAAGCAACGGGTGATAACGCGCCTCACAACTCAACGAGCAAGCCGAGTCGCACCAACGCACGACCGCGACATCGTCGATGGTGCCACCACCGACGATCTGGACGGTGAGCAAGTCGAACGGTACCTCGTTTCGCGCCGCGCGGCAGCAGCTTCCACGAGCCGCCTCCGGTCGCCTGACGACGGCGAAACTGTTGCACGCTTCGAGCGTGCTGCGCACGCCACACTGCCAACCGGCCGAGAAATCGTACGAGCAGATCCAAAGTAGCGTCCGCGAGATGAAACACCGATGTGCTCTGCTCGCCATGACGGCCTCGCGTCGGGGGAGGTGGAAGATCGGAATCGTGATGGCCTCGCTCGCGTTTGGCAGCCTCGCAATCACGCCGAGCGCTCACGCTGACCCATTCTGCGATTTGTTCGTTAGCGATCACGGCGTGAACATCGACTTCACCCAACCCCTCCCACAGATCCACACCTCGGCGATTCAAGTGATTCCCATTCTCACCCAGGTACGCAGAGCGTTGGCGCCCGATACACCGAAGTCTGTGCGCGCCTTCTACGCGGCGTTGGCGCCGCTCGTCGCGCTGGCGACGGAAGTGCGCACCAAGACGGCTGCCAATCGCCTCGCCGCCCGTTTCGACGCGCTCAGCGCGTCACCCGTGGGAAAGGCCACCGGAGTTTGGATCTCCAACCTGTGTCCAACCGTCCCGGACGGGGACATTTTGCTACCCACCGCGCCCCGCAAACCCGGTAGTACCGCCACCACCGGTAACACCGTCACAGCCACAATCCCCGCCCGAACGCAGGGGGCTTCTGCCAGGACGATCGATCCCTGCTCGCTCGTCACCGAGCAGGAAGCCGCCACGGCCCTCGGGTCCGATCCCGGCCCCCCGACACGACCGAACAGTCGCGAGTGCGTCTACGGCCCAGGTTTTGGCGATACCACGGTACCCACCTTGTGGACCGCGGTCGTCCCGACCGGCGGAAAGGCCGTCTTTGCCGTTGGGTCTGCCTATCGAGCGCCAGAGAAAGAAGCATTCTTTGAAGTTGTAAGTGGCATAGGTGACGCTGCCTTTGAATCCGGAAAAACCTCGGACCAAGGCGATATCGCAACCTTGACGTTCTTGAAGGCTGACACGATGGCCGTTGTCACCATTCTTAGCCCCGCAGGAACGGCTCGTAATAGCGTCGTTTCGCCGGCGAGGAAGGCCGCTTCCCGGATCTGATTGTGAAACTGGGAGACAGAAAAGTCAACTATCTATGCATGTCCGGTAGCGAACACGCTCTTCGCGAAGTTGATTAGCGGCTGGGACGACGGGCCCTTGCTTGCGCTTTCGATATGCAGAAAGACCGTGCCCTTGCGAGCCGAGATCGCCGCAAGGTTCGCCCGATCGGACACAACGGCTTCATCGCCGACTCCCGAAATTTTTTTCTCATTCGACAGGCCGGCAAAGAGTTGGAACATCTTCTTGGCTGCGGCCTCGTTTGGGTACACGAAATACAGAATGCTGCCCGATGTTGCGGGGATGGGCGAACCCGCACTATGCCAGCCGCAATACCCGGTCGGTCGCTTCGTCGGCACCCCCACGGGCTTCTGACCGTTCAGCAGCTTGGTGATCGTGGCCGGGGAGAAGATGCCGCACTGGTCGACGGCCGCCGCTCCCGCGGGTGTCGATAGCATCACAGAGGAGGCCGTGAAAGTACTCACCAGCAAGGCCATTAGCACGCCCGAACGCCCGAGGCGCCTGCCTCCGTTAGTCGACTTGGTCGGATTCATCGATCTTCTCCAGGCTCGGCCTTAGCCGCTCGGCTTGTGTTCTCCCATCGTGGGTGAGTACCGGCGAACCAGCCGCGTTCGTGAGACCTCGATGCCTCATACGACGTTCAAGATAACGCTGACCGTCGCCGTCAGCCCTGACCCCGTCCCGGTGACACGGAACGTGAACGCCCCAACCGGGGTCGTGGCCGAGGTCGTGATGATAAGTCGCCCCGTCACGATGGCCGACGTGCTGGCATCAGGGACGACCGACGACGATGCTCCGGCCGGCAGATCGGTCACGGTGATCGCCACCGGTCCTGAGAACCCGCCCTGAGCGATGATCGTGAAGGTGTAAGTGACCGAGGCCCCCCGCGTAACGGCCAGCGCCGATGGAATGACAGCCACTCCAAAGCTCGGGTTCCCACCCACACCCGAGACCACGAGCGCCACGTTCACGGCTCGGCTCACGCCCGCGGCAGTGCCCGTAATCACGAGCGGGTACGTGCCCGGAGCGGTCGACGTGGCCGTGGTGACGATAAGAGTCGTACCGCTCGCACTCGTGCCCGGCGAGAACAGCGCGCTGGCGCCGGCCGGAAGCCCGGAAAGTCCGAAGGTCAAGGGATTGGCGGCGTTTACTACCGCGGGATCCACCGAAATCGCGAAGGTCGCGGAGCCGCCGGCGGCAATTGCCGATGCGGTCGGACTGGCGGTGAGCCCACCCGTTGCCTGAACCTCAAGGACAACGACTACGGACTTCGCATCGGTCGGCGTCACCCCGGTGACCGTGATCGGGTATAAGCCAGCCGGGGTGGAGGCCGACGTGGTCAACGTCATTGTCATTGCCCCGAAAGACGGGTTTGGGGTGAGATCAACCCGTGTGCCGGCGGGGATTCCCGACGTGAGATACGTCACCGTCACTCCGAGCTGGGCGGGAGTGATTGTAAACGCTGCGGCCTGGCCTAAGGCCACCGTAGCAACGAGCGGGGAAGCCACCAAGGACAGGCCGGACGGCGGTTTAGTCGTGGTGGGCGCCGTGGGGGCAGTGATCGCGGGCGCGACGGTCGTCGGCGTTGGAGCGGTCAGAGCCGTAGCGGGCGGTGCCGTTGCGGGCGGAGAAGTAGTGAGGGTCGGGGTCGAGGGCGGGGTCGTCGTCGTAGGCGTCACCGGGATTGCGGCGATAGGCGGCGCCGTTACGGTCAACCTCAGCGACGCCCGCCACACGATGGCCCCCGAAGCGGCTTCGACAATTATCGTGTAGTCACCCGAGGGCGTCGTTGCGGTGGTGCGCACGAGCAGGATGCGCCGCAACGACGATGACGTCGACAGAAACTCTCCGGTCGCGCCTGGCGGCAATCCCGTTGCGGTCAAATCGATGCGCGACCTCAGGCGGGTACCGGTCAAGGTCACCTCGTAGGCCGTCGGGTCTCCGGCCCTCACCGCGCGAACCGTCGGATAGACGCGAGTTCGAAAGGAGAGCGACAACGCCGCGGTCGGGGGTGCGGCCAATCCGACTGACGCGACAAACATTGCCATCAGCCCAAGGAGGACGACCGGCAGCGCCACACGGGGGCGAACATTTCTTCGTAGCGACGTCATGTCATGCTCCTTTTGAGGCGCCGCGGTCACCGAGGAACGAGCGCTATCCAGTCGTACCCGGTCTGTGTGTTTCTAAACCCGTCCCTTCGTCTCCCAGCTGACCTACCCACACTCGTGCGATCAATGAAAGTCCTTGCCCCGTTGCTGAATCACGACTGAGATACTGAATCACGACTGAGGAGTCGCGGCCACCCCGACTCCGGCCGACCCGCACACTAGAAGTCATGGTCCGCCGAATCCGCACTGCCTTGGCCGCAATCGCCGCATTGGCCCTCCCCGCCGCTCTCCTCTCGCCGCTGACGGCAGGCGCCAGTTCGGCCGCTCACTTCAGCGTCGGTCACCCGCGCCCGGCGCCCGAACTAACTGGCGTCAGCACCTGGATCAATTCCGGTCCTGTCACCCTCGCATCGCTGCGCGGCAAGGTTGTACTCGTCGACTTCTGGACGTTCGGGTGCGTCAATTGCCAACGCACCCTCCCCTACGTGAAGGCGTGGTACGCCAAATATCACGCTCGAGGCTTCGAGATCATCGGGGTCCACACTCCGGAGCTGAGCTACGAGCGCAGTGTGGCCAACGTGCGAAAGGCGGTGAACCGTCTCGGCATCACGTACCCCGTCGCCATCGACCCGTCCTTCGCCACCTGGAACGCCTACAGCAACCAGTATTGGCCCGCTGAATACTTCATCGACAAGCAGGGCCGCATCCGCCACTACGTCGAAGGAGAAGGCGGTTACAGCAATACGCCGAAGGTGATCGAAGCCTTGCTGGCCGAACCGGCGTGAGTTGAACAACACCCGTCCGATGCGCCCCAATCATCCCAAATGAGCGGTCTCGTTGAACGACAACAGAGCCGGTCCCCGATCGCCGAGCGCGATG
>JANYDT010000049.1 GCA_025359845.1 Acidimicrobiia bacterium
GTGTGGGTCGAGATCAGCGACCGGCCGGCCGGCTCCACGCATCCCGAGGGCCGCGCGGCCCCGGCGACCCGGACACCGGAGCGCCAGGCCAAAGGTCGCGGCAAGAAGGCGCAGACCACCATGCAGTTGAAGGTTGCGGAACCGCCCGCCCAGCGGGGGACCCGCTACCCGGTGTCTGACGAAATGACCATCGGTCGCGGCAACGGATGCGCGGTGCATGTCGACGACACGTTCGCCTCGCAACTTCACGCCCGGGTCTTTCGCCGCGATGGCACGGTGTTCGTCGAAGACCTCGGCTCGACGAACGGCACATTCTTGAATCGCAAGAAGGTTCACGGGCCCGTGCCGATGCGCCCAGGGGATCGCCTGCAAGTGGGCCACACCGTCCTCGAGGTAGAACGCTGATGAGGCTGCGACACGGGTCGGCGACCGACGTCGGGCGTATTCGGTCGACCAACCAGGACCGCGTCCTGGTCGTCATCGACCGGTTCTACGCGGTGGCCGACGGGATGGGCGGGCATCGCGGCGGCGACACGGCTGCTCAAATCGCCGTCGACGTCATCGGATCGGTGACCGCCGTCAACCAACCGCTCTCTACCGGCGCTGTGGTGGCCGCTATCGAGCGGGCGAACACCCAGGTGCTTCAACGCAGCTACCGCGACGACTCGCTTGCGGGGATGGGCACCACGGTGACGGCGCTGGCTGTCGTGGAAGCCGAAGACGGCACGGAGCTGTTGCTCGTCACCAACGTCGGAGACTCCCGCACGTACTGGTTGCGAGCCGGCGAGTTCGAACAGCTGACCGAAGACCACTCGGTGGTGGCGGAGCTGATTCGCGAGGGGGCGCTCGATCCCAAGGACGCCGCTTCGCATCCCAAGCGCTCGTACGTGACCCGAGCGCTGGGGGCCGAGCCCTCCGTCCAGGTCGACGCCATCGAGATTGTCGCCGCCGTCGGTGATCGCTTCGTGCTGTGCAGCGACGGTCTTCCGACCGAAGTCACCGACTTGGCGATAGCGGCGGTACTACGCCGACTGGTCGACCCTCAAGACGCGGCCGACGAGCTGGTGCGCTTGGCGTTGGGACGCGGTGGCCGCGACAACGTGAGCGTCGTCGTTGTCGATGTGGTTGACGACGACGATGCGGCGTGGAACGCGTCACAACGGGTCGGACGCAACGCGGTGACAGTTGCTGGAGCGGGGCCCGGAGCCGACGGATCATCGATCGCCGCCGCTGTACGGGGCTCAGATGACGGACCAGGTGCCGGATCCTCCGCGGCGCCCCCGACTCGTTCGGGCTCCCGCGCGCCTCGGCTGCTGACTTGGCGCACCGCCGGATTCGTCGTCGCCGCGGCGCTGTTGGCCGGCGTGGTCGTCTGGGTCGTGCGCAACGGCCGCGACCAGCCAGTCGTCGCGGCCGCAACAACGACCAGCACGACCTCGACGACCAGCACGATCACTACGACCAGCACCACCGGGTCGACGACCAGCACCCGACCCGCCGCCACGACGCCCCAGAGAACGACGCCCGCCGCGCCCCCCATCACGACGACCGCCGGGCCCCGGAGAACGAGCACCACCGCGAGCCTCGTGGCGACCACGTCGACCACGCATCCCTCCACGGCCCGACGCCCGTGACCGCGACGGCGATCGCCACGGCCGCCCCGACGATCAAGCGCCGGCGGGCCGAACTGGGGCTGCTCGTCCTCGCCCTGGCCTTGACCGTCAGCGCGTACGTGCTCGTGAGCCTCGGGCGCACGGCCAAGATCCCCACGAACCTCCGGCCCTTTCTCGGCGTGATCGCGGGCCTGCTGGCGGTCGCCCACATCGCCACCCGCCGCTTCGCCAAACACGCCGACGCCGGCATCCTCCCGATCGCCGGGCTTCTCAACGGCCTTGGCTACGTGATGATCGTGCGCCTCAACCCCACCCTGGCCAACCGTCAAGCGGCCTGGACGGCGGTGGGGATCGGCGCGTACGTACTCACGCTCGTCGTGGTGCGCAAGGCCCGCCAGTTGGAACGATTCCGCTACACGTTCGCTTTCGTCGGCATGGGCCTCCTGCTGCTGCCACTGGTCCCCGGACTCGGCTACAACATCAACGGTTCCCGCATCTGGGCTCACTTCGGACCGATCTCGTTCCAACCGGGCGAGCTGGCCAAGCTCAGCCTGGCCGTTTTCTTCGCCTCTTACCTCATCGAAAAGCGGGAACTGCTGGGCGTCGCCGGACGTCGCATCGCCGGCATCACGTTTCCCGAATTCCGTCACGCCGGCCCGTTGCTCATAGCTTGGATGGTCTCGATTCTGGTGATGGTGGCCGAGAGCGACCTCGGATCGTCGTTGTTGTTCTTCGCTTTCTTCATCGCCATGCTGTGGGTGGCGACGCAACGCAACAGCTACCTGCTCGTGGGCGGCGTGCTGTTCGTGTGCGGTTCACTGGCGTCGTGGCAGTTGTTCGCGCACGTGCACAACCGGGTGCGGATCTGGATCGATCCGTGGCCCACCGCCACCAAAGGCGGCTACCAGATCGTTCAGAGCCTGTACGCGTTCGGATCGGGAGGCATGACCGGAACCGGTCTCGCGCTCGGCAGCCCCACCCGCATTCCGTACGCTGCGACCGACTTTATCTTCGCCGCCATCGGCGAAGAACTCGGGTTGTTCGGCACCTGCGCCGTGCTCGCGCTGTTCCTCGTACTCGTGGGAACGGGCTTGAGGACCGCCCTGCGAGCCAGCACGCTCGATCGTCCCTTTGACGCGTTGTTGGCGGTCGGTCTCACGACCATCCTCGCATTGCAGACGTTCATCATCGTGGGCGGCGTGACCCGTATCGTCCCGCTCACGGGCGTCACCTTGCCGTTCGTGAGCTATGGCGGTTCCTCGCTCGTTGTCAACTACATGCTCATCGCCGTGCTGGTACGGATCAGCCACGACACCACGACCGTGCCCGACCCCGCCGCAGCCAACCCGCGTCCAAGTGACTAGGCAGATTCGCCGACTGGGCTTGGCGCTCATCGCCCTCTTCGTCGTTATGTTCGCCCAGATGACCAACCTCCAGGTGTTGCAGGCGAATCGCCTCGCGCATCACCCGGGCAACACCCGTGACGCGGTGCGCGACTTCGGTTCGCCGCGAGGATCGATCTTCACCGCCGACGGTCGCGAGATTGCCCGTTCCGTCCCCAACACCGATCATCGTTCCAAGTTTGCGTGGACGCGCGAGTATCCGGCCCGGGGCCTTTACAGCCACATCAGCGGGTATTTCTCGTTCACGTTCGGGTCGACAGGACTGGAACGGACGTACAACTCGCTGCTCGCCGGCCGCAAGGTCGCGTTCACGTTCAAACGCGCCGCAGATCTCTTGAAGGATCGCACGGTCACCGCTGATCTCACGTTGACCATCGACGACCGTGTCCAGCGCGTCGCGGCCGAAGCACTCGGCGCGCGCCGGGGTTCGGTGGTCGCGCTCGACGTGAAAAGCGGCGCCGTACTGGCGATGGTCAGCTTTCCCCGCTTCGATCCCAACCCTCTCGCCGGGGTTGACCAGAAGGCAGTCCAAGCGGCGTTCAAAGGATTGTCGCAAGACCCGGCCAAACCGCTGCTGGCCCGGGCCTATCGGGAGTTATACCCGCCCGGGTCCACGTTCAAGACCATCACCACGGCGACGGCCCTCTCGACGGGTACCGCTACGGCCGCCACAACGTATCCCGTCATATCCGAGCTGCCCCTGCCCCTCACAAACCGGCCGCTGCGCAACTTCGGCGGGAAAGCCTGCGGGGGCACCTTGGCGGCGTCGTTCACAGTGTCGTGCAACACTTCGTTCGCCCGACTAGGGCTCGATCTGGGGGCCCAAGCGCTTCACGATGGCGCCGTCGGGTTCGGCTTCACCGCCCGTCCGCCCCTCGATGTATCGCCCGGCCCGGTGGCGTCGCGTTTTCCGGCTGTCGACTTCTTCACCCGCAACACGCCGGCGCTGGCGCAATCGGCGATCGGACAGGGTGAGGTGGCGGCTACGCCGCTCGAAATGGCGCTCGTGGCCGCGGGCATCGCCAACGGCGGCAAAATCCCGACGCCGCACGTGCTCAAGGAGGCGCGGGAACGACGGGCCTCGGGCGCGGCCCAGATCCAGGGCGAATCCCGATCAACCTGGATCACCGCCACCACCCCCGCGGCGGCGGCGCAAGTCCGTGATTTCATGGTCGATGTCGTAGCCAATGGAACCGGTCGGCGCGCCGCGATTGCAGGGGTCACGGTCGCCGCCAAAACCGGGACGGCCCAGACGGCCAACAACCGGGCCCACGCCTGGACCATCGCGTTCGCTCCGGCCGAAGACCCTCAAGTGGCCGTGGCGGTAATAGTCGAAGACCAGCCCGAGGTGAGTTCGGCTACGGGCGGAAGGGTGGCGGCGCCCGTGGCCCGAGCGGTGTTGCAAGAGGGGTTGGCCGTACGCCGGTAGCGTGGGGGCAGTCATGTCAGAAGAAGTGGCGGCACCGGTGAAGTTCAACGAGCGCTACGAGGTCGGCGCGCCCTTCGATACGACGCTCTTGTTCGATCGCTATCTGACCCACGACAAGGTGTCCGACGCCGAGGTGCTGTTGTGCGCCTTACGGCTGGAGTTGGCCCAGCAACGTGGGGTGGTGATGCATTTCCGGACGCGCATGCAGGCGGCCGCCGCGCTCGCTCACCCGGGGTTCGTGGCCACGCTCGACTGGGGCCGAGATTTGGCTGGAGTGGCGCAACGTCGCGGCCCTACCGTGTACGCCATTACCGAGCGCGTGAACCGCCCCACGCTGGGGGCGCGGCTCAAGGAAGGGCCCATCCGGCTGCCTGTGGCCACGGAATTGCTGTTGGGTCTCACCAGCGCGGCGGGATTCGCGGCCCGCAGCGGGCTCGGTCCGTTGGGTTTGTCGCCCCACACCGTGCTGGTCGACGGAGCCGCTGTACGGATAGATCAACCCGGTTTCGATCAGCTTGTGGGACGGGCCGCGCTGGATCTCGAATCGGCGCAGTGGCGGTCGCCCGAGCGCTTCGACGGCAGCGGCGATGGTCGCAGCGACGTGTACGAGATCGGACTGCTCGGGTATTTGATGGCCACCGGCGTGGCTCCGTTCACGGGCCACGACGTCGACGCCCTCTTCGGCGCCCATGCGCGGGAGGTCCCGGTGGCCCCATCGCAACGCAATCCGGCCGTCCCCAAAGCGCTCGAAGCAGTGCTGGGCAAGTGCCTGGCCAAGAACCCCGACGACAGGTTCGCGGACGTGAACGAATTGCGAGCCGCGTTGGTTCGCTTTCGCGAAGCGATGGCGCGGTACGGTCGCGAAGCGATGGCGCACGCCGGGTCGGCGGCGATGGCCGGAGCGGCGACCGGATCGGTGGCGGCGCCAGCGGCCTCCGGCCCGACGCCTGACCCCGCCCCGGCGCCTGACCCCGCCCCGGGGCCTGACGACTCAGACGCCACCCAGGTGATCCCGATCGGGGAACGTCCCATAGCTCGGCCTTCGCAGCCTGGGCGGCCTCGACCGGCCGGGTCGAGTTCGGCGCCGCCGCCCCCTAGGGCTCCGGCGGGGGCGGCCCGATCAACCGGTTTAGGCCCTTCGAGGAGTGGCTCGACCGGAGGCCCGGGCGAGGGTCGCAATGACCAGGCCGGCGCCTCGGCCCGGCCCGACGGACCGGCGCGCCGGCCGAGCGAACTCGGCCCTCCACCCGGTCGAAGGCCATCGATCGAGCAGCCGGCGCCGGCGCGATCACGCTCCGGCAAGATCGCCTACGCCGCAGTCTTTCCTATCTTGGCCGGCGTCCTGAGCGTGCTCATATACCTGCTGTTGCATTCCGTCGGCGTGGTGGGCGCGTCGGGTCCGAAGATCGACGTACCGACCCTCACCGGGCTCAAAGTCGATGAGGCGGCCACGAAGCTGGCCGATTTGGGGCTCGTCGCCCAGATCGAACGCGAGCCCAACACCAACGTTCCGGCCGACGCCGTATTCCGACAAAATCCGCCGCCGGGCGCCAAAGCGAGGCGCGACAGCCAGATCACGTTGAGCGTCAGCGAAGGCTCAGCCGTCGCCGCGGTTCCCGATGTCGTCGGCCAGACCCGCGACGCGGCGCAGGGCACGCTTTACGCCGCCGGCCTCGCCCCCGACATCGTCGAGGTCGAAGCGCCCGACGATAAGGTCGCGCTGACCGTGCTCTCGCAGGACCCAACAGCCAGTTCACCGGTCCCGGCCAATAAGCGGGTGAAGATCACGGTGGCGACCCGGTCGGGCAAAGCCAAGATCCCCGACTTGAGCGGGCAGACGGCGGAGAATGCCACCATCTCCTTGCAGCAGCTGGGCTTTCGAACGTCGAGTGACCTTGAGGCTTCGCCCAACGTGGCGCCTGGCAAAGTGACCCGAACCGATCCGCCGAACGACACGTCGATGCAAAAGGGCTCAGTCGTGGTGATCTACCTGTCGGCCGGACCGCAAGCGCCAGTACCAAACGTGGTCGGCTCGACCGCCAAAGATGGGCGGGCGGCCCTCGAAGCCAAGGGGTTCAAAGTGCAGGTGACGAGCCAGACCGTGACCGATTCGTCACAGAAGGGCTTCGTCGTAGGGCAACGACCAGCCGCGACCGAGTCTTTGGAGCCAGGCGGAATCGTTGTGATCCGCGTCGGGGTACTCGGCCCGCCCGTGACGAAACGCCGCCCCGCGACGGTGCCCCGAGCCAACGGGGTCACCGACGCCACCTTCCAGACCGTCCCCAACCCCGAACCGGTGACGACCGCTGCCGCGCCGGCGCCCGCGCCCGCTACCGTTGCGACCCAGCCGGCGCCCGACCCAGCGGCGCCGACCCCATCCGTGGGCCAGTAAACCATCGTCGACAGGCCGGCTCGCCCGACAATAGGTAGGCCGACTATTTCATCGGTAGGCTAGTGACATCATGGCGACCAAGCCCGGACGATTCACACCCAAGAAGACCACAGCCCAACGCACGGCCGAAACGAAGGCCGGCGCGGCAGGACTGAACAGTTCGTTGGCGCCCAAGGCGCCGATGTACGCGCAATCGGGTCGGTATACGCCGCCGACCCTTCACCCCGAGGAGCTTCCGAGTCCGAAGTGGGTGCCGATCATCATGTTCGGGCTCCTCCTGCTTGGCTTGTTCTCGATCGTCCTCAACTACATGAATTTGTTGCCCGGAGCTACATCGAACTGGTACTTGATTGCCGGCATCGGCTTGATCGCCGGTGGGTTCGTAACCGCCACACAGTTGCGCTGACAACGCGCCAGTCGCCCCGGTGTCGAGGGAGTTCTCTCTCGACTCCTCGACGCAAATCGCCACCACAAGGAGTCACCATGAGCACCGCAATAGCTGGGATCGGTCGAACGGAGTATTCGCGTAATTCGGGGCGAACGACAATGGCCATGGCGGCCGAAGCGTGTCGTGGCGCGGTGGCCGACACCGGCCTCGATCTGGCCGAGGTCGATGGCATGATCTGCTTTCAGGCGGCCGGCGACTCCGTGGGTCCCTTGGCGGTGTCGCAGTCGATCGGCCTTCCGGAGTTGGCGTGGAGCATCGACATGAACGGAGGCGGCAACGTGGTCGCCAATGTCATTGCGACAGCAGCGGCGGCAATCGAAGCGGGGCTCTGTCGGGCGGTGGTCGCGTATCGGTCGTTGAACGGCCGGTCCGGCTATCGCTTCGGGACGGCGACGGGCAAACTCTCGGTCGGCGGTCCCTTGCAGTTCGAAGCGCCTCACGGATACCTGGTCCCACCGCAGTGGATCGCCATGTGGGCCAAGCGCCACCAGCACGTCTACGGCTCGACGTGTGAAGACCTCGGTCAGATCGCCACGACCCAGCGGGCCCACGCGGTCAACAACCCGCACGCCATCAACCGTACGCCGCTCACGATGGACGACTACATGGCGGGGCGCTGGATCAACGAGCCTTTCCGGATTTTTGATTGCGCCTACGAGATCGACGGGGCGGTGGCCATCCTGATCGTGGGCCGCGAGCTGGCCGCCTCGTTGCGGCAGCCGCCGGTCTGGCTGGTGGGCTCGGGCGATTCGCAGTCGGGCCGAGGGTGGACAGAATGGGACGACCCGACGCAAATGTATTCGCGTTATGCCGCCCCGCGTCTATGGAATCGTACCGGGCTATCAGCCGAAGATATGGACGTCGCATGCATGTATGACTGCTTCACGTACACGGTGATGGCGACAATGGAAGACTTCGGATTTTGTGAGAAAGGCGGCGTCGGCGAGTTCTTTGCCAAGGGCCAAGCCACCTATGGCGGCGATGTAGTGGTGAACCCTCACGGCGGCTTGTTGTCGGAGGGCTACATCCACGGTCTGAACCACTATTACGAGGCCGCCCTGCAACTTCGGGGTCAGGGCGGTGAACGTCAGGTGCCAGATGCCAAACTCGCGCTCGTCACAGCCGGCGCTGGTCCGTACGGTGGCGCCAGCGTGCTCAGTTCGGAGGAGCCGTGAGCGTCGTGACTGTCGTCGAGGCCGCGCCCGAGCCCCTACCCGACCTCGACACCGAGGGTTTCTGGAAGGCGACCGCCCGGGGCGAGATCGCGTTGGGCCGGTGCCAGTCTTGTCGGCGCTGGCAGCATCCTCCGGTGGAGCGATGCCGGGAGTGCGCTGGTCCGACTGCCTTCGAGCCGATCAGCGGCGCGGGCTCGGTGTACAGCTTCATCGTGGTGCACCGCGCGTCGGTCCCAGGGTTCTCGGGCCTATTGCCCTACGTGATCGCGCTCGTCGAACTCGATGAGCAACCCGGCCTGCGGCTCGCCGCCCGCTTGGTTGGTGTCGAGCCCTCCGAGACCACCATCGGCCAGCGATTGCAGGGCGAGATCACCGAGGTGTTCGGCAGCGAATATCGAATCCCCGTCTTCCGCCCCGTGGCGACCCTCGCGCCGTAGGACCTTCGCCACAAAGGGGGCGCCACTACAGATTGCGGTAGAGCGCCGTCTCGAAGGCCCGGAATCCGGCGAGGGCGGCCGGATCGAAGAACGGCAGTACCTGGGTACCCCAAACACCACAAACACGGTTGACCCGATCGATCCAATAAAAGCTATTCGCCAACCCAGCCCAGGCCAACGAACCGGCGGGACGGCCTTGCGCAGTGACGGACTCATTGATGAGAAATGACAGTCCCCAGGTGGAGCGAAGACCGGGAAAGAACTCGGCGTCACAGGAGAACATCGGGTTCGACGACATCATTGGTTCGACCACCAAATCGCCCATATTGTTGCGCCCCATTTCGGCCACGGTGGCTTCGGCAAGCACGCGTTGCCCGTCCAATACGCCGCCGTTGAGGATCATTCGGGTAAACCGAAGATAGTCACCGACCGTCGCGAAAAGCCCACCACCGCCCATCTCGAACTCTGGGTTCTCGGGCGGAGGCAGATCGAGCGGGGCCAGCCCGTCGGCAAGACGCGCGTGCAGGCTGGCCATCCGCGTCGCCATGCTTGGCGTGGGCGCAAAGCTCGTCGATGTCATGGCGAGGGGGCCGAACAGGTTCTCTTGGCAGTAGTCACCGAGGGTCTGCCCGCTGACCGCTTCGACCATAAGGCCCGTCCAATCAATACCGACGCCGTACTCCCATCGGGTACCAGGATCGAAGGCCAGAGGCACCCGCAGCGCCTCCTTCCGGAGGGTGAAGAGCGAGGGGGTCTGGGTCTGCGCGACGTACCGAGTCATCTTCGCGTCCCAGATGTCGTAGACAAAGCCCGAGCTGTGAGTCAAGAGGTTGCGCAGCGTGACCGCGGCCCGAGCCGGACGAAGTTGGGGCGAGCCGTCACGACCGAACCCGTCGAGAACCTGCGGCGCGAGGAGGTCATCGAGGTACGTGCCGGCCGGCGCGTCGAGATCGATCTTGCCCGTCTCGACCAGTTGCATTGCGGCCGCACCCGTCACGGCCTTGGTCATCGAGAAGATGGCCAGAACAGTGTCGACGGTCATTGCTTGGGCTTCGCCGAGGCGCCGGACGCCGACCGCATTCTGATAGACGATATCGTCGCCGATGCTCACGGCGGCGACGATGCCGGGAAGGTCAGGGGCGGCCGCCGCCAACGCCGCGTCGAGGGCAAGGGAAAGACGATTGTCGGATGCGACCATGGGTCGACCTTACGCCGACCAGGTCAGGCCGATCAAAGGGCGTCTATGGCTGTCAGCTACGGCTTACGGCCGGCAAAGGCGAGCAGCTTGGTCTGGATGTCGGCATCGGCGGGCACCTCGACCGCCGCGTCGAACCGACCGGGAGCCCGGATCGCCTCGACCGGGAGCTGCTTGAGCCCCTCGTAAGCGGCCGTCGCCAACTCGGTCGGCAAACGCTCATCAGCACCGATGGCCCGGGCTAGATCCCAGGTATGGATGAGCAGATCATTGGTGGCAATACCGACCAGCATGGCTTTGGGCGCATCGCCCAGCGCGGGATGATTGACAGTTCCATCGAGCACCCCCGGCTGGGCCAACGCCGCAGCCATAGCCGCCCGAGCCGTCGGCCAGTCGGCGATCTCGGCGGCGGTAGAGCCCAGCGCTGCGCCGAAGCTCACTTGTACGCCGACGGCGTGGGCGACCAGCTGATGGACGTTCCACTCCGCACATGGCGTAGCCGCTTCCCACTGCGTCTTGGCGATCGCCTTATAACGCTGATCAAACGCGTCAGCCGCCATTTGCCAGCGTTCTACCGGACCGTTCATGACTCTCCCCCTCGTTTTCGGATGACGCATTCTTACCTCGACTTCAAAACGGCGCTCTGGTCGAGGCGGACGGGCCCCGAGGCGCAACGATTGCCGCAGCGGGCTGCTCTACGATCACACCAATCGCGACTCGCTTCCAAGGCGTGATCGGACGAGGGGAAGGAATCGTTATGTACTCGCAAGATTCTGATGAGAACGAAAAGCGCAAGGCTTTGGCCTTGGAGCGGTCGTCGACGCCGCGCGAGTACTACGCGCGTCTTCGATCCGTAGGTGCGACCGACGGCAACGAGAAGCCAGGCGCGGTGCAACTGGTGTGTCGACGTGACATCGAAGAGGCGCTGCGCACGCCGGAACTCTTCTCGTCAGTTCTGGTTGACACTGACATCATGGGCAGCGTCGAGCCGATCATCCCGCTCAACGTCGATCCGCCCGAGCATGTCCGGTACCGCCGCCTGCTCGATCCCCTGTTCGCGCCGAAGCATATGGCGGCGCTGCAACCGGCCGTTCTCGGGCACACCAACGCCCTGATCGACTCGTTCATCGATCGGGGGTCGTGCGATTTTTCGGCCGAGTTGGCGGTTCCGCTGCCGTGCTCGACGTTCCTCACTTTGTTGGGCTTGCCCGTCGACGAGTTGTCGGCGCTCGTGCGATGGAAAGACATCATGATTCGCGCCGAGACGCTGGTCGATAACCCCGATGATGCCAAGCAACTCCAGTTCGACACCGCTAAGGACATTTACGCCCGTTTCGGGGCGGAGATGGCCGACCGTCGGACTAAGCCCCGTGAAGACCTGATCACGTTTCTCACGACAGCCGAGATCGAAGGCTCGAAGCTGTCCGACAGCGAGATCTTGCGCATCTGCTTCCTCCTGTTGGCAGCCGGGCTCGACACCGTCACGATCAGCCTGCAATGCATCTTCGCCTATCTTCTCGAACATCCTGAAGCTCGACAAATGCTGATCGAAAAGCCGGGTTCCGAAAACTTGTTGATCGAAGAGTTGCTTCGCTGGGAGACGCCCGTGCAACAACTGACGCGCTTCCCGACGCGCGATATAGAGATCGGCGGCTGCCCGATCCGAAAGGGGCAGGAGGTGCAACTGGCCCTTTCGTCCGCGAACGTCGACCCCGATGGCGTGCCCGGCGCCGATCAGGTCGACGTAACGCGCAATGACATCCGGAGCCTTGCCTTCGGCGGCGGGCCCCATCGGTGCCTCGGTTCGAACCTGGCCCGGATGGAACTGCGCACGGTGATCCGAGCGTGGCACGACCGCATCCCCGAGTACGCCGTCGCGCCCGGGGTCACCCTGCAATGGAACGGCTCAACCCTTCGCGGCGTCGACCACATGCCGCTCGTGTTCCCCGCGGGAGGGCGAGCATGAAGCTGAGTATCGACGCCGAGCGTTGCCAGGGCCACGGCCGGTGCTTCGAGCTTGCCCCCGACCTGATCGACGCCGACGACCTTGGACGGGGCGAGGTGTTGGTCGAAGGCGAAGACGTGCCTGACGCGCTCATCGACGCCGCCCGATCGGCCGTGCGCGCCTGTCCCGAAGGGGCTATCACCCTCTCCTAAGGGCTGGAGCTTGGGCCCACGCCCGGTCGCCATCGCCAGACGCCCCCCCAACCACAACACCCTGCCACGAAGAACGCAGCGTAAGGGTCCGCGAGGCAGTAAACAGCGCGTTTGTGGGCGAGGCCTGGGCGTCGCTGCGTGAGGTAGGCCGCGGGTTGTTCGGTATACCGGTTGGCCCTGGACGCCGGCAGCGCCAGGGGCGACGGAAACGCCTCAGTTATTTCCTCGTGGACCCTAAGCTGAGCTAAGGCCAACGCCACGATGTGGCGACCAAGCGCGTCGCGATCCCGCACCCAATGGCCGACGAAGCCGCGGCGTTGTCGTGCCGGTCCATCAAAGGGCACCGCACGAAGCGACCTACTCCCCGATCGGTCGTCAGCCGTCTCCGACGACGACGGCGATGTACGTTTTGGTTCCGGTCGGTGCTGGGGCAAGCGGGGTTGTGTTGGTTGAGGCGGATGTGTAGACGCGTATGACGTCCGTCGGGAGGTCGCTCGTGAGTGTCACGTTGACGTGTCGGGTCGTGCTGTTTTTCGGGAACGCGGAGAACTCGATCGTGTCGCCGTGGTCTTGGACGTCGTAGCGGTAGTGGGGGGCTGCGAGTGTTTGGTACCAGGCGATGAGGGTGATGCGTGGGTCGGTGGATGCGTAGACGATGAAGGCGTTGGCGCTGGTCTCGAAGCCACCGATGCCCCCGGGTCCTCGACCGTTGCGTGACGAGGAAACGAGCTTGACACTGTGGGGCGGCGGGGTAAGGAGTGGTTCGTTGACGGGTGCGGCGATGTGCTTCGCGCAGCCTGGCAGCGTGACGCAAACGAGTAACGCAACGATCCACCGGCGGCCCATTGCTACGGGCCGAGGGTGGTACGCACGCTTTTGGCGTAGGCGGCGACCTTGACTGCGGCGGTGTCGGTGATCGGCTTCGGGGCGCGGTCCTCGACGTGGGCGATGAACGTGTCGAGTTCGGTGATCGCAGTTGCGGTGTTCCCGGTGCTGATCGCGTTCTGGACTCGTTCGAGACGGTTCATCTCGCTCACGTAGAACCCCCGTGTAGTGATGGAGCCTTCGGTGAAGGTGGTCTTCCAGAGCGTGATGAGCCCGCTGTTGCTGGGAGCGGTCGTCCATTCGGTGGCGTCGATGGTAACCGTGACGGATGGGCTTTCCCCGCGGTTGTCACCGTTGGAGCCCTGGGTCACGGTGACCGGGCCGAGTTCGTAGTGTCCGGTTCCGTTGTCGATGATGACTGTGGGGTCGATGTCGATGACTATCGGGTTCGCGCCGATGGCCATGTTCTGGGTGAGACTGATCGCGGCGACTGCGCCACCAGCGGGACCGGTGAGGGTTGCCTCGATGCTGTGTGCCCCGGCGACGGGCACGTAGGCGGTGGTCGTGAAGCGGAGACGGTCAAGCTTTCCGTCGGTGTTGGTGTCCGAGACGGTGGCTGTGGGCCGTGACACCGTGATCTCGTCGGGCACTAGTCCTGCGATCGTGAACGGGCCTGTCGTTCCGAGGTTGGCGGCGCGGGCAACGATTGCCCGGCTGGTGACGCCGCGCGAGAGGACGGTTTTGCGAAGTGTGAACGGTCCGTCAAGCGGGTCGATGAGCAGGGCGGGGACGGGGATGCGAAGGACGAGTTGTCCGACACCGATCCCGAGATCACCGACCGCTGGTGCGGAGAACAGTTTCTTTCCAGCCGGCGTGTATGTATCGACGGCCAGCTGGTAGTGGCCGGCCACGCTTGTGGCGACGTTCACGCCGACGTCGAGTTCGTCGATTTTGCCGTCGTTGTTCGTGTCCACGAGTTGTGTCTGTCCGAGGCCGGTGAAGGTGGCGGTCCCATCGGCGGTGACCGCGCTTGCGAACACGGTTCGCGTGTTGGTTCCGGTGAGGTTGATCTCGACTGGGGTGAGAAGCCCGGGAGCGACAGGGACGGTCCCGGTCCATTGCTGGGTGTGAAGCGCCCCGGACTGGTTCCCGATCTTGGTCAGCGAGACCGTCACCGGTCCTGTTGGCGGATAGGCCGTCGCGGTGACCGCGTTGGCTTTCGCGGCGGAGGGTACCTGTCCGTCGACGAACGCCGTCACGTTCGTATTGCTCGTGGTCGTTGACGTGACGTCGGCGCGCAGGGTGATGCCGTTCGTGGCGACGAAACTGACCATGCCGATTTCGGCGGCTGTGTCGACTGAGACGACGACGGTGACTGGCGTCCCGGCCATGGCGGTGGCGTGGATGGTTGTCACGTGAATGGCGGCGGGCGTGTCGTCGAACAGCGCGTCAGTGTCCGACGCGACCGCGGCGGCGGGGTTGCCATTCGCGTCGAGAACGGCGATCTGCGGGTTCACGCCGGCCGGCACATACACGCGTGCGTCCATGGTGTCGCCGGTTTCGGGTTGGAGCACGAAACGTGCCGGGCTGGCCGGTGTAGCGGAGACAGTCACGACCGGTTGACGGACCACGCCGGCCGCTGGTGACGCGGCCGACGCCGGGGCGGCGCTCACGTTCGCGGTGCTGGTCTGGGCGACCGCCGGTGACGCGGGGATCGCCGAGGACGATACCGTGGCGACTGACGCGGCCGCGGGTGACAGGTTCCTGCAGCCTTTGCCGTCGGAGTGAGTGGTCCAGGGATTCCCGACGTTGCGGCCAGGGTAAAGCTCGACCATGATCCGACTCGTCGGGCATGGATCCTGGCGCATGCCCGTGTGATTGAGGTTGAAGACCCGGAGGCCGACATGCAGACCGTCGCTCTCGTTGATCTCACGCTTGTATGCGCTCGATACACACACTGCGGTGTCACCGCCTCGATCGTCGCATCCGAGCAGGATCAGCGAAGCGGCATTGCAGGAGATATGCAGGAACCCGGTGCAGTCACCCGCAGTGACGTAGTAGTTCCGGAAGTTCCAGTCGCGCACAGTCGGGTTGAACACCTTGCCCATGTATTCGGTCTGCAGATCAAAGATCCCGTCGGTGTCATCGATGCACGGGCCGAACTGCTTCTGCTGACCCGACAGAAACCCACCGTGTCGGCGCAGGAAGCAGACCTCGTCCGCGCCCGTGGAACCGCCGTTCGGAGTGGGAGAGCATGCCGAGCATGTTGAAATATTGCGGGTGTTCCCACATCGCCACCCGCGAATCGAGGCCGCCCTTGGAGTGGGCGATCACGTTGACTCGTTTGCCGGCCTTGCCGGCCTCGTCGCGGGCTTCCTGGAAGACGGTAAGTCCGTTCTGCCAGACCGAGTCGATCGCTCCGGTGTTCACCGAATGCGTGACCAGTCCGGTCACCACGGACCGGGCCACACCGAGTGACGTGTCCATGTCGGCCGGGACGCCGGTGATGCCGTGAGCGCCGAGCAGCGGCCTCGGGAGGTTCGTGACTGTCGCGCCGGGCACGCACTGCGTTGCTGTGTTGGCGACCGTGCTGAAACGTAGATTGTCGATCACGACGGCAGAGTCGTAGATGTTGTCGCCCTGATCGAAGATCGACAGGAACAACGAATGCGCGCCCGGTGTCAACGGCGTAGCCGCGGAGAGCACCGGTGTGGCACCGTCGAAGGTGGTCGTTTCCGCGTATGCGGCGCTCATCGACGTCGCGCCGCTCGAGTTGATACTGATCACTGCGCCTTGCGGGTCGAAGGCGAAGTTTCGCGGTGCGACGATCGACGACCCCGATGTCGTCCACGTCGACTGGTCGAGTTCCGCGATGAACGCGTCGTCGTACGACGAACCGACGTACTCCGGATACTCCTCCGACAGGAACCGGAAATCGAGCCCGGCGAGACAATTCGCGCCACTCGGCGCCACGAAGTCGATGCGCAAGATCGTGACGTCCCGGTCGGTGTTGCCTCGCACCGCACCGCCTCCATCATTCGCGCCTGACGACGTCGACGTGTTCGCGTTCGTCAAAATCGTCGCGTCACCCGTCGACAAGATTGCGTACGAGCCACCCGAACGAGGAAAGCCCGCCGCCGCCTGCGTTGCCACCGCGGTCGGCGACCCACCCGGCGGACGCGCCACGAACGCCGCTCCAGTGACAACCGCAGGGTCCGCTATCGCACGGGCCAAATCGAGCGCTGACGCCAACGGGTCGATCGTGCCCACGGCCACGGCCACCGGCGTTCGCGACAAACCAATGCTCAGCGCCGCAGCGGCCGCCACGATGGCAAATCCAGCTCTCTTCGTCCAACGCATAACCACACCCCTTTCTCGCCGTACCTCGAAGCCTCGCTGGGACACCAGCGCGTCAACCACAAACCCACGCATCGTCGGGTCGAGCGGAATGGCAAGGATTTCAGGTATCGAATCCGCCCTCCCGTAGCGCGACGGCCTGTCCACGTGAGGGCAAGTTGTGCAGGACGCCGCTGGCTGGGGAGTTCCGCGCCGACCTGACGTTCGGAGCGACGAACTTGCCTTAGTCGTACTATGGTCGTACCATGACTTCATGTCATCAGTTGTCAAACGCTCGGTTTCGCTTCCCTCTGAACTCTTCGAGCGACTCGAGAACGAAGCTGCTGAAGAGGGGCGAACGCTGTCTGCCACGCTGGCCGACGCGGCGGACCTGTGGCTCTCGACAAGGAAGGGCCTGAAAGCGGTACGAGCCTGGGAGCGAGCGAACGGGGTGTTGACTGAAGCCGAATTGGCTGAGGCGGACACGGTCCTTGATCGCGCGGGAGTCCGACGTCACTGATGGCCAGGTCCAAACACCCCAAAGCCGTGTTGGGGCTTCTCTATGACAGCGGGGCGCTGATTGCTGCCGAACGAGATGATCGTCGAATGTGGGCGATCCACAGTCGCGCACTGCAACGTGGAGTCCGCCCTATCATTCCGGCTGGTTGCGTCGTGGAAGCGTGGCGTGGGGCCCGACACCCGAACCTTGCCCGGCTCCTTGAAGGATGTGAGATCGAGACACTCGACGAGACGCGAGGGAAACGAGCGGGGTCGCTCCGTTCAGGAGTCGGCGGTTCGGTGAGCGCAGTCGATGCCAGCGTCGTCGAGGCGTGCGTTCGACGTGGTGCGTCCGTCGCAACTTCGGACCGGTCCGATATCGAAAGCCTTGCCGTGGCCGCGAAGCGACGGGTCTCGATCATCGACATTTGAAGGCATTCAACGGAACTGGAGAAGGGAACCGAGTGAGCCGCCAAATTCAAGTCACATTCGACGCTCAGGACCCACGCGCTCTGTCGTCGTTCTGGCGTGATGCGCTCGGTTACTTCCACCCCGGCCCACCCGGAATCGACCTGCCCGATGGCGCGACGACGTGCGCCTCGCGGGGACCGCATCGGTTGGATGCGAGCACAAACGGGGTCTCGACTCGACACCGATCCTGCCGGCGGTCAACATCGAGCACTCGATTGCCTTCTACCGCGCTACAGGGTTTCGACACCCGATATTGGGGTGACGGTGACGGGTACACGTTCGGCGAGTAAGGGTCTGCCCATCAGCGTGAATCCGTCGCCGCTCCAGGCTGACAATTGGATTCGGCGCAACGTGGGGCGAGGCCGGGAGCAGGGTCCTTCGGGAGCTTTTCTGGGTGCTTTCGGCTTGTGCAGTGGTGTGAGTAATTCGACCCACGGTCGGCGTTGCGATGAAATCCGGTGAATGCCCGATGCCGGGCCGCTCGCGCGCTGCGCATCATCATCGGGTCTATTTCGAACCCGAATGGACTCAACATACCTCGCAAGATAGAGAAATTGAGGATTGACCATGATGAAGCAACGACCAATTGCGCGACGCGGACCGGGCCCCTTTTTACGGGCAGTCGCCGTTGCGGCTGTCGCGGGCGCCATGTTCGGCGCCGTCCCGGCCAGAGCGACGACGCCCACCTCAGGAGGCGGAGCAGCTTACGCGGTTGCGCATGACCATCACCAGCAGGATGCCAACGACATCAAATTCGGTCCCGCCCCGTCCGTGTTCCCGGCCGGTGCCGAGATGGCCGTACTCCAAGGTGATCCGAGCGTCGCGGGCGCATTGTTCACTGTGCGCCTCCGCTTCCCGAATGGCTACGTTCTGCCCGCGCACTGGCATCCGACCGATGAGAACGTGACCGTGATTTCCGGGACGTTCCTCGTTGGGATCGGCGACAAGTTCGACCGGGCCGCGCTCCTGCCTGCGCTGCGTCCGGGTGGGTTCCTCACCGCACCGGCCAACGTGAACCACTTTGCCACCGTGAAGGGACGCACCGTCGTCCAGGTCCATGCGGTCGGGCCATTCCAGCTGACCTACGTAGACCCGACATCGGCAACAGCGAAGGCGACAAGCTGAGATGACCTAGTGGACGCTCGCGGAAGCAACGGTGTCGTATTGGCGAGTCCTCGGCGTCGAGGGCGAGGACACAGGACGACGCGTTTGCCGTGCCCAACCGCTAGGATGAGGACGACGCCATTCGGCGGCGAGGGCCGCCAAGATGGCGATGGAACACTCGCAAGCGTCTACCAGGAAGTGAATCCATCCATACGGCAGGAAGTGGTCTCGCAACACTGCGGCCGATTGTCGCGGAGCCGCGCCTGTCACTGACCATGTCGATTCTTCAGGAGCCGATGACCTCTTCCTTCGTCGCGGACAGGACCTACAGTTGGAGTGGACTGACTATGGCTCCTTCCACGCTCATCGACCGGGTAGCGCCACTCGTCGCCGAGCGCGAGTGGGTGCAGGTACGCGATGTTCTTCGTGCCGCGAGGACACATGAGGAACTTGATGGCCGGCTCCTCGAAATCCTCGCGGAGGCGCATTGGTGGTTGGGTGCGGTTGACGAGTGCATCGCCGTGCGTCGCGACGCAGTGGAAATCCACGACCACGAGGGTGAATTGCGCAGCGCTGGCCGTCTCGCACTGTTGTTGTCCGAGGACTACCGGCGCCAGGGTCGCGAGGTGATCGGCGATAGTTGGCGTCGGCGTGCCGCGAAGCTCCTCGACGGGATGGCGGAGTGTCCTGAGCAGGGCTATCTCTTGCTCTACCAAGGAGAGGTCGCCCGCCGTAACGAGGATTTGGAGACAGCGAGGGAGCTTGTCGCGCGGGCAGAAGGCGTCGCGAGACGGGTAGCCGACAGCGACCTCGCAGCTGACGTGAAGCAAGAGATGGGACGGATCATGATCGAGGCCGGAGCACATTCCGAGGGCCTTGCCACTATGGACGACGCCATGTTGACGGCAAGCGACGGGCAACTCAGCCGCTACACGACCGGCAAGATTTACTGCTGTGTGATGAGTGTGTGCGATCGAATCGGCGACGTGCAACGGGCGTCGGAATGGGAACGTATCTCGACGACCTGGTTACAACAGGACGGCCTCTACGTCTTCCCCGGTATGTGTCGCGTGCATCGCGCCGATCTGCTTGCCCACCACGGGCATTGGTCCGAGGCCGAACAAGAAGCCCTCTTGGCCTGCGACGAGCTGCGAGAAATGGGATGGGTGGTCGCCTTCGGGCACATCACGATCGGACAAATCCGCTGCCGGCGCGGCGACCACGATGGGGCAGCCGCCCAGTTTCTCCGTGCCGAGCAGCTCGGCATCAGTCCCGACCCCGGCCTATCGATGCTCTTACACGCTCGGGGGGAAACCGTCGGTGGTCTGAAACGCCTTGTCCGCGCGTTGTCCTCCACACCGACGTCCGCTTTGTCTCGGTTCCGTTTACTGCCAACCATGGTGGACCTCGCCATCGCCTCGAACGACCACGACCTCGCCGCGACCGCGGTCGCGGAGATCGAGGAAATCGCGGCGGTTTACAAGACGTCGAAAATGCACGCCACAGCGACGTCGGCTCGAAGCCAGCTCGCGCTCGCCACCGGCGACTGGGTCTCCGCTGCCGCATCCTCGATGACGGCGATCCATCAGTGGCAAGAACTTGCGGCACCTTACGAAGTGGCCCGGGCTCGCGTCGTTCACGCCCGCGCCTGCCGAGCGCTCGATGATCACCACAGCTGGGAAACATCGCTGACCATTGCAGCCAACACATTTCAGTCCTTGGGTGCCGTTGCCGATTTGGCTGACGTGGAGCGGCTCCGTGGGCACCACGACACGGCGGTTCTCGCCGATGCCGGTCTGTTGACCGCGCGCGAGCTCGAAGTTTTGCGACTCTTGGCGACCGGTGTGACGAACAAGGCGATCGCCGCCAAGCTGTTCGTCAGCCAAAAAACCGTTAGCCGTCACCTCAGCAATATCTTCACCAAGCTCGGCGTCGAAACACGGGCCGCGGCCACGGCATATGCGTACGAACACGACATCGTCGTCAAGCGGTAAAGCGCTGCGAGTTCGCGGCTGCTCAGCGCGGGAGTGGGGTGTTTGCCCCACGAAGGGGCGGCTGCGAAATCGAGTGAACGCCCGATGCGCCAAAGCCTATCGAAGTCGGATCATCAGATTAATCCACTCGAAAAAGGAGCCATCATGGCAAGCAACAAAGCAGTCATCAGCCTCACGACCGGTCTTGAAGACACCGAGCGAGTGACCATTGCGTTTCTCGTAGCCGTCGGTGCAGCGGAGTCCGGCCGCCCAACCCTGATGTTTCTCACGAAAGAGGCAGTGCGGCTCGCCGTTGAAGGGGTCGCCATCGGCACAGCGTGTGCGGGTTGCCCGCCGATCTCGGAATTGCTCAGTCGCTATCAGGCAGCCGGCGGCGGCTTTCTCGTGTGCCCGATCTGTGTGAATTCGAAAGGGTTACAGGCCAGCCCGCTCATTGACGGGGCGGCCATCGGAGGTACCATTCCGATGTGGGAATGGATCGGCAACGACGGTGCAACCACGTTCAGCTACTGACCTACGAGCGACTTTTCGGCGCACACGAACACGTGAACCTGGTCGGTGCGGCCATCGGTCGGGTCGGCTCGCCGATAACAGCGACCGGGAGACCCTAGCAACGCTCCGGCGAGGTTGGGGTCTCATGTCGGCCTCGGGCGCCCGTCTTGGCGAACGCTGCTCGGACACGCGCCGTACACGGTGGTCGGAATGGTTCGGGAGGCGAGACTTGTTGCCGGTGTCCCAAATGTCCTACGTGGCACGGAGCGCAAGACATGGCCTTCGGCGGGCAGATCGTAAGCAGTTTGGCCCGCGTCAGGGTTGCGGTGGTTCGCGAGGCGCTTCCGCGGAAGCGCTTGGCCGGGACTTGGGTTGCGTCTCGCGTTGTTGGGACTGGCGTTGCGCGATGAGGTGTTCGTTGGCGAAGTAGCCCCAGACGGCCATTTCGAGGTCGAGGG